>JAFGIS010000129.1 GCA_016929495.1 Polyangiaceae bacterium | reverse complement strand
CGGCGAAGGTGTAGCGGTAGACGATGCGACTCATGCTTCCGTTCTCCCGTGGGACCCGCCCCGGGCCGGACACTGAGTACTTACCCGGCCGCGGCGCGGAGTGTCCGAGGTCACACGTATTCGCGAAGTCCGGCGTCGTCGAAGATCGCGCGCAGGCGCGCAATCCCGTTCCGGTAAAGCGTGGCACGCGGGATGTTCAGCATGCGAGCCACTCTCGCGACGCGATGTTCCATAAGAAGCTCGGCAAGGGACTTCAGCTCCTCGGGCAGGGCGCCGACGACCTGCCGGACGTCCAGGCGGAGCTCGCGCTGTTCGTGCTCACTTCGGTGCTGCTGGCGGGTCCGGCGGTCGTGGGCGTTGGCCGGGACCGTTTGCGCACGCTCGATCGTGCCGCCGTCGCCGTCGTCGATCAGGTCGTTCAGGGAGACGGTCGCGCGTCGGTAGTCGCGCAGTTCCTGCGTCCGGTGCCGGATGAGGTTGCTGATCTTCCGTCCGAGCAGGCGAGCGACGAACGTGGAATGCGCGGCTCTGTTCTGGTCGAACTTGGGAAGGCGCTCCAGGAGGTCGAGCGCGAGTTCCTGCTCGATGTCGTCGACATCGCTAACCGCGAATCCTGCCGTGCCGACGAGGCGGCGGGCTTTACGGTGAATGAGCTGGTGTGCGGAGTGGGAAAGACGCTGATGCTTCGAGTTGTCCACTGATTTCTCCTCGGGCCGAGGAGGCCAGGTGGGTGCCGCTCGAAACAGCGCGGGACCGACCATCATGAGGGAGGTGAGGTGGATGGCCGTTTCGGCGGCACCCACACCCACCTCCACTTTGTGGCCGGCTAAGTGTCTGGTGATGTTAGGAGTTTGCTATGCCGGACGGGAGCCGACCCCGCAGCTCAGGCGACCACCTCCTCGATCTCCATGCGGAATGGGAGGCCGTGTTTCACTTCGAGGCGGCGGACGGTCCCCTCGCCGAGCGCGTCGAGGTGTGCGAAGAGCTCCCGGACTTCGGCCCTCAAGGCAAAGTCCCGGAGCGCGTACTCGGGCCGTGGCCCGTTCTCGCCGCCGAGTTTCACAGCACGAACGACGCGGGGCGGCGGATTGAACAGAGGCTCGCCGTCCCTGACAACGAGGTTCTCGATGACGCCGAAGTTGATCTTCTGGGAGAGTTCCACGAGGCGTTGTCGTGGTGGTGAAAGGCTTTGCTTGGTTTGATTCGTGCTCATGGCACCGCCGATGAGCAAGGGCTGTGCCGTGGCGAATGAACGGGAATTTCCCCTCAGAATTCACGCTCTGGACGCTTGAGGAGAGGGCAGGAAGAGGAGTTCCAGAGTGGAGGAAAGCCCGAGGGGCTCAAAGGAAAGTCCGGGAGCGCGGGAGGAAAGTCAGGCAGTAGCGCGCTTCCTCAGGCCGTATGCTTGATACGCTTTGGACGCCTGCGCTTCGCCAACGCCCATGATCTCGCCGGCACGACGTTGGAGTCCGCCGCCCTCCTCCAGGCCCTCCTCACGTGCGATCTCGTCAGCCAGCCTCCACAGCTCGGCTCGGCACTCGTCGTTGTCGAGCACGCCAACCTCGGTAAGGATCTCCGAGGGAATATCCAGGTGCTCGGGTTTGATCGTCGCAGCCCCCTCGCCTTCCTTGCGTGCTTCCGCGACGGCCAGCACGTTCTTGAGCTCGCGGACATTTCCGGGCCAGGAAAAGCGAAGCAGAGCGAGCGCGCACCCTTCCGAGAGCTTCTGTTCCGGCGCAAAGTGTCTCGCCAGTAGAAGGATGTCGCCGCGTCGCTCGCGGAGCGGCGGGATGCAGAACTTCACGGCAATTCGGTCGAGAAGGTCCGGGCGAAGGACACCGTTCGCGACAGCCTCGTCCACATCCACGTTGGTGGCAAAGATGCAGCGAACGTCGGCCATGTATTGCCCAGCACCGACCTTCTGGATTCCGCGGCCTTCCAAGACGGAGAGGAAGATGGACTGAAGCTCCTTGGAGAAGTCTCCGAATTCATCGATGAAGAGGGTGCCGCCACTCGCCTCCATCAAGTGGCCGGGTTTGCCCTTCGGGTCGATCCCGGCGATGCCGTGCCCCTTGCTGTAACCGATCCACTCCCCTCGCTGAATGGTGACGTCGCCTCCGGTTCCCCCTGCCTGGACGAGCACGAACGGACCCTTCGTTCTTGGGCTCGAGTCGTGGATCAACCTGGCGATGTGCGACTTCCCAACGCCACGCTCCCCGAGGAGGAGGACTGCAGAAAGTCCAGCGATCGAGTTGGCGTGGTGTATGCTCTCGAAAAGGGAAATCAAGGCTGGGCTCAATCCGACTACAATCCCCTTGGGATCGATGACGGCGCGGTACCCGCGTGCCGCCTGGAGGCGCTTGCGCGTGATCGCTGTTCTCAGGTTGCGCAACGGAATCTGCTCGGCGGCTGTGGCCGCACCCGCGACGACCGGGACGATCACGTGGAATCGTCGGTGGAACTTCTCGAACGAGAGTGCGATGGCCGACCGGCGCCCGGACACCGGTAGGGCAATCGATTCATTCGCGGGCAGGTCGAACCGGTCAAGTTGAGCGTCGTTCCTGAGCAGCGACGCCTCTTCCGTCACGCTGATGGCGAGGGCGGCCCCAACACCTCGGTTGGAGAGCCGGATCCCGTCCTCCGTCGGCGTGGCAACCAGGTCGGGCCAGAGGGGAAGGCCGAACTGGGTGAGCACGGCGTCATCGAGCGCACGAAGATCCGAGACGGATTCCTTGAGCACCCGGTTTCCATCTTGAATGCGCAAGGGTACTTGTCCGGCCGCAACGAGTCGCAGCGCCGCCGGACTTCGTGACGGCCCGGAGGGGAGAGCCTTCGCCGCCGCCACACACCAGTGGTACTTGGCGAGGTCCGCGGAGGCGTCGTCCTTGGACTCGCGGAGGCGGGCATCCAACACGCCCACGAGCTTCCAGAGGACGGCGGGCAGCGTTTCGAGTGCCAGATCCTCGACGCGCCATTGGAGGTCTGCCGCACGGATCACGCTGGCTTCCGGGTCGACGTCCCACTCGGATTCCTGGTGCTCGATGGCCCAGGCCAGAAGCACCTCCTCCAGGCCGGCACGAGTCGCCGCCGGCACGGTCTGAAGCCCCTTGCGAAGCGCTGCTGCAACGACCTTGCCGACGCGAAAGAGCTCTGCGTTCCCCCGCGCCGCCTGCAAGAACTGCAGCGCTTGACCCACGTCCTTGGCCACCCAGGCGGCCACCAAGTCCTGGACGTGGGAAGCGATGGCGTCTTCCACCAGGAGCTCGTCCAGGGCGCGCAGATGGGGCAGCCAGCGAGTCTCCGGCGCACGGACGTCAAGGCCAAGGAAGAAGGCCTCGCGCTGCTCCCGAGTACAGAGAGCCTGGCGGTAGGGTGCTGTGTCCGCAAACTGCGGGAATTCCGGGTTCTTCTCGAGGTCGGCGAGCGACAGTTGTGCGCGGGCGAAGTAGTCGGCATCGAGAATCGTATTCACCGTGGCGTCGGCCCACATGCGCCTGTCGCCGCACGATCTCTCACCCGAGGAGCTACTACGTGTGCACCAACGCGCAGCGGCG
>JAFGIS010000128.1 GCA_016929495.1 Polyangiaceae bacterium | reverse complement strand
TCACCTTTGCGCCGGCGGCCACAGCGTTCTGCAGCTCCTTGAAGCCGGTCTGTGTGTGCAGGCGGACGGAGGCCCAGTGGCTCGAACGATCGAGCGCTTGCGCGCCGTCGTCTCCAAACTCCTCTGCGGACGGGCGCTCCCCGACCACGGCGATGACGGTGTCCCCGCTCGCTACGCTGGAGGCGGACTCGACATCGCTGCCCAGCGTCTCGAGGCCGGTGAGGATGGTCTCTCCCATGACCTCGCTGGTGCCGTACTTGTCGCTACCCTGCCAGCTGACGGTCCAGCCACCCGCCTGGGCGCCCATCGAGTCCGCGTACGGGCCCACCACCTTTATGGGTTGTGCCTTGTCCAGCGGCAAGATCCCGTCGTTCTTGAGCAGCACTAGCGACTTCTGAACCGCTTCTCGGGCCAGGTCCTGGTGCTCCTGGGACCAGATCTGGCTGCGCAGCGTCGCGTTCGAGTAGGCCTTGGCGAAATCGTCGTCGAACAGCCCCATCGACACCTTGGCGCGAAGTATGCGCCGAACGGCGTCGTCGATACGCGCCTGGGGGATCTCACCGCTCCGGAGAAAGCTCAACCAGTCGCCGGCTCCGCCGTCCATCGCGACCATGGCCATGTCCATTCCGGCGTTGACCGACGCCGAAACGACGCTCTGCGTGTAGGGGATGGGTTCACCGTCGGCCGATTTCCCTTGCGTCCGGGCCACGGCATCGTAGTCGGAAAGGCAGAAACCTTCGAATCCGAGTTCGCCTTTGAGTAGGTCCGTGAGCGCGAACGAGTTCACGCTCATGTACTGCAATTGCCCGTTCATCAGCCACTGGTGGAAGGACGGCATGATCGCCGCCACGTTCTGGGCGACGGCCGCCTCGTACGGCGGCAGATGGATCGCTCGGAGGGTGGCTTCCCCGACCTCGACGACGCCGGCGTTCTTGCCGTCCGTGGTGGCGCCGTCGCCGAAGTAGTGCTTGGCCGTGGCCACAACGGCGCCGGGATCCGACAGGTCTCCACCACCCTGCAGTCCTTTGATGTACGCAGCGCCGAGCTGTGCGTTGAGCTCCGGCGTCTCGCCGAAGCTTTCGTAGGTACGCCCCCAGCGCTCGTCCCGAGCGACCGCCACGGTCGGCGCAAAGACCAAGTGAATGCCCGCGCCTCGACATTCTCTGCCCACCGCTCTGCCAATCCGCTCGACCAGGTCCGCGTCCCTCGTGGCGCCCAGGCCGACTTCGTGGGGAAACACAGTGGAACCGATGACCTTGGCATTGCCGTGCACGGCGTCGATGCCGTAGAGCATCGGGACGCCGCAGCCCTCGATGGTTGCCTTCTGCAGCTCGTCCAAGGCCTTGGCCCACGCGGCGGGGTCGTTCTCGAACGGGAGCTCCTCGCCCCCATTGAAGATCGAGCCGTAGCAGCCGGCGCGGGCACTGTCGGCCGACACGTCCTCGAACTGGATCTCCGTCATCTGCGCGGTCTTCTGCTCGAGGGTGAGCCTCGAGAGGATCTCGTCGACCTTCGCAGACACAGCGGTTTCATCCGCGCTCGGGCCCCCGGCGTCAGGCAGTTGCCCGGCATCGGAAGCGGCATCTGCGTCGCTTGCCACGCCCGAGTCCGCGGGTTGACCGGAATCGACGCCCGGCCCCGCGTCGGCGCCGCTATCCGCCCGGCTGTCTGTGTCGGACGAGCTAGCTCCGGTGCAACCGGAACCGACCAGGCCCAGTAGGATCGCGCAGAGCAGGAACGAAACCGAGCACGCGGAAGCACCGCCTGGGTCAAGGCCACGGCGCAGGCCAGAGTGCCTCATGGGACTCGAGCTCGAGCGCGCGGCACATCCTCATGGCCCCGAACAGGGCCACGTCGACGCAAGAAGAGGATGATAGCCAGCAGTCCCAAAGCGCTGCGCCACCCGGAACGGTCACCCTCGGACGGGACTCGACACCCACACCCGGAATTGTCGGACGCGTCCGTTGTCTGCGCGGTGGCGCCGGAAGCGCCCGAGTCGTGCTCGCTGCTCCCGCCTGTCGCCCCCCCGGTGCTCGTTGACATGGCGCCGCCGATCGTGTCGCCGCTCCCGCCCGTGGCGACGCCGCCGCTCGTCTCGCCGCCCGGTCCGCTGCCACCGGCCGCACCGCCGCTGTTCGAACCGCCGGTGGCGCCGCCGGCGTCTGCGCCTCCGGTGGAGAGGCCACCCGCGTTCGCTCCGCCCGTGGCTCTGCCACCTATGTTCGCGCCACCGCTGCTCGTGCCGCCCGTGGCTCTTCCGCCCGTGTCGCCGCTGCTCGTGCCGCCGCCCGTCGCAGTGCCGCCCACGCTCGCGCCGCCCTCGGCTCTACCGCCCGTGCTGTCGCCGCCGCTGCTCCTGCCGCCAGCAGCCGTGCCGCCCGTGTCGCCGCTGCTCGTGCCACCCGCCGTGCCCCCCCCGGTGGACGTACCCCCGGTGGCCGTGCCGCCCGTGGCTGCGCCGCCCGAGCTGGTGCCGCCACTGCTCGTGCCGCCCGAGCCAGTTCCGCCGGTACTGGTGCCGTCGGCAGGCACGGTGCTCGGAACGCCCGTCGCGTCATCTGCCGTGAGCGAAAGAACGGCGATCCCGTTCACGAAACCGACATTGGCCGCGTTGTGGGTCGACTTGCCTTTTGGGGATCCCCAGTCGCCGAGCGCCCAACCGCTCGGCAGGTCCGGTCCCTCGAAATCCTCTCGCCATTGTAGAGTGAACGCACCGTTGTCGTAGGAAGAGTACTGTACCCAGCTGATGTACTGGTACACGGGGAGGATGGACGGATCCAGGTTGCCGCCGAAGCTCTGGTCGCCAGGCCATAGGTTGAAATGGAAGGTCATCCCGTCGGTGGCATTCTGGGCGTACGCCGTCGCAACATCTCCGGTTTCCCGACGGATCTCCTGTCCGTCGACGACCCAGGCGATGTACGTGGGAGTCCATTCATAGCGATAGTCGTGGTAGTCGCTACAGAGCCCTGCGAGCGTGTGGGTTTTCGTATGCACTGCCGCAGGGTTTCCGTAGTACGCGTTGGTGTGTAGCTCGCAATTGGCGCCGACCTTCTCGTAGTCGAGCTCGTTCCAGAACGTGCCCGAGACTTCGGAGCCTTCCTTCCACAGGAAAAAGGCGCTGACCACCCCATCGCCCGCCGCATAGCGAACGCGTGCCTCGAAACGCCCGTAGAAGTAGGGCGTCGTGCTGTAGAGCTCGGCGCTGGCAACCGCCCACGCCACGCTGGGGATGCTGGTGACGGCAAGAATTGCCGCGGACACTGTGAGATGAGCGGTCTTCACGGGAGCCTCCCGAGTGGTTTTGCCGTCCTCCGCCGCCGGGCCCAACCGACGAGGATAGCGCCCAGCAGCAAGCCAAGCCCTCTGGGACCTGCACGGCCTGCGCGGCAAGCACAGCCGGATTCATCGCGAGCGCCTCCGACAGTACCGGCGCCCGTGGCGCCGCCGGTCGTCGTCGCGCCGCCGGTACCGAGGGCCGTCGAGCCACCCGTTTGCGGCGCATCGGCGCCACCAGTGCCCTGGGGCGCACCGCCGGTTCCGGCCGAGGTTCCGCCCGTGCCCGATCCAGTGTCGTCGGTCAGCGCCAGGATCGCGAAGCCGTCGGTGAAGCTCACGTTGTTGGGCGCGTGAGTCGACAGCCCCTTCGGAGAGTCCCAGCTCGCACGGGACCATCCTGTCGGAGCGCTCATCGCGTCGAAATCCTCGCGCCAGGCCAACGTGAAGGCGCCGTCCGCGTAGGACGAGTACTCTACCCAGTCGACGTACTGGTACACCGGGAGGATGCTCGGGTCGAAAACACCGCCGAAGCTGGCATCGCCCGGCCAGATGTTGAATCGGATCTGCATTCCTTCGGTCGCGTTCTCGGCGTAGGCCGTCGCGGTCTCGCCCGTTTCCCGTCGGACCTCGGTTCCGTCGACGAACCAAGCGATGTACTCGGGCGTCCATTCGTACGCGTACGTGTGGAAAACGCCGCACAAATCCGCGGTGAGCGCGATCGCCTTCGTGTGTACTCTCTCGGGATCGCCGTAGAACGCGTTGGTATCGAGAGTGCAATCGGCACCGACCTTCTCCAAGTCGAGCTCGTTCCAGTACTCTCCATCGAGTTCCGAACCGTCTTTCCAGAGGAAGAAGGAACCGACGACACCCGATCCCGCGGGAAAGCGAATGCTCGCTTCGAAACGACCGTACTGATAGGACTTGTTCGTATAAAACTCGGCACTCTTGGTGGCGTGCGCGAGTGTACCCCAAGCTGTGACGGCAAAGGCACAGGCCAATGCCCAAGAATGACGCGGCTTCATGGGAGCTTACTCCGTCTCTTCGGCGGCCCCTCGCGAGGCGGTCGGAAATTCAATACCCGACGGCGTGCCGCGTTCCCAGTGCCAGAAGTGGCAGCGACGGGC
>JAFGIS010000127.1 GCA_016929495.1 Polyangiaceae bacterium | reverse complement strand
GCTTGAGTCCTCACTTCTGGCCCGGGTCGGCGCTACGAGCCCAGCGCTCAATGATGCGCTCGAGAAACTGGTGCGTTTGTTCCTCGAGCACCAGCGCCATGCTGTTGAACGGAGGCCACAAGACCGTGCGTACGAAGCCTTCTGGCGCGTCCACGCAGATCGTTGTCGACCGCTGTCGCGGGGCTCGATAGACGTGAAGACCGTAACGACTGCACATGAGCGCCAGCAGGTGCTGTGTCGCAGCCGTATGTACCGATAGCGCGTGCTTCTTGTCGGGCTCCCGCTCCCGCCATCGCGCTAGCTCCGCGCGCGGATCGCTGACCAGGCCCTCCCTCCAGATCTGCTCAAGCTTCGATACCAGTGCGTCCTCGTCCATGTGCCCGCTTGTTGCGCCGGCATGGGTCGGCGTCCACCGCGACGCGAAGGCCCTGCGGAAAGCGCCCGTCCAGAAGGGGCCCGGACGCGCGCGCAGTCACCCGCGGCGCGATCAGAGCACGCGCCCCACGGGCCGGTCACGACGGGGTCCGCGGAACCAGTACGCGTACGCGAACCGGGACAAAAAATGGGCCACGGTTCAACAGCACAGCTTGGGCGTCGAGCTGCGCATCTCCGACCGCGACAACTGGAACGTATTCGAGATGAGGGGCGAGTCGCACCACGACGCATACCGGTTCCGGCAGCTCGTCGCGCCAATGAACCGGGTTTTTCGCCCGACGTTCCACTTCCCGAGCGACGCCACCGTGCAGCTCCGCAGGGACCAGGCGGCGCTCTTCGTGTGAACGGCGATTGGGGGTAAGGCGAAGCCAAAGCCTGGGGCGTGCGCCCGGGAACTGAAACTCGTCCGGACTTGGACCCGGAGATGAACTCCCACTCCGGCGACAGCGAATTGGCCCACCGACCATCGGTCGCGGGTCCCTTCAAGACCGTGGAAATTCCGACGCTTGAAGAGCCCGCACTTCTGGGTATTCTAGGTCTGCTCGTGCTCGGTCGAACCGCGCCATGCAGTCCAAAGAGGAAATCGAGGAGACAGCACGACCGGTGCCGGAGGCTGCACGCAGCGTCAAGTCTGACATCATCGGTGACCAAGACATGGCCTTTGCCCGCGGCGTGATTGAAGGGGAACCTCAGCCGTTGGAACAAGGGATCCACGATTCGGCTCGCCTATTGGAGGCGCTCTTCGATGCCATTCCTGACGTGATTGGCGTGCAAGACAAGCACCACCGGATCATCCGCTACAATGCAGCTGGGTACCGATTCCTGCGTTTGTCGCCGCAAGAGACGCACGGCAGGTACTGCTACGAGTTGATAGGGCGCGTGAAGCATTGCGACTCGTGCGCAACGGCCGAGTGTGTTCGCACGAAGTCACCCAGTCAAATCGAGAAGTTCTTGCCGGAACTCGGGATCTGGCTCGAGTGTCGTGCGTATCCGGTACTCGATGATCGCGGAGAAGTCCTGTATGTCGTCGAGCACCTGCGCGACATCACCGAGCGCAGGCGCGCCGAGGCAGCCTTGCGCCAGATAGAATGGATGCTCAGCAAGGGCCGCTCGCCAGCTAGCGCACCGAGCGTCAAGTCGGCCACCGCAGCCTACGGCGACCTAGTTCAGCTCAACGCTTGCCGAGTCATTCGCGACGCGGTTGGCGAGGAGCTGCTGGCCGACATCGTCGGGGACTTCCTGGACTTGCTCGACACGTCGGGTGCGGTCTACGAGCAGAACGGCGATTATGCGCTTGGCATATTCTCGTCCGGCTGGTGCCGGTTCTTGGATGAGGCCTCCCGTAGGCTCTGTCACACGGACGACAACCGTACGGCGCTGGCATGCGGCCGTTGGCACTGCCACGAGTCGTGCTGGAACGACGTCTCGAAACACAGCATCGATACCGGCGAACCCGTGGACCGTGAATGCGCTGGAGGGCTTCACCTCTATGCTGTGCCGATCCGGGCGGGCACGAAGATCGTCGGCTCAATCAACGTCGGCTACGGCGATCCTCCCCGCGACCCGACGCGGCTTGGCGAACTGGCTTCGAAGTTCGCGGTGGACGTCGAGGAGTTGCGCCGCCATGCCGACGCCTACGAGTCCCGTCCGCCCTTCATCGTCGAGTTGGCGAAGCGACGACTGGTGGTGTCCGCAGGGTTGATCGGCGAGATCGTTGCGCGCAAGTGGGCGCAGGTGGAGCAGGAACAGCTTCAGGCGCAGCTCGTTCAGGCGCAAAAGATGGAGTCCGTGGGTAGGTTGGCGGGTGGGGTCGCCCACGACTTCAACAACATGCTCAGTGCGATCCTGGGTCACGTCGAACTCGCCATGGATCAAGTGGAAGCATCGAGACCGATCCACGCCGATCTCCTGGGGATCCAGTCTGCAGCCCGTCGCTCTGTCGAGCTGACGCGTCAACTGCTCGCATTTGCCCGCAAGCAGACCATTCAGCCGACGGTGATGAACCTGAACGCCGCCGTGTCGGGCATGCTCAAGATGCTCCGGCGGCTGATTGGTGAGCACGTCGAAGTCGTCTTCGTTCCAGGTGCGGATCTCTGGGCCGTCGAGTTGGACTCGTCGCAGTTCGACCAAGTCCTGACCAACTTATGCGTCAACGCGCGCGATGCCATCGACGACGTTGGTTCCATCACCATCGAGACTACCAATCGCGTACTCGATCAGGACTACTGCACGAGACACGTTGGATATGCGGCTGGCGAATACGTCGAGCTCACGGTGAGGGACGACGGGCGCGGAATGGACCGGGAGACTCTGGCACGCCTCTTCGAACCGTTCTTCACCACCAAGGCGTTGGGCAAAGGGACAGGGTTGGGCCTGGCGACGGTATACGGCATCGCGAGACAGAATAGTGGCTTCATCGACGTCAACAGCGAACCAGGACGTGGGACGACATTCAAGGTCTACTTCCCACGTCGCGTGGGTGAGCCAGCAGTCTCGCAGTCCGTCGAAGTCCCAGCCCCCGCACGTGGCACCGAGACGATTCTGTTGGTGGAGGACGAGGCGTCCATCCTCAGCATGACCCAGAGAATGCTCGAAGCCCACGGCTACGCGGTGCTCTCTGCCCGCACGCCAGGCGAAGCGATCCGCCTCGCGGCGGAACACTCGGAAGAAATCCAGCTCCTCGTGACGGACGTCGTCATGCCCGAAATGAACGGCAGGGACCTGGCCAATCGGTTGCGGGCGACTCACCCCAGGCTCAAATGCCTGTTCACCTCAGGGTACACTGCCAACGTCATTGCCCACCACGGCGTGCTGGATGTTGGGGTCCACTTCATCCAGAAGCCCTTCTCCAGCGCGGAACTGAATGCGAAGGTGCGCAAGGCCTTGTTGTGACGCTATGAATCGGACGCCGAGCTGAGAGATCCTGACGAAGGAGGTTCGGATGGGGATAGCTGGCTGGTTCGCGCCTCAAGCTCGTCAAGCGGCTGAAAAGACAGGCGTCGGGAGGCCGACGGGAACGTCCAGGGAGGAGTGCTCCCGACGAGCGCTACGTCGCAGAAATCGGCAGAAACACGGCTACGGAGCCGAAAAAGCCAGTGACATCCATGGGCACTCGAAGTCGAGGTGCCTCCGAGACGAAGAAGTTCGCTCCGGGTCGCACCGTGAAGTCCGCTCCGGTGCTCGGCGGGTTACACCATGACTGTCACGTGGCAGGCTGAGCAGCATGGATGAGCGTAGTAGCCAGCACAGGCAGGTCCGGCTGTCCTCGGTCCCCGAACATCCGTGCCGGGGGCCGGGGTCGGTCGGCTAAAGTGCTGCAAGCGTCGGCCGTTTGTGGCAGGTGAGGATGAAGCCCCCGCGCTCCGCTGATCGGCGGTCGAGCCCAGCCGTTGTCCCCCCGGCCTCCCCAGCGACAGGCGTGGCGCGTGTGTACGGACCGCTCCGCGGCTGGGGTCGGCGGGGGCCACTGGGGACCCGGGCCGTGCTGCGCGCCGACGCGCCTTCCGGCCGGCCAACGCGAGGGAGTCCGGCGTGACCGCTGCACGGCTCGTCCCAGCTGCGTGGGTCTTGTGCATGGCCCTTGGCTGTTCAGACTCGCGGGAGCCAACGCCGCAAGACGCCATCTACGTGGGGGCGCTGTTGCCCTTCACGGGCCAGGAGGCGGCGATCGGCTTCAACCTGGAGCAAGCCCTGCTTCTGGCCGAGGAAGACATCAATCGGGCCGGAGGCGTCGACGGGAGACCCTTCCACATCATCAGTCGCAACAGCTACTCCGGCTCGGCACGCGGTCTCGACGAGTTGCTGGGGCTCTTGTACGTGCACAAGGTCGCCTACCTGATCGGCCCCGAGGAAAATCAGCTCGCTCTGGAGATCGTGCGCGACATCAAGGCCCTGGACGTCTTCAACATCCTGCCCGGCTACTCCGCACCGCCCATCGAACGCGTGGGACGCACGGGTGCATGGCTCCGCCTGGCCCCGTCCCCGGCCGAGGTCGGCTGCGCGCTGGCCAAGCAGCTTCGCATCGAAGGAGCCCAGAGCGCAAACGCGGTCGTCACACGCGACGACTACAACACCACGCTAGCTGCTCAGTTCAATGCCGAGTTCGGACATTCCGGCGGCACCGCGCGACCTTCCGTCACGGTGCGCCCCGGAGCTGGGTCCTATGCGACGGCACTCGACACGGCGTTCGGCTACGGCGCCGATCAAACGCTGCTCATGGCCTATCCGACCACGGCCGCCACCATCGCGACAGACTGGGCGGTTACTGACGGCAGGGGGGCCTGGCACCTGACTCCGGCGCTGCACGCGGAGGTGTTCTTGCAGAACGTTCCGTACCGTGCGCTCGATGGCTTCCGAGGCCTCTCCCCTTCGCTGAGCCTGCCAGGTGAGTGTGACATGGAGCACGCGGAAGAGTCCGGCAGAGTCGACTGCACCCGCTCGAACGCAGAGTCATTCGTCCAACACTTCGCCCACCGCTGGGACGGAGAGCCGCCCTTCCCGGCAGCGCATTTCTACTACGATGCCGTCGTCCTGTTGGCGATGGGCCTTCAGTACGGGGTCGCGCGATACGGTCACTGGCCGTCCGCGGCCGAGCTCCGGGACTCTACCCTCGAGCTCAGCGCTTCGGACAACGGCACAGTCGATTGGCATCATCTTGGTCAGGCCATGGCTGAGTTGGGCGACGGTCGCGCCGCTCGGTATGTCGGCGCGGCGGCTGAATACGACTTCGATCGCTATGGAGCGGCTCAGCACGTGATCTTCGACACGTGGCGGATCTCCAAGCACCGTTTCGTCGATTCGGGCCCTCTCGTGGCAAGTTGTCCAAGGAATCTATGATGATCACGTGGAGACGTCCGCCGACTGGCCAGACCAGAAAGCCAAAAAAGGAACATCGCCATGAATTTCAAGGTCAGCATGCTTGCCTCCGGTACCACACTGCTCCTACTTGGCACCCTGGCGTGCGGCAGCAAAGAAGAGGAAGCGAACAAGGTCATTGATCGCGCTGCGGCGCCGGAGAGCCCGTTCACGCCGACGGACTTGGAGAACACCATCGACGACCTGGTCGACGCGATCAGCAAGACCAAGGCCAAGTCGCTACAGCTTGGAGTCGTGCTCAAGACACTGAATGCGTACTGGGAGCCGGTCAACGTGGGTGCCAGTCGTGCCCTCAGCGAGCTCGACGTGCCGCAGGAGGTCGTGGCCCCCACGGAAGACACGGAAGAGGAACGAACGGCGCGACAAATCAAGATTCTGAAGGCGCAGCAGGACGAGGGCTACGACGGAATCGGCATTGCGCCCATGGCCTCGGATCTCAACGAGGAGATCGACAAGGCCGTGGAGGCCGGTATTCCCGTAGTCACGATGGACAGCGATCTTCCGGATTCCAAGCGTCAGATGTACATCGGGACGATGAACAAAGAGGCCGGCGAGACCGCAGCCAACACGTTGCTCGACCTGATGAAGGCCAAGGAGGGCACGGTGATCCTCCTGGGTCATGACCAGAAAGACGATTGGCCGGACGGGTACAATCGCACCATGGGAGCCAAGGACGTTCTGAAGGATGCCGGCTTCGCGGTCGTCATACGAAGAAGCACGTGGACCGACACGGGCGAGGCGGAGGATGTCGCGTCCCTGAAGCAGAGCCTCCTCGAAGCCGACCCGCCCGCCGTGGGAATGATCGGCCTGTTCTCCAACGCGTACCGAAACGCGATGGCCGCCGAGGAGGCAGAGATGACGGCCGCTGATCTCACGCTGGTCGCGTTCGACTTCGACCCGAAGACGCTCGAGTACATGGAAAGCGGGCTCATCAAGGCAACGCACGTGCAGCGGCAGTACTACATGGGCTACCTGATTCCCTACGTGCTCTACGGGTTCGATGCCCTGGGCGTGAAGAAGACGAAGAGTATCCTCGATGCTCACATGGTCGATGGTGAGCGCTTCAATGCGGGGCTCGACGTGGTCAAGGCGACGCAGATAGAAGACTACAATGACTTCCTGGATTCGCTGGGGATCGGAGGCTAGCTAGTCCGGGCGTAGGGCCCTCGCATCGGCGCAAGCAGCTCGGGGGCTGGGACACGGAAGGGGGCCGGCACAAGGGTCATCAAGACGGCGGTCCGCGCCCCTCTGATGAATTCTGTGGTCGAGAGATTGCTCCGCAGCGTGCG
>JAFGIS010000126.1 GCA_016929495.1 Polyangiaceae bacterium | reverse complement strand
GACGAGCACCAAGAAAGACGACAAGACGAGCACGAAGAAGGACGACAAGACGAGCACCAAGAAAGACGACAAGACGAGCACGAAGAAAGACGACAAGACGAGCACCAAGAAAGACGACACCAAAGACGACGCCAAGACGACGACCAAGAAGCCCCAGAAGAAACCAGGGCTCTTGAGCCCGGACATGCTCAATCGAGAGTCTTCCAGCAGCTCCAGCAGCTCGAAGCATAGTCGACCCACTGACGCCCCGACTCGGCCAGGAGCGAAGTAGCCGTGTTGCGTCGTCTCGCCGGGGCCGGGTTGGTCACCGTTTTGGCGACCATGAGTCCAGCGTGCAAGAGCGAAGACGATTCGAGCCACGGGGCCGCGGGGACTCCGGGCTCGGGTCCTTCAGAGGGCGGAGCCGCGGGTCGTGGCACGGCAGGCGAGCCGGGCTCTGCCGTCCAGGGCGGAGCTGCGGGCGCGGAGGCGGGCAACGCCACGGCAGGTGAGCCGGGCTCGTTCATCCAGGGGGGTGCCGCCGGATCCGATACGGCGCGTGCCGGGACAACTTCGGTTGCGGGCAGCTCCGGGAGCCACGACTGCGGCGACATCGACGCCAAGGGTGTCTGCTCGGGCGACCTGCTCGAGTATTGCGCCAACGGCGAGGTCGCGACACTCGATTGCGCGCTGATCGGCGCCACCTGCAGCGTCGCTGACGGCGAAGCGACGTGCACAGCTCTCGAACGCGCCATGCCGTGCGGCAAGCTGACGAACCTCGGGACCTGCGACGGCGCCACGATGCGCTACTGCGACGAGACGGGAACGGTGGGGGTCGCGCGGGTGATCAATTGCGCCGCGTACGGACAGCAGTGCGATCCGACGGCGGGCAACGACGGCGGTGCGGACTGCAAGGACTATGGCGACTGTCCCAACGGGGTCGACGAGGACGGTATCTGCAACGACAACGAGCTTCGATTCTGCGAAGGCGGTCAGCTCTACGTGTTCGACTGCGGCATGGATGAGTGCCGCAGCGCGGACGGATTCGCCGACTGCTTCGCGCCCGATTTCGAGGACGGATGCGCCGACGTCCCCGTCGAGGGCACGTGCGATGGCCAGACCCTCAGCCGTTGCCTGGGCAATGTGGTGACCCGGGAAGACTGCGCCACGCTGGGTCTCGCGTGCGTCGAGGGCGACGAGGGGGCATCCTGTCAGCGTACCGACTGCCCCGTGAATTGCGTTTCGGGCTACGAGTGCACCGACGGGCTCTGCGTTCCCGAGACCGAGCCCGAGCGCGACTGGACGGTGGCGCTGTACAGCGTCGCGAACAACAGCCTATCGGACGCGCTCTGGCGCGACCTCAATGAGATAGAGGCGGTAGGCTCGAACGCGGACGTCCAGGTTGTCGCGCAGATCGAGTTCTCGGAGACCTATTCCGGAGCCGTTCCGGAAGAGTACCGCACCGGCGCCTATCGCATGGCCGTGCAGCGTGACGACGATTCGAGCAGTTCCGCGAGCCTCGATAGCGCTACGGATCTCGGCGACGACGTCGACATGGGCTCGGAAGCGACGCTGACGTCGTTCTTGAGATGGGCGGCCCAGAACTACCCTGCGCGCAGGATGGCGCTCGTTCTGGCCAACCACGGCGGCGGCTACCAGGGCGGGTTCTACGATGAAGGGGACGATGACGCGATGAGCCTGCGCGACATGGTGGACGGCGTCCGCGAGTCCGGAGTCCACCTCGATATGGTCGCCATGGACGCGTGCATGATGGGCATGCACGAAGTCGGCATGGCGTTTCGTGGCGTGGCCGACGTCCTGGTCGCCTCCCCGGATCTGGAGCCCGGCGGGGGCTATCCCTACACGCCCATCATGACTGCGCTACAGGACGATTCGGGCATGACCGCGGCAGAGCTCGGCGAGCAGATCGTCGACGAGTACACCGCGGAGTACCAGCAATCCTCGAAAAGCCGCCCGGTGACGATAGGCGTGACCGATCTGCAGACTCTGCCCGTCCTGAACGAGCGGCTCGCCGGGTTCACGCAGACCGTTCTGACCGAGGCCGCTGGCATGCGGTCCGCGATCAGGAATGCCGTCGCCTCGACCGACCTGATGCGGGCCGAGTCGATACCCAGCATCACGGATATCGGCAGCATCCTCAGGGAGTTCTCGAAGCTGGACGGTCCCATCAAGGCGTCTGCCGATGAGGTGAATGCCTGGTTCGAGCAGTCGGGTCCGGTACTGAGCAAGGGCGGCACGGAACCCAAGGAAGGCACGAGCGGACTGGGTATCTACTTCCCGGAGGCCGCCTGGACTCATTCCACCGGGTACAGCTCCTACTGGACGAGTACCAGCTTCCTCCCGCTGCAGCCGTGGTTTGCGTTCGTCGGCAATCTCTCCACTGGGGAAGAAGAGGTCGTGACTCCGGGCGAGGGTGCCGTGGATTCCTTCTCCGTGGTGCTGACCTGGGGCAGCGAGCCCAACGGGAACGAGTCGTCGGCGGACCTGGATCTGTATGTCTACGAACCGAACGGCGAGTTCGGCACCCCCGCCAACGGTAAGGCCACCACCAATGGCATGCTTTCGGGCGACTCGTACGACACGGAGATCGCGCGGGAGTCCTACGAGCTCAAGCCCGAGCACCAGGCGGGCACGTACCTCGTCCTGGTGAATCTCTACTGGATCGAGAAAGGCGAACAGGCGTACCCGCGGCTGCTCATCTATCGCAACGATGTGCCGGGCGGTGTCCGTACACTGATCCGCGGCAAGGTCGTCGACCGAGAGCTCCAAGAGATACCGATGGATGATTCGAATCTGCTCGCCGAGACCATCAACGACGACAATCTGCAGGATGTACTTGAGCTCGAGTACTCGAATCTCTGGTACGCGACGACGATCGAGGTCTCGGCTGACAGCGAGGAGGCTAGCGATGAAGGCTGAGCTCGGCGTGCGCAGGATCGGGATCTGGCTCGGCACGATCACCGCGGTGCTGGCGTGCAACAATGCACCTAATCAATCGGCCGCAGCAACGCCGTCCGGGGGCCAGCCGTCCGCGCCAGCGCCGCAGCCCGCTGCGCCGCCGAGTGCCGCTCAGCCGCCTGCCACGGCGCCTGCCGCTGGTGGTCCGAGCCCTTCGGCATCGTCGGTTGCGGGGCTGGCGAGCTTGCCCGTGGGCAGCAGCGTGGACGTCACGGCCAAGTTCTTCGGCTGGAAGGGCCCGTGCCGCGGCGCGCCTCCGACGCGCTCGGCGTGGCAGCTGGCCGACGACGCGGCGCCCGGATCCGCCTGTGTCTACGTCGATGGTCCCATGCCGGCCGGGCTCAATCCTGCTGGCGACCGTGGGATGTCGGTGCGCGTGCGTGGAACGCTCGAGACGGACGGGAACACAACGAACATAAGGGCGCAGTCGAGCGAAGTCGTGCCGCCATGAAAGGCCGGCAGCTGGTCGCCGCAGGGCTCGTCCTGGCCGGCATCGGCGCGGCTCTGATCTGGGCCGGCGCCGGGAGGCGCGGGGCCTGGCTCACGTCGGAGCGACCGAACGAGCGTTCGAGCGAGCCGGCGGAGGAAGCACCGGGAGTTCAAGCGCCGCGACCCGGTGACCCGCCTGCGCCGAGCTCGCACCCCGGATCGGCTCGCAGAGCTCCGCCCGCAAAGACGGCCCAGAGAACGGCCCCCGTCCCCAAGGGACGCTCGCTGTTCGATGGGGCGCCGCTGGCACGGCCGGCGCCTGCGCCGTCGACGCCAGGTGCTGTCGAGCGCGCTGACCAGGGGGCTCAAGCGCGCTCGCTGAGTCCACGAGCCGAGCGGCGACTCGCGAGCATGCGCGCGAGGCTCGAGACGGCCACCGGCGAAGAACGGAAGCATCTTCAGATCGCTATCGAGTCGCTCGAAAACAACCTCGGGCACCGACGAGAGCGGGAGCGGTGGGCTCCCAAGGACGCGTCCCGCAACTGAACCGGACTTCAACGGTACACGACGATTTCCGCCCCGGCACAGGCTACGCGGAGTGGTTCGACGGCCATCGCAACCTCGTCGCAACCGGGCTGGGCCCGTGCCGAGCTGAGCGCGGCTACGGCTCGCGGCGCTGCTGGATGCCATCGGCGATGGCCCGAAGGCGAGGGAGAGCATGGGCATAGAACGTCTTCCATCCTTCGCACAGCACGCTCCGCGAGGGCTTTGATCCGATGCCCGGGCGGAACTTCTGACAGTCGCCCTGACAATACGTGAGCCACGGACAGGCTCGGCACTCGTCCCCGTAGTTCGCCTTTTCGAGGCCGAACCCGCGATAGACCGGCGACTCCAGGAACCCCCGAAATGTCCCGCTCATGACGCTTCCCAACCTCAAGTCGTCACGTACGAAGAAATCGCAAGGATAGACGCTTCCGTCGTACTCCACCACCAAGTATTGGCGGCAGTCGACGCTCATCGCACAGGAGTTGCGCTTTCCGCTGACCAGATACTCCAGGATGGAATCGAACAAACGTATCGAAATGTGGTGGACGTCTTCGCCGAGCCATCGATCGAAGATCTCGCAGAGAAAGTTGCCCCATTCGCACCCCGTTACGGAGCAGGGCAGGAGCTGTCCGGCGGCGTCGAACTCGACGCAAGGCACATACTGTTGATGCCAAAAACCGCGGTTCTTGAAGTAGCCGTAGATCTCCCGTGGCTGCTTCACGGTCCTGCTGTTCACCAGGGCGAGGATGTTGTATTCGACGCCGTGTCTCTCCAGCCGTTCGATGCCTTGGAGCACCGAGGCGTGTGTCGGCATGCCATCGCGCGTCTTTCTGTAGAAATCGTGCAGATGCGCCGGGCCGTCCAGGCTCACCCCGAACAGGAACTTGTACTGTGCCAGGAACGCGGCCAGCTCGTCCGTGATCAGCGTACCGTTGGTCTGCAAGCCATTGCAGACGACCGACCCTGGGAGCGCGTAGCGTACTTGGAGCTCGACGACCTTCTTGAAGAAATCGAGCCCCATCAGCCCCGGCTCGCCCCCTTGCCAGCTGAACGTGTAGGACTCGGCCTGCCCGGATCTCATGTAACGCGCGATCAGTCTTTCCAGGACCGCGTCCGACATCCGGGGATGCGGCTCTGTCAGGCTCTGGCGGCCCACGTAGAAGCAGTACGCGCATCTCAGATTGCAGTCAGCCGCGGCAGGCTTGATCAGCAGCGAGAAGTCGTTCATGAGACGGCCCTGATCGGCGCAGGTATAGCACGGTGGGGGCTGCGCCGGTCCGCGCCCGCCGCCGGTGGCCCCGCCGCCGTTTCTGTATTATGCCCGTGATACAGTGTTCGACTTCCGACTCGACCCGCAGGCCAAGCTCCCTGTCTTTCGGCAGATTGTCGACCAGATGCACTTCGCCATCGCGACCGGCGCTCTCGGGCCCGGACAGCGCGTGACGAGCCTGAGGACGCTCTCGGCCCGCCACGGCGTGGCCATCAACACGCTCGTCAAGGCGTTCAAGGTCCTGGAGCAGCGGGGCCTGGTGCGCGCGGTGGCGCGGAGCGGGTACCGGGTCGTGGGGGCCGGCGCCCCGGATTCGGGCCGCCGACGGCAGGGCACCACGTCACGCTACGCAGCGCGTGGTGTCTCCGCGACCAAGAAGGAGGTGCATGGCGCGATTGCGACGCTCGACCCGGGCCTGTATCCGGGCGCCTTCTGCAAGATCACCGAGGACTACCTGACGGGCGATCCGGACCTGTGTAGCGTGATCCACGCCGACGGCAGCGGGACGAAATCCCTGCTCGCCTACTTGCACTATCGTGAGACCGGAGATCCGGCGGTCTTCCGCGGCATCGCCCAGGACAGTCTGGTCATGAACCTGGACGATCTGCTTTGTGTCGGGGTGACGGATCGCATCCTCGTGTCGACCACGATCAACAGGAACGCGAAGCGCATCGGCGCTGAGGTGCTGCAGGAATTGATACTGGGTACGGAGGCGTACCTGGCACGGCTGCGCGAGCATGGGGTCGGGATCTACAGCGGGGGAGGGGAGACCGCCGACGTGGGGGATCTGACGCGGACGGCGGTGGTCGACAGCTGCTGTTGCGCCACGCTACCGAAGTCGGACGTGATCGATGGGTCCGGCATTCGACCGGGGCTCGTCATCGTGGGTCTGGCGAGCTCGGGGCAGGCGCACTACGAGGACAGGGAAAACAGCGGCATCGGCAGCAATGGGCTCACCAGTGCGCGCCATGACCTCCTGTCGTCCCACTACCGAAAGAGGTACCCGGAGACGTTCGATCCGGGCATCGATCCCGCGCTGATCTACACGGGCCCCTACCGGCTGTCGGATGCGCTGCCGGGCTCCAGACAGAGCGTCGGCGAGGCGCTGCTCAGCCCGACGCGAAGCTATGCTCCAGTGATCCGGGCCCTCTTGACCGCGGAGCGCCGCTTGGTCAAGGGGCTCGTTCATTGCTCCGGGGGAGGGCAGACCAAGTGCTTGCGCTTCGGGCGCACCGTGCATTTCGTCAAGGACTCGCTGCTGCCGATTCCGCCAATATTCAAAGCTATCCAGCGTGCCAGCAAGACGAGCTGGAAAGAGATGTATCAGGTGTACAACATGGGCCATCGGATGGAGGTGTATTGCACCGCGCGCGATGCGCGGCGTGTGATCGAGGCCGCGCGGGACTTCGGCATCATGGCTCGGGTCATCGGCCGCACAGAGCGCGCCTCTGGGGGGAAGAATCATCTGACGGTGTGCCACGGCAGCAAACGGCTGACCTACGACGCGCCGTGAACGCGGCCGCGCTCTGCGGGACCGCGCATTACCCTGCCCGCGGCTTGGGCAGCGAGCGCAGCCGCTCCCGAATGGGGAGGTGCGTAGTACAGCGCTCTTCGCAGTCTCCGCAGTCCGAGCAGCGTCGCGCCGTTCCCGGATGACGCCGAGGCCGAGTTTCGGCATGCTCTGCGTCATGGCACCCGTTGTCCCCTCCGCCGCTCTTGTTCGCCACGCCCTGCGCAACAGCGAGCCATCCCCCTGGCATGGTCTGACCGCTCTGCTCGCGACAATCCTCCTGGGTTGCTCGCGTGGCGAGCCTCCCGGAGCTGCCTCACCGGGCACGGACTCGCGCGGCTCGACGACGCTGGCCCAGGCTCCTGAGACCATGCCCGGGGCGACCCGAGCACATGCGGCCCCCGTCGATTCAGGCGCAGAGACAGAGGCGCCGGACGCGATGCCCGCCGAGCTGAGCGCACCCACCGATCCAAACGATCCCGCCGAGCTCGCCAAGCTGGCGGTGCCCGCGCTCACCGACCAGGACGGCAAGCCGCTGCCGCAGACCGAACAGCGCCCGAAGACCGACAGCCCCGGGTTCCAGGCCAGGATGGCCCTTCTTTTTCGCGCGATCACGAGCGACAACCCGGAGCTCGGCGCCCCGGCGTTCTTCCCCCTGCTCGCCTACCAGCTGGTCAAAGACGTGCAGAAGCCCGAGCGGGATTGGCAGTACCGACTCATGCGCAACTTCGCCCGCGACATCCACGCGTACCACGAGAAACTCGGGCAACGAGCCGCTGATGCTCGCCTGGTGCGCGTCGAGGTGCCCGAAGAGCGCGCCCTCTGGATGAAGCCCGGCCGTGAAGGCAATCGCATCGGCTACTACCGTGTGCTTCGTTCGACTCTAGTTTACGATGACGGCGCCGGCCACACGGGCCGGGTCGGTATCACGTCGCTGATCTCGTGGCGAGGGGAGTGGTACGTGGTGCACGTGGATGGGTTCGAGTAGGGCTGTCGGAAGGCCACCGGATTGCGCCTACGTAGGACGCGGCTCGTTCGTCCACCCGTGGACCGCGACGTCCCGAGCTCGAATCATGCATTCCCTTTGCAAAAACGACAGAAGCCGCACGGCCTGTGCGGCTCCTGTCGTTCACCGGGTCTCCGCCGGCGGGACACGGGGTCCCTCGTCAGTGTCGGGTTGCTCAGTCTGCGGGTGGCGCTTCGGCTTGCTCTACCCGCACGGTGACCGAGTTGGCGCCCACCAGTTCGGCGAGCGTGTGGTCGGTGGGCGAGCCGCTCTTGGCGCGGATCACGACGTCATCCAGGTTGCCGTACGTGGCGCTCAGGATCGGATCGTCGCTGTCCCGGGTCTCAAGCCAGCTCGCGTCACGACTCCACGAAAGCGTGAGCTGGTTGCCACTGACCTTGAGCGAGGTTCCGTGGTCCTCGTCATACAGGGCGTTGACATCTTCGTCTCCGTCGAGATTGGGGGAGTTGATGCTGAAGCCATCGTCGATCGCCAGCTCGTAGATGGCGCGCTCGGCGATCGGTGACAGCACGATGTCTCGGTCGAATGTGAACACGACCGTCGCGGTCTTGCTCAGCTCACCGGTATCGAGCGAGCTCGATACGAGCTGCAACGCGCTCGCTGCGAGGGCCTTCAGAATGATCGTTCGATCTCCGTCGATACCGGCAGTGAACGCGAAGCTCTGATACTGCAATGGCGTATCCCCGATGTCGAACACGGTCGCCGTGTAGGTAACGCCGTAGACGAGCGCGCCCTCCTTGAGTTTGACGACGCCGTCCTCAAGCTCGAACGTCTCGGTGGCGGAAAGGCGATCGGCGTCGTTGGCCCAAACCTGGCCATCGATCGCGCCGGCAATCCGTCCGCTGAGGTCGAGCGCCGAGGTCCCTTTGTCATCGGCTGGCGTGAAGCGCACCGTCCCGGAGGGACGCTCCGAGGTGCTGTGGGGACCCCAGAGCTCGAGGGTCACGGCGGGGGACGGAAGCGCGGAAGGCGCCGGGAACACGTAGGCGTCGTAGATCCGGGTGAGCTGGTCGTCAGCAGTGGCCGGCAACTCCGGCATGAACGGTTCCGACGCGAAGAACTCGCGGTAGTCGCCCTCCTTGACCACGATGGTCACCGTGAAGTCGCTGCCGGGCTTGAGCGGCCCGACGGAGTACGTTCCGTCTTTGGCGATGTCCGCTTTGGAGACGCCTTCGGCTTGATCCAAGGTGAGCGTGTAGTTGGTGAGGATCGTGTTGTTCGAGCCGTCGCGCACGTGGCCGATGAAGTAGTAGCCGGTCGGGTCAGAGCCCGGACGCTTGACGTTGCAGGCAGCAGCGAGCACTCCCGCAGCGAGGAGGCCGAGAGTCAGCGGGTGGGAAGTCATGTTCATGGCACCTTCACGTGGAGAAAAGCGGAATCCGCTTGGTCGTTTTCGTATCTGTCACTGGAAGTAGTAGAGGGCACTGATCGAATTGGTGAAGAGCGCCCAGGGATCGTTGAAGTCTGCGGTTCGCAGGTCCAGGCCCCATCGGCCGTGCGTGACTTCGCGCCCGGCTTCGACGGCTTCGACGCGCGTGCGCTGCCACACCAGGTCGGCGCCAACGGTGCCCTGCAGCGTCAGCATGGGCACACCGATGAATCCAAAGTGGACTTCAGCGCCGACACGCACCCCGCCGCTCACGGCCCACGTATTGCCGGAGACTCCCTGATCTCCCGGCGTGTTGTCGTTGTCGAGCTGCCTCCACGTGGAGTAGCCGCCGTTGACGTTGGGCAGAACCAGAAACGTGTAGTGGTCGTCCCAGTAGACGGCGAGCGGCAGACCGAAATGCAGACCCATGTTCCACACGGTCGGGTCATCGACGTTGTCCCGCCCGGGTGTCGAATCCGAGCTCGTGCCGCTGTGGTGACTGGCGCCGACGCCCAGCTGCCAGCCCCAACCTTTGCTGGCCGCCCAATGACGAAGGCCGATCAGGGGCAGCGAACTGCCGGACGTCGACTCTCCGTCGGCCAACACGTGATCCACGGTGGTCACGCCGAGCAGGCCGACGCCGGATTGGCCCGCGACTTTCTCGTGGTCAGGCAGCTCTGGCGCCGCTGGTGGCGGCGGTGGCACCGGCGGTGGCAGCGTCCCTGGCGGCGGCAGCGTCGCCGGCGGTGGTGGCGGCCGCTGTGCCGCTGCCGGCGGCTGCGTCGGAGCGACTCCCGGAGCGTACCCCGGGGGTGCTTCGGATGTCGCCGTCGCGGCGGCCTGTGAATCGCCCGTGCTGGAAGCGCCCGCCGAAACCCCCAGGTCCATGGACCCGGAACCCGACGGTTGCGTTGGCGTCTGTGCCGCGGCAAGCCCAGCCGTTCCCAATACACCGGCCAGAGCCAGTATCGCTCCGCCGTACTTGTTTCGCTTCATGGTTCCTCCACGGGTGCACCGGCGCACCCAGGTCCTCGGCCCTCGCTCTGGCGGCCCAACTCGAGGAGCGAGCTGTCCAGGGCTATGGGCGGAGACCGAAGATAGCCGCAAGCAGTTGCGATTGGAAGCGGGTGGCAGTTGTGTCAGCCATCGCGCGCCAACGCGTAGGATCTTGCGCAGACTCGGCGATTTTCGAACGGTCGGGGGCCCATGGGTTCGCACCTCGGTCTACACACCTTCACGTACATAATAGCATGTAGACGTACATGCGGCTCTGGCGCGTACGCCGTCGCCTGTGGCCAGGC
The DNA here is from genome assembly GCA_016929495.1 of Polyangiaceae bacterium. Classification (GTDB taxonomy): domain Bacteria; phylum Myxococcota_A; class Polyangia; order Polyangiales; family Polyangiaceae; genus JAFGIS01. Next base: position 6,179 of record JAFGIS010000126.1, on the reverse strand, counting down.
TCACGAGCGGCTCGCCGGACATCCTGGACCTGCAGACCGGCGTGCCCAGCGCGCAAAGGCACATCGACGCAGCCGGCCTCGGCGAGCGCGTGCGCGTTGGGGACCTACGCACCGACTCGTTCGGATCAGGCCCCCTCGCAGGCCCCGCCGCGCTCATGATTGCGCGCAGCCCCTGAGTCTGCTTCGCTCTGCTGGCGTTGGCCGACAGCTGTCCATAAACCGACGAAAGGGATGCTCTCGTGTCGCTCTCGGGGATGTTGAAGCGTCGCGGGCCGAGCGGTTTCGGCTACCAGAGCACTGCCGAAGAGGTCACGCAGGGTATCGATCTGACGGGCCGGATCTGCCTGCTGACCGGGTGCAGCTCGGGTCTGGGGCTCGAGACGCTGAGGGTACTTCATCTACGCGGCGCGCACGTGGTTGCGCTCGCTCGAACCGAGGAGAATGCCAGGCTCGCGCTCGCGCGTCATGGTGCCGAGGGCACGCCGCTGGCATGCGATCTTTCCGAGCCCGGTTCGGTGCGCGACTGCGTGGCCCGCGTGCAAGACCGCGGTCGCCGACTCGACGCGATCATCTGCAATGCCGGGATCATGGCCTTGCCTCGCCTCGAGCAGAAGTACGGCCTGGAAATGCAGTTTCTGGTCAACCACATGGGCCACTTCCTGCTCGTGACCGGGCTGCGCGAGATGCTGGCTGACAAGGGGCGAGTGGTCATGCTCACGAGCGCGCTTCATTCCCGAACTCCGCGCGGCGGTATCGACTTCGACAACCTGAGCGGGGAGCGCGGCTATGGGCCTTGGAAAGCCTATGGACAGAGCAAGCTCGCGAACTTGCTCGTGGCCAAGGAGCTGGCACGACGTTTGGCCGGAACGGGCCGCACCTCCAACGCGGTGCACCCCGGCGTGATCCGGACCGGGCTCAGTCGTCACATGAACGTACTCGCCAAAGGCGGCATGGCGGTGGTGGCGCCGCTGTTCCTCAAGAACGTGCCGCAGGGCGCTGCGACCCAGTGCTACGTGGCGACTCATCCCGCAGTGGAGGCCGTCACGGGCGAGTACTTCGCCGACTGCAACATCGCTCGCTCGAGTCGCGACGCATCGGACCCGGTGCTCGCCGAGCGTCTCTGGCACGTCAGCAAGGAGCTCGCGCGGCGACTCGGCTGAGCGGCGAGGCTCGGAGGGAGCGTGTGTTTCCGCGCCCGAGCCCAGATCGGCGGCCGACCTGGATATCGCGTCGCTGCGTAGTATCCTGGGCGCGATGGCGCACATACTCGCGGACTTCGAGCCTCGTCCGGCACAGTCCACCGGCGCGCTCTTGGCGCTCGCTCTGAGTCTTGCGCTTCAGGTGGCCTGTTCGACCGCAGAGCGGCATCGGCCTGCACCCGCTCCGAGCGAGGGCGGCTTCGGGCCGGTGGCCGCCGCCCCGCACGGGGTCGCAACGGACTGGGGCGACTCGGCTGCCGCGGGCGGAGCGGGGGACTCCGATGCCGAAGGGGATGCGCGGTCGGGGGCGGGTTCGTCGGGTCGCGCCCTTCCCACGACGCTCGACAGCTACGCTCTGATCGCCGGACCGATCGTGCTCGACTCGCTCGAGGGGGTTTCGGGCGTCACGTACAAGCCCGAGACCGACACGTTCTTCGTCGTCAGCGACAGGACGCACAGCCTGTACGAGTACAATCACGACTTCTCGGAGCTGCTCAGCGTGGTCCTACTCGAGGGCGGCCCAACCGACACCGAGGACGTCGCCTACCTCGGAGACGATCGCTTTGCCATCGCCGTCGAAACCAACGAAGTCTTCGTGCTGACGGTCGCCCCCGCAGCAGAGCTCGTCGAAATGAACGGGAGCACGGTGGAGCACTATGTGGTGGCAGCGCCTCCGGCGACGAGCAACACGGGCTTCGAGGGCGTCACGCTGCGCCGAGGGGTGGGCGAGGTCGGCCAGTTTTTCGCCTGTCAGGAGGGTGGGTCCGGCGTGGCCCTGCGCGTGCTCTCGTTCGACCGAAGCAGCGAAATGGGCACCTTCAGCTACGCAGACGGCACTCTGCGCGTCCACGAGCCCTGGGACGCGCTGGTCACGCTCGGCGAGTTCGCGGGCGATCTGTCGTCGGTCACCTTCGACGAGGTCTCCGCGACACTGCTGGTGCTGAGCCAAGAAACCAGTCGGCTGCTCCGCGTCGACCCCGATACCGGCGACGTGCTCGACGAGCGCGATCTCGTGGGCTCTCCCCAGTACGAAGGGGTCACCCTGGCCAGCGGCGGACGGTTGGTGCTCGCCAGCGAGCCGAATCTCGTCGAAGTCTATCGTGCCCCCGAGCCGTGAGCCCTCCAGGCCAGCGCTCGCCATTCGCCGCGTTCGTAGATCTCAGGTCGTCGGCCGCCGAAGAGCGAAGCGTACCGTACGCTGACCTCGGGCACGTCCGTGGATAGCAGACCCGACAACACGAGCGCACCGCCGGGTGCAATGCGCGCGGCCAGAGCCGGTGCGTGGTCGAGCAAGACCTGACGCAGTATGTTGGCCACCACGAGCTCGAAAGCCCCGTCCGTGGGTTCGAGCGAACGGCCGAGCGCGATGCGGCCCGATACGGAGTTGAGGCGCGCGTTCGCTCGCGCGTGCTCGATGGCTTGCTCGTCGATTTCGATGGCTGTTGCGTGAGCTCCGAGCTTGGCTGCTGCGATCGCGAGGATCCCGGACCCGCTGCCGAAGTCGAGCATCCGCCAGACGCCCTGCTTGCGTGGGGCGAGCGCTGCAAGGCCTTGCATGCAGAGAACCGTCGTCGGGTGGCGGCCATCGCCGAAGCCAGGTCCCGTCTCCAGTACGATGCGACGGGTGCCGGTGTTGGAGACTTCTGTTGCGGCCGCGTTGCCGGGGCCGACGATCGTCCAGCATGGCGGGATGTGGATGTGCATGCCGCGGCTACTCGGCGACTTCCCCGTCGTCGGTGAGCGGCTGTTGTTCCATCAGCTCCTTGTCGGTGAGATAGACGGCCGCAGTTCCAGCCGGGGCAGTCTCGGGCGCCTGGGCAGGAGCTCGGGCGGCTGCTGGCGCTGCGGCGGGTTTGGCGGAGTCCGCGGACTCAGGCTCTTCTTCCATTCCGCTGCCGATCGTTTCTTCGACCCCTTCTGCCGTGCCGGAGGACGCCGGAGCGGTATCGGACGCCAGGAGGGTCGACGGGGGTACGGCGTCCGGCAGCGGCGCCGGCCACGGTATCGCTTCGAGCAGGGCGACGTAGCTCTCGCGGACCTTGTCGAACTCCGCGCGCTCGTCTTGCGGCAGCACGCGCATACCGTCCAGGTTGAGTGTCTGCGGGTCGATGAACTTGCCGTCCTTCTTGATCGAGAAATGCAGATGCGGACCCGTTGAGCGGCCGGTCGAGCCCACATAGCCGACGACCTGCATACGCCGCACCTTGTCGCCCACGCTGAGGTCTTCCGCGAACCGAGACAGGTGCGCGTACCCGGATTCGTAGTTACCGGGGTGTACGATCTTCACCAAGTTGCCCGTTGCGCCTGCCCAGCCCATGAAGCTGACCGTACCGAACGATGTCGCGCCGATCGGCGTGCCCGCCTTGGCTCCGAAGTCGACACCCGTGTGCGGCATGATCTTCTTGAGAATGGGGTGGCGCCTCTTCATGTCGAAGGGCGAGGTGACAGGAGCGTCCTTGATGGGCTTCCTCCAGCCGCCCTCGTACGGAGCATGGCCGCGGTCATCGTAGTGGCCCCGTGACTTGCTTCCGCGGAAGTAGTACACGCGAAACGGAGGCTGCTTCGGATCCGAGTGCTTCACCTCGACGGCCTCGATCCCGGCATAGCGTGAGAACTCGCCGAGCACCGTGACCTCCTGGGCGATGACGCGGACCCTGTCACCGCGATCGAGCTCGGCTAGGCTCATGTGACCTTCCAGTGCGTCGCTCAGAGCGTCACTCAGAGCCGGTTCGAAGCCTCCGCGTTCTGCAGCGGACTCGACACTGCTGCCGTCGCAGACGAACGCGCCCTGCACGCGGTCTCGGTGGACCTGCAGATCCAGACGCTTGCCCCGCAGGAGCCCGTCCTGGCCTTCACGGACTTGATACACCTCCTCGGGACTCACGATGTACTCGAAAGCCTTGAGTCGAGACGACGCCGAGTCGATGAGCGCGGCGAAGGAGTCCGTGCGCTTGCAGTTGTCCAGGTCCTTCACGCCTTTGTATGCGATCAGCAGACGGTACGCTTGCTTGGCTGGGACGCCTGCGGCTTGGACTGCGCGCAAGAAGGGCTCCCTGCCCACCTTGCCCGTGACGATACGCGCGCCGGGGCGTCCCTTGACATCGCGAATGCGCCATGGTCCGGGCAGCTTCTGCCGCTGCCGCTTCCTGGGGGCCGGTGCCTGCGGCTGCGCGGGCTTGGCGCTAGCCTCGGCTGTTGGCGCCGGGGCCGCGGAGCCAAACAGCGCGAGCGACGATGTCGCGTCGATGCGCATGGCGAGCGCCACGATCGTTGCGATCGTCGCCAGGCCGAGCAGCGTCCCGAAAGCAGCGATGAGGTTGGGCGACAGCTGCCCTCGTGGGCGCGCGGCCACGGGCGCTGATGGCGGTCGGGGCGCAGTGGGACCCAATACGTCGAGCTCGGAGTCACGCGTCGGCTGCTCGGGCCGTCCCACGGCGTCCAAGGCGCCCTCTGACTCCGAACTCAAGCCGTGAGTGTCCGAGCGGCGTCGCGCTGCTGCCGCCCTCTCGAGCAGCCGCGCACGCATGTCCGAGCCTCGGGGGATCCGTGTCGTGGGTTGGCCCACGCCATCGGCCGAGCCCGCCTGATCTCCAGGAGGCAGAACCTCTTGCGAGATCTCCGGAGACTCGACGGAGATCTCCGGCGGCGGCACGGCGCCCGTGGTGCTCGGTCGTTGCGCGGGTGGCTCTGCGGCGGGCCCCTCGAGCGCAGGCGCCGCGGGTGGCTCTGCGGCGGGCTCCTCGAGCACAGGCGCCACGGGTGGCTCTGCAGCGGGCCCTTCGAGCTCGCAGGTTCCCTCCCGCGGCTCTTCGGTCACACCAGCCAGCTGTATCTCCGGAAATCTGAACGTCCGTTCAGACGGCGCACTCGACTCGTCCTCGGCCGCATCCCGCGGTGGTGTATCGCTTGGACTCGAGTCCCGCTCCCCTGGCTCGACCACCTGTCCCGCAGCGCAGGGGCCCCCGAGCGGATCTGACGGGCTCATGGCGTTTCTCGGTAGCAGCAGGACTCGAAGGGGGCAAGGTGAGCCGCCCGGCCGCCGTGGCTCCTTTGCTTTGAGTCGGATCGTGTCTCTTGGCCGGCCCTGTAGTATTAGGGATCCTTGAGGCATGGACGAGCGCGTCAAAGAGCTGCTGACGCTTGGCCGCGACCACTACGCCAAGAGCGAGTACCCCCAGGCTGAGTACTGCCTGCGTCAGGTCCTGGTCCACACCGATCGCTTCGCCGACGTTCAGCACATGCTCGGCGTGATCTGCCACGCCAAGGGTGACCTGGTGAACGCTCGAGCGCACTTCGAGAAGGCCGTGATACTGAACCCGAACTACACCGCGGCTCAGCTCAGCCTCATGGTCACGTACAACGAGCTCGGCAAGTACGAGGATGCGCGCGAGATCTACTCGCGGATCCGCGAGCGTGCCGCGGCTCAACCCACCGACGGCTTCGTGAAGGGGAAGATAGCGAATCTGCACGCGGAGTTGAGTCACGCATACCTCGACGCGGGTATGCGCGTCGAAGCCATTCGAGAGGTCGAAAAGGCCGTCGCGCTCTGTCCGGGCTTTGCCGACCTTCGCACCCGACTCGGTGTGCTATTTCAGGAGAGCGGTGACCTGGTGCGGGCACGCCAAGAGCTGGAGGCTGCGCGGGACACCAATCCCAGGTACCTTCTGGCTCGCATCACGCTGGGGGTTCTGCTTCTGAGCCTTGGAGAGAACGAGCAGGCACAGGCGGAGTTCGAAGCGGCTGTGGCTCTCGATCCTGCCAGCAAGAGCGCGCAGACCTACCTGCGGATCGCTCGTTCGCAAGGCACCGCGGGCAGCTCGGATCCGGCGAAAGCGTGAGCCACGCGCCGTCACGGTGTGCAGGCGATCGGCCCGGGCGCGGTCTCCGAGTTCAGGTGCGCCAGCTGTGGCTTCGGCTCCGGGGAGGACGGTTGACTCGGGCGCGCGGAGCGGCCTCGGTGGCGCTCGGATTGTTCATTGG
>JAFGIS010000125.1 GCA_016929495.1 Polyangiaceae bacterium | reverse complement strand
CCTTGAGTCGAGAGTTGGGGATCCCCTCCGGCGCTCTCGACTCACGGCTGTCGACTCTCGACCCGAGGCATCAGTTCCGAAAGTTGAATCAGATGGAACTTGCGCCAGGCATGGCCTGGGTGAGGAGGACAGCATGTAGACGATGGTCGAAACTTCACAGAGTGACCCTGCGGGTAACCCGCCAAGCGCCGGATCTACGCCCGCGAGGGTGTCAGTCACCTTTGGTTCGTCAACCCCGAGCAATCCACGCTCGAGGTTTTCAGGCTCGAGGGCGGACGCTGGGTGCTCGTCGATACATTCGAGGGCAATGAGACTGTCCGCGTTGAGCCGTTCGGCGCGGTTGGGATTGAGCTCGGGCGGTTGTGGACGCGCTGAGAGCGCGAGCACCGCGCCTGGACACTCGTTGTGTCCCGAAACTCGGTGCAGGCCGTCACGCCGCTTCCCGGTAGCAGTAGCTGAAGGACGATACGCTGGGGTCACGGCCGGACGCATTACCATCCGGCGTCAACCCCTCGCGGACGTGGACCACGCACGGAGGGTCCTCTCGACCTCGTTCGTCGCGCAATCCGACGGCGCGGAGCGTAGCCGAAGCGCGGCCGACGTGATTCAGGGTGCAATCGCACTGGCGCGATAGATCTCGTCCACCAGCAACACGGCGCCCAAGCTCTCGATGGCGACCCCGCCGCCCGTGATCGCCGAACGCGCCGTCCATGATCCATCCGTCTGACGAGCGTGCACCGTGATCCGCCGCTCGCGATGGGAAACGATCACGTACGCGTTGAGGGTCGGGATGCTACGATAGTACTCGACCTTGTCGCCGCGGTCGTACTCTTCGGAGCCGTCGCTCGTGACTTCCAGCAGCACCGCAGGGTTCAAGGCCGTTGCTTTGGGGCTCGGTGCGTGCTGCTCCAGCGGACCGCAGATCACCGCACCATCGGGGAACGTCGCTAGCCCGATGGATTCAACGTAGATCCGCAAGTCCGAGGTGTGGACACGGCACGGGCGCCCGCCGATCGCGTTTCCCAGCACGCGCAGGACCTGAGCGGCGAGAGCCGAATGCTCCTCGGTCCCGCCAGCCATGGCGTAGATCTCTCCGTCGAGGAACTCGTGTTTCGTCGGGCTTTCCAGCTCCAGGGCGACGTAGTCAGCGTAGGTGTAGCGGTGCAGACGCCGAGCTGGAATCATGACGCTTCAACGGTAGCGCTGGTCCTGTCCGACGGCACGCACCGCACGTTGGTTCTCCGCAAGAGCCCCGGCCGCCGGCAGATGGGGCATCACTGCGCAACGTCTCGAATGGGCCACCGTGTCTCGATGCGCGGTCGGTTGGCCTGCCGGCAAACATCCGACATCCGCGTCCGGTCCGGGGGCGACCCGTTGTGTCCGGAACTCGGTGCAGGCCGTCACGCCCTCCGCAAGCAGGGCTGCCTGCATCCCCGCCCGGAGAAGGTCACCGACGAAGCCTTCGCCGCCAGCGAGTTCTTCGATCGGCGCGACTTGGTGCAGGTCAAGTACGAGATGTTGCGTCGGGTCCGTGTAGACGGGCAGACCATCAGCCGCGCGGTGACGGGCTTCGGGCTGTCGCGTCCGTCGTACTACCAGGCGCAGGCAGCCTACGAAGAGGGCGGGCTGCCGGCGCTGCTGCCCCGCAAGCCCGGGCCACGAGGGGCCCACAAGCTCTCGGCCGAGGTGGTAGCCGCACTGCAGGAGGCGCTCGCCGAGCAGCCGGAGCTGAGCGCCCAAGAGCTCGTGCAAATGGTCGAGGAGCGCTTCGGCGTCTCGGTCCACCGGCGAAGCATCGAGCGCGCGCTGGCACGGCAGGAAGAAAAACGGCGGTGACTGCCGACCCGGCGCGGGCCCGTGAGCGGCCAGAGCGCGAGGGACCGGCGCTGCTGCAGGGCCTGGCGATCTGCGGCGTATGCGGCCAGCGGATGACGGTCCGCTACCATACACGCAAGGACCGGCTATGGCCCGAATACATCTGCCAGCGCGAGGGCATCGACACCGCGACGGCGATATGCCAGTCCATCCCGGGCCTGGGCATCGACGAGGCCATCGGCAAGCTGCTGGTCGAGACCGTCACGCCGATGACCCTGGAGGTCGCGCTCCAGGTCCAGTCGGAGATCGAGGCGCGTGCCGATGAGGCCGACGCCTTGCGCCGCCAGCGCGTGGAACGTGCACGCCACGAAGCCGATCTGGCTCGCCGCCGCTTCATGGAGGCCGACCCGGGTAACCGCCTCGTCGTCGACGTGCTCGAGGCCGAGTGGAACAACAACAAGCTGCGCGCCTTACACGACGCGCAGGAGGAGCTCGAGCACCGTCGAGCCCAGGACCACCCCGAGCTCGGCGAGCAGCGCCGACAGCAGATCCTCGCACTGGCCACGGACTTCCCGCGGCTGTGGAACGACCCGAAGACGCCGCAGCGTGAGCGCAAGCGCATGGTGCGCCTGCTGCTCGAGGACGTCACGCTCACCAAGGGTGACAAGATCGCCGTCGGCGTGCGCTTCCGCGGCGGCGCCATCCAAAGCCTCACGTTTCCCCTTGCGCAGCCCGCCTGGCAGATCCGCCAGACCTCGGCCAAGGTCGTCGCCGAGATCGACGCCCTCCTGGACGATTACACCGAGGGTCAGATCGCCGGCATCCTCAATGCACGAGGTCGTGTCTCCGGCGAGGGCTTGCCCTTCCACCCGATCAGGGTGCGGCGGCTGCGGCGTGACTACGCGCTGAAGACACGATACGACCGGCTGCGCGAGGCAGGCATGTTGACGCTTGACGAGATCGCTGACCTACTCGGCGTATCCACGCAGACCGTCAAGATCTGGCGCGACCGCGGCCTGCTGCGCGCGCATGCATGCAACGACAAGAACGAGTGCCTATGCGAGCATCTCGGCGACGACCGTCCCGCGAAGCACCAGGGCCGAAAGCTCTTGAAACGACGGCGCTTCCCTGACGTCGCATCGAACCGTACGAAGGGGGTGCAGTGTGAAGCGTAGCCCTTGGTTCACGGTCATGGTTGCCTCTGCCTCCTCGCATTGACCCGCGGGGCCAACGCCGGCCCCTGCGGACACCGAACAGAGCTCAGGGGCTAGCGTGCCCTGGTGCCCCCCCACGTCAACGCACACCTGCGTACCCGTGGTCGATTCCAGATTCTTCGGATCGAGACGCTGCAATTTCAGAGAGTTAGCCTGGACTCACACGGCCAACGTGCGGCCGGACGAGCACCGATGGGCATCCGGCCACGCGCCCGGCAACCGAGTGTGTGGTGGGCGCCCGCAAGAGCGCAACGCTTTGGAGCGCCACAAGGGCTTCTGGATCGGCCGCGCCCAGCTTGTCGATCAACTCAGGCCAGAAAACACATGGCACGCTCAGGCGGTCGGACAACAAATCGAGAAACCGCAGCTCGCCCATACCGGAGAGCGAAACGATCGCCGAACCGGTCTGCGTCGCACCAGGAAGACATCGCGCCAACGGCGCTTGCGCGGCCTGATGCGCGGCATGACGCACCCGGCGTCGAGCCATGTCGCGTGCTAGGGTTCCCGCAAATGGGAACCGTCGCGTTCGGAGACTTCGAATGGGACACCGACAAGGCACTGGCCAACGTGGCCAAGCACGGTGTCACCTTCGAGGAAGCGGCGACCATCTTCCTCGACATTGACTACTTGCTCATTCGTGACGCGGCCCATCCCGACCGTTTCGCGGCCATCGGCTTCTCCAATCTGGCCCGGCTTCTCTTCGTGGTGCACTGCGAACGCGGGGAGAGGGTCCGCATCATCAGCGCGCGTCGCGCCACGCGCAGGGAACGCGAGAGCTATGAACGAAGAACAAGATCCGACTGAACCGTCGCCCGAGTCGCTCGCGGAGCTGCCGGAGCAAGATTTCAGCCGAGGGATCCGTCCCAATCGATACGCGAATCTGCGAGGAGCATTCCAATATGCCGTGTTCCTCGACCGAGACCTCTGGGAGCACTTCGGCAGCGAACAGCGCGTGATCGAGGCGCTGCGCCTGCTCGTCGACTTGGCGCAGAAACGCTCTGCCTAGCCGCGCCAACCGACCTCGGCAATAGTCAGGGACGCGAGCCGATGGCTATGGCCCTGACCAGTAATCCGGAGTCCTGACGCCCACGTCCACGTCCTCACCAGCGCTTCGCAGGGCGGCGAGCCAGAAGTGCGGCAGGGGCAGCGGGACCGCGAGGATCAGCCGGTGGATGCGGCGCCGCAGCTCTGGGCTACCAACGGCGAGCTGGTAGAGCTCCCGCCAATCGTCCATCGTGCCCCGGTCGATGATCTGCGCAAGGACCTCGTCGCTTGCGAGGTCCAGCCGTGAGCGGTTCCAGAGGGCCACGGAGTGCTCGAGGGGACTCATGGCCCGGCGCCCGGCTTCGCGAGGGCGATGCGTGCGACCTTCGGCGCCCAGTCGCGTCCTTGGGAGGCGACGTGGTCCCAACGAGACCAGGGCTCGCGCAGACCCTTGTATGTCTCGAGCTCGATGCCGGGCAGGTCCGAAGGCTGAGCCAGAGCCAGTCGTTCCGCTAGCTCGGCCAGCGGCGAGGTACCGCTCGGTTGGGCGTACAGCTCGTCGAAGTCTTGCAGTGCGCGCTCGACCCCAGCATCGCCGAGCCGCTCGAACAGGACGACGGTATCGAGATAGTCGCGAACCGTATGGCGTGTGACCAGTAGCCAGGCCTTGATCCTGGCCATTTCCGCCAGGGTGGGGACCCGCAGTCCCGAGATCACCTCCGTCTCGAGGGGTCGCGTCCGCCGAAGCTGGCGGATCCCCGTGAGGATGCCCTCGAGAGCGCCGAGAATGAGCACTGGACGCTGAACGCGTGCCGTTTGCCAGCCTGCCGCCGACTCGAGCTGGGCGAGGACCTCGTCGAATCGGTCTCTGAGGTCACTGACGACGTGGTCGGCGTCGAGGCTCTGGCGATGTCCAGCATGCAAGGCTGCTGCCGTACCGCCCACGAGCACGGTGCCGGCGACCAGCTGCTGCAGGTGCCGTTCGGCAGCAAGGAGCTTCTCCCAGTCGGGAAGTTGTTCGAAGCTGGCCACTTCAGCAAAGACTGTCAGAACAGCGCCCTTGTTGCCAGAGCCCCCAAGCGCCGCCCATGCGGTCCGCCCCCGCCTGCCCAAGGCTACATCGTACATCTCAGCCCAGTCGATCTCGTTGGGCACCGGGCCAGGCTCCGTGACCGGCCTGGACGCCTGCTTCACAGCTCAGCAGGCTTCGCCCGCGGTCGGGCCCGCGGCTCGAGGCCAGCCTTGCCGGGAGCCCGAGTGCGTCTTACCCTCGTGGTAAGATGCCGTCTCGTTCCGTGGCAGCCACGCGACTCACCAGCAAAGGTCAAGTAGTCATCCCCAAGGCCGTACGCACCGAGCTCGGCTGGAAAACCGGCAGTGTGCTCGAACTCGTCGTTTCCCCGGAGCGGCAGGCGGTCACCCTACGCAGGGGCGACCGTGGCACCGCCAACGCGTGGCTCGTCGAGATCGCCGGGATCATCAAGACCGGTGACCCGCTCGGCGAGCTCGAGGCCGAGCATCAGGAAGAGGTGAGGCGCGATGCGCGTCGTCGTACTTGACGCCTGGGCCGTGCTCGCTCTCCTGCGCGGGGAACGGCTTGCCGTCGAGGTAGTGGGCTACTACGTCAACCAGGCCGCCAGCCAAGCGACCCGCCTGCTGGTGAACGTCGTCAACCTGGGTGAAGTGCTGTATCGCTTGATTCAAGTGGAGGGAACCCCGCTGGCGCGACGGCACATAGCCCGCTTTCGCGCTGGCCCGGTCGAAGTCGTTCCCGCCCGCGAGCCTTTGGTCATGGCAGCAGCCGAGCTCAAGGCTGCGCATCCGCTGTCGTATGCTGACGCGTTCGCTGTGGCGACGGCCCGTCTCGAGCGCGCGTCGCTCTTGACCGGCGACCCGGAGATCTTAGCGCTCCCCAAATCGGTCGTCCGAACGCGTCGGATCGAGCGGCGCGATCGTGGCTGAGCTGAGTGCCGGAGGCTCACCGATCCGAGCGCCTATCGACACCGGTCGAGCAGGCCGTCAGCTTCGTCGTGACACACCAGACACGGTCGCGCGTTCTTGCGCCACGCGCCTCGGCACCAGTGCGCGAAACCCGCCGAGTGCGGTGACAGCCGCGCGCTTCCGCCCGGGCCGGAGCCACGGGAACCGACCCCCGCTGTCGCGTGGCACAAGGTGCAGTCGTTTTCGACATGGCAGCTCGTGCAGGACGCGAGCCGGCGCTGGGCTTCCCACGCGTGGTGCTGCCGCGTCCTCGCCGACCCCGACCAGACCGTGGCGGGCGGATGAAAACGCCCCTGCCGCGTCAGCGTCGCGATGGGCGCGCTCTGCGCAACGCCGGCCCGTTGATGGCACGACACGCAGAACGACTGTGCCCGATGGCAGCTGTCGCAGCGGATGGTCTGCGCGCGTGCGGCAACGGCGTGGGTGTTGAGCCAGTCTCCGGGGTGTAGGGAGCGCGGACGCGTGCGGCCGTCGTGACAGTCGGTACACGAGCGGTCGTCGTGACAACGCGCGCAGGCTGCGCTGTCGGTGCCCGCCGCCGCGCGGTGACGCACCACCCAGTTCACGACGTGAGCCAAGGGGTCAGGCCACTCCGGCCGTCGAGGCGCAGCCGTGGATCGCGCCGGCTTCGGCGTGTCCAGCCCGGCTGCTGCGCAGGCTGCAAGTAGCCCCACCAGTCCGGCCGCGGCGATAGGACCAACTCCTTTCATTGGACCCTCACCTGTAGCGTTCCGAGCAAACGGATGCGTTCGCCCGTGAGCCGGTTCATGCTCTGTTCCCATTCGATCCCGAGCCGCGCGGTATCGAGCGGTGACACTCCCGCGCCCAGCACGTACGTGAGGCTTGCTGCGCTACGATCTCTGCGGATCTCGTCCGACCACGAGTAGACGAAGAGCATGGTCAATACGTCGTAGAGCCCCGCGGCGAAGGAGCGGGTCAGACGAAGGTCACCGCCAACGAGGTGCCCCGTTTGGCCCACTTCGGCGCTCGTGGAGAGCGTGACGCTGCTCGGCCCCCAGCGTGTCGAGGTCGTCAACGAGCCGATGCCGTCCACGGCCGTGGCCGGCGGCTCCGCCGCAGCCGGATCCGCGCCGCTCGGCTCGTCTTCTTGCCCGAACACGCGCACACCGCTCGAAGCGTAGAGTCGGACGTGGCGCGAGGCCTGCCAATCGAGACGGGCGAGGCACTGCCGCATCGGACGTTGGGCGAAGAAGTTGAAAATGGAGTCAGCGTCGAACGTGGGCAGCACGAGCTCGCCATCGAGTCCAACCAAGAGCGAGGACGCAATAGCCCACTCTAGCCCGCCCCGGAGCTCGGACCACCGCTGGCGGTACAGATCGTAGACGGCGCCGCCACCGAACCGGCCGAGCGAAGGAGCCCAAAGCTCCGTGGCCACGCCGAAACGCTCGCTCGAAGTCCGATTCTTGCTGAACACCCGGAGACTGCCGTCGGGCCGGGGAAAGGGACTCAGCACGACGGTGTCGCGCTCGGTCACTCTGCGATAGCTGACGCGTGCATCGAGCCAGTCCAGGGGCGCGGTTTCGGCAGCGATCCCCCACGCCGGCGCGGGCCGGGCCTCGTCGAGAAAACCGGGCCACCCGGTGCGATCCAGACCGGTGCGGTCGCCCCGGTACACGCCGTCGGCCTCGAAGCGTGATGTCGAGACCAGCGGTAGAGCGCCCCGCTGCTCCAAACCGGCGTAGGTTTCGAGCTCCACGTAGCGCAGCGCGCCCACACGCAACAGCGCTCCGTCGAACGACCACCAGCCCAGGGCGTCAGTGATGTACTGCCGCCCGAGCCGCAGACCGATGCTCTGGTCGACGAGTCCGCGCGCGTCCAAGTAGGCGAACATGACGTCGAGAGGCGCCGCTTCGAGCCCCGGAACGAAGTGCTCCGCGTCGCGTGGGTCCCGCTCGGCGCCGGTCTGCCCGAAGTCGCCGTCGAGCCTCAGGTTCGCGGCGAACGAGATCTCGGGCCCCTTCTCAGCCGGAAGGCCGTCCAGGTTGCGGAGCCGGAGTCCCAGCAACTGTGTGAAGCGACGTCGGCGCAGCTGGGGTTCGCCGAACGGACTGCGCAGCGTGTAGCTCTGGACCGTGCTCGTCGCCTTCACCTCGCTCTCGACGGCGGACGCCGCTGCGGGGACGAGCTGCAGACCGAGAAGGAAGAATACTGCGGCTGGAGCGCGTCCAGAATGCCTAGCTATCGTGGGCCATCCAGGCGAACGCGCCAGCATGGTGCAGCGTCTTAGCGCCCCAGCGCCTCGGCTCTGTTGACGATGCGTGGCGTGAGGAAGATCACGAGCTCGGCACGCGTGTCACTCGCGCGCCGCCTCTGGAAGAGCAGCCCGAGCAGCGGAATATCGCCGAAGAACGGAACCTGGTCCAGGTTCCGTCCCGTGTTGCGCGTGAACATGCCGCCGATGACCGCGGTGTGACCGTCCATGACGAGCAAATCCGTTTCTGCTTCGCGTTTGAGGATGGTCGGATCGCCGCGTGCGGACGTCTGGTTGAAGTCCGGTTCATCGCGATTGATCTTGACGTGCATGCTGACGCTTCCGTCTGCCGTGACGTGTGGCTTGACGAGTAGCTGCAGCTTGGCTTCCTGAAACGTGGTCTGCACTCCCTGCGCGCTCACCTGCGAGAAGGGGATCAGCGTACCTTGCGCGATGCGCGCCTCGCGGTTGTCGAGGGTGAGCACACGCGGGCTGCTGAGGATTCTCACCATGCCGCTCGACTCGGCGGCCGACAGACGCACGCCCAGGTTGATCGTGTTGTCGATCGAGCCGAACGTGAAGCCGACGGCACCGCCCTGGTCTGTGCCGACGGCTGCCGGCAGATTGACGGCGAAGTTGGGCGTCTCCACGGAATTGGAGAATGGGCTCATGCCGGCCGTCGGGGTATTGCCGTCGCTCGCCCCACCCACCACACCGACCGAATTGGGGAATACCAGGCCCGTCGGATTGCCCGTGGCGGCCGAGAAGGAGGCGTCGCCGCCCCACTGAATGCCCACGTCTCGCTGGTAGCGGCTGGTGGCCTCCACGATGCGGGCTTCGACCAGCACCTGTGGCGTTTGCGTGTCGAGAGCGCGGACCAGCTCCTCGATCTGATTCAAGTTTCCGGCCAGATCCCGCGCGATGAGCATGTTCGTCCGCTGGTCGACCGCGATCGAGCCCCGCTCCGAAAGCATTTCGCCGGCACGCTTCTGAAGCTCATCCGCCTCGGCGTAGCTGATGGGAATGAGCCTTGTCTCGAGCGGGGCGAGCTGGACCTCCTGCTTGCGCCGCGCGATCTGCATGTCACGTTCTTTCTCGAGGTCCGCCAGGGGCGCCACGCGAATCATGTTGCCCTGCTGAATCATGCCGAGATTCTTGGCCTGCAGTACGACATCGAGCGCCTGGTCCCACGGGACATTGCGCAGTCGCAGAGTCACCATGCCCGTAACGTTGTCTGCGGCAACGATGTTGACACGCCCGACGTCGGCGAGCAGACGCAGCACGTTGCGGATATCGGCGTCCTTGAGATCGAGGTCGACGCGGGGCCCTGAGTAGCGCTTCTGCTGCGCGAGCATACCCCCGGTGAATCCCGCGGCCCGGTCCGGCTCCGTGCTCGTTTCGACCATGTCCCCGCTCGGCTTGGGATAGCCCGAGTGTATCTTGGGCACGCCCCGAATGGCGTTTTCGCGGTACACGGTACGCGTGCGGCGCGCCACGCCACCATCGCGTGCGACACCGGTCATCGACGAGGGCAGCTTTCCCTCGGTCGCAAGACTCCACACGAGCGTATGGCCTTCGGCCTCTACTCTCTGCACGAGACCCGCTTCGACCTGAATCTCGACGAGGGTGCGCGTGCTATTGCGCGGATCGGTGTAGGTCGAGATGGAATGGACTCGCCCGTGGAAGGCCGTGACATCCAGTGTGCGTTCGAGACTTTCGGGAACATGCGTTCCTTCCAGCGCCAAGACGAGCCGCCCCGACGTGTCCTGAAATCTTTCGTACTCTGGAATGCGTGACAGCTCGATGAGGACGCGATCTCGTTCCGGCGTCGACTCGAACCGGACATCGTTGACGTTTGCCGGTGGCTGCTCCTGTGCGCCGCGAATCGGCGTACCCTCTTCGGCAGCGTCCAGGACGCCCGGCGCTCCGGGCTTGAAGGTCATTACCAACAGGTTCCCTTCCACCTTGACCGAGTACTTGGCCGTGCCAAGCAGCGTAACGAGCACGCGAGTCGTTGCGCCACGCTCCGTCGGGAAAGCCTGGGCCATGACGCCGCCCACCACACCGGTTGGTTCGGTGATGGCGCTCGGTGCGCCCTGCAGGTCCGCGTCCGGAACGTCCACGATCAGTCGCTTCTTGCTGCTTTCCAGTCGGGCTGTGAAGGTCGGTTGTCTGTTGAACTCGACGACCACGCGGGTGAGCCCAGCGTCGGTGCCAAGCCGGATGTCCGTCGCGTGTCGGGTCGCACGACTCGTTTCTGCGCCGGCAATGGACACCGAGCCCCAGACAGCGAGGGCGAACAGCATCGAGAGCACTGCGGCTGGTTGGGTGTGGATGCGCCTCATGAGAGTAGCTCCGACGGTCGCGGCGCCCAGTTCTCCAAGATCGAACGAGGCGCGTGACCTTTCGGTGGCGAGCGTAGCGTCTCGCGATCCGCACGAACAAATTCCGAGTCATTCGGAGTCCGGGACTTCAATAAGCGGCTCGCGCGCCGGTGCGACCCCGGAACGGTTTCTGGTCCTGCCCTCTACTTCTCTATCTTGTCCAGATCGCCCTCGGGGCGAAGTGCGATGACGCGCGTGGCCGTCGGGACATCCGGGTTCGTCGGGTCCTCTCGGACGAGCACGATGTCTCCGTCTCGGATCCGGTCCACCCGCCAGTTGACCTCGTAGGCCACGCTGGCCTGGCTCGATGCCTGAACGGTCTCCGGACGACCGACGAAGTCCCCACGCACCACGACGTGCCCTTTGCCGCCAGGGTCGACGAGCATGGCACGAGGCGGCTTGATACCTGTCACGATCCCGGCGAGCTTGAGCTCATCGATGGAGTACTGCTCGAGCACGACCTCGCGCTGCGACTTCACTCGGTTGCGCGTATCTTCGACGAACACCTCGGCGAACGACCGAAACGGGTCCCTGCTGCGTTCGCTCTCGGCGAACTCGGCCTCATGGAGTTCCGCGGTCGGCAGAACCCCGCCTGCGTCTTTCGCACCGCCATCCGGATTGGTCGTGGAGCTCGGTGTACGCGAGCGAGAGGGCGAACTCGTAGCGATCTCCGGCTCGCACGCCATACCCGCTGCGGCCAGTACGATGAGCACGTTTCGCCAGCTGCCGAAAACGCGCGCGCGGAGGGTTGTCCCCCATGGAGCGTGCCGCAGGTTCATTTCTTCTTGCCTCCGGCTGCTCTGCCGCGCGGACGCTTGTCGCTCTTGGGCGTGGCCTCCTGCGCGAGCGCACGGAAGGCGGTGGCGAGCACGCTGACGGACACAATGTAGTCGCCGCCCTGTCTCGTCGGCCGAGTCAGCGAGATGTTCTCCATGTTGATGATGCGCTCGAGTTGACCAACGCCGTAGAAGAACTTCGCCACCTGGTGGTAGCGCCCCTCGAGCTCGAGCTTCATCGGCACCCGAGCATAGAACTCTGCATTGGACTCCGGCTGCGGCGTCCACGCGACCAGGCTCACGCCGCTCACATTGGCGACCCCCTGGAGCGCGCTCAGGAACGATGGATACTCGGTCTCCGTAGGCAGGATCTTCTTGAGCTCCGATTGTCGCTGCTGCCGCTCCGTGAGCTCGGCCACGTCCTTCTGATAGGAGAACTCGAGCTTGCGCGCTTCGGTCAGCTTACCCCGGAGCTCACGCTCCTGCTGTTGCGCCGCCTGGATGCTGTTGGCGAGATCTCCGTAGAACACGACGAAGTAGGCCACGGCGACGATGACCAGCAAGGCAGCGCCCGCGGCGAACTTCATGGGGGTGGTCAGCTTGGAAACGCTCGCTCCGCGTGCCACGATGACCTCCCGCTAGTAGCGGACCTTTGCCTCGAGCTGGAACTCCACCAAGTCGAGCCCAGTGTCCTTGCTCTTGATCTTCTTCGCCGGAAGCAACCGCACGTCCTGGAAGTAGCTCGACAGACCCATGCGACGGGCAAGCTCGCTGACGTCCTCGCCGTCTCGCGCCAGCCCAGTAAGCCTCACATGCCGGGCGTCCTCCACGAATTGCGTGAGCCACAGCCGCCGGGCGTCCCAGTTGCGGTTGAAATCGGCCATTGGGTTGTCGCGACGGATCTCGCTCAGCCTCTCGGGCGCGATGCTCGGGCCCCGCCCCGGCGTCAGTATCCGGGCCAGCTCCAGCATCATGGCGCTCGGGCCGGTGCGGGCTCTCTGCAGTGCCGCGATGGCGTCCTCGCGGGCCCGGAGTGTCGCGAGCGTCGTCTTCACCTGAGCGTGGTTGGCAACCGCTTTCTTGGCGTGGTCGATTTGGCCTTGCAGCGCGGCATTGGTGCGCTTCTGGGCGTTCAGCTCCTCGGCCTTGCCTCCGTGGTAGACGAAGAGCCCAGCCACCTCGCCCAGGAAGAGCACCATGATGGCGACCATCCAGAGCTGGCTCCCCTCTGCGCGTTGAGCTCGCTTCTTCTGCGGGAGTAGGTTGATGCGGATCATGTCCGCTCCTCTTTCTCCCTACGCAAGGCCAGCCCCAGGGCGACGCTGAGCTGCAGCGCGCGCGTCTGAACGAGCTCGCGGTTCACGTAGGTGTAGTCGACGGCGATCCGTTCGACCGGGCTCCATGTCTCGACCCCCACGCGGCAGCGACGCTCGATCGCTTGTGCCAACGAATGCAGATGGGCGCTGCCGCCGGACAGGTAGATGCGTTGCAGCTCCGACTCTCCGCTCGTCGCCATGAAGAAGTCCGCGCTGCGCTGGATCTCCGCCGCGATGGCATCACAGACCGAGTCCACGATTCCAACGACCTGCTGCGGTACCATCCCCTGGCTCGACGGGACACCCAGTACGGTCGTGCCGCCACACTTGTAGGATTCGGCCTGATCGAAGGCGACCCCCAGCTGCTTCTGGACCTCCTCGGTGATGGCGTTCCCGCCGCTTGCGATTTCGCGTGTGAACGCGCTGACTCCACCGGCGATGATGTTCAGCGAGCACAGGGCGGCACCGACGTTGAGCAGCGCGACAGTACGGTCCTCCGGAATTCCGCGGGTGTACTCGTAGAGGTTCTGAACGGTGAACGCGTCGATGTCGCAGACCACGGGCTTGAGCCCAGCATCCCGCGCGAGCTGCGCGTAGTCGTCGATCTGGTCGCGCTTGGCCGCGACCAGGAGCAAGTCCATCTGACTCGCCTCCGGCCTGCGACGAAGGACCTGGTAGTCGACCTGGACGTCCTTGATGTCAAACGGGATGTGCTGCTCGGCCTCCCACTGGATCTGCTCGTCGAGCTCCGCCTGGGTCATCATCGGGACGGTGATCTTTCGAATGATCGCGCTCTGCCCCGAGACACTGAGCGCAACCTCACGCTGACGGATCTTCGCGTCCCGGCAAACGCGCTGAACCGTTTCGACCACCAAGCTGGCATCCATGACTTGGCCGTCGACAATCGTCTGGACAGGCAAAGGAGCGAATCCCAAACGAACGAGTGCCGGGCCCCGGCGGCTCTCCTTGACCTGGCAGGCCTTGACCGAGCTCGTCCCGATATCGATGCCGACCAGGTACCGTCCTTCGCCCATTTTGCCTCACGCACGAGCCAAACCGCTCGCCACGCCCTGGGACTCTTGCATCCGCGTGGCCATAGCGGCAACAATTCGGACTCGGCAGGCCGGCCCCCCCTTCCCACCGCGCCCTCTGCAGTTGGGGCCTTTCGACGACCGGCCCCGCAGACAGAGGTGGCGCTCGGGGGACGGTACGGTAGGTGAGTCTCTCGAAACCCACGTGGCACGGTGTTCCGCCGCTCACACCAAGCCGTGGTGTAGGCAGTGCCTTTGTCGCGAAGAAAGGGGGTACGTGACACTCACGAGCATTTTAAGCCCCCACGGTGACATTTCAGGGCACCGTGGCCCGCGTGGGATTGACCCACCCCAGTGGGTTCGTTGTGACCCGTTGCCGGCTGAAGGGTCGGGCGAGCCGACAGAGCGTTTTCCTGAGCTGGCCTGTGTCAATATGGGTAAATTGAGACCCTGGTGTGGGCCACCGTGGTCCGCGTGGCTCCGCAGCGTGTAACCCATCGAAACCTATCGAGTTGGTCATGGCGACGCCTGTGGACGAGAAGACAGCGGGAATCTTGCCGGCTCGCCGACCCGCAGTGAGGTCCGGGTCACTCCTCACCCTGCCTCATGCACGCCTCGGGACTCTTGTCTCGTGATCTCGCCCAGTTCCGCGCTTGGCATAGGTCCTGCTTCATGCCTCCCGTTGCAAGGAGGAGTGATGGACCTGCGACAGCCCCGATTGCCTGACTTCACGGCTCAGTTCTCCTTGGACGCTGAGCTTCCCGCTTGGTCCCTGCGCCCGACGAGCGAGCTTCCTGCGAAGCCGGAACGTCACTCCGTCGCGCCGCGACCGTCAGTCTGTCCACGTCCCGCCAGACGGCGCCCCCCTGCTGCAAAAAAGAGGCACCGCGCTCGCACGCCTCATCGCCAGATGCCCGCCGTGCAAGCGATGCACCGCGCCCCCCGCCCCACCGGGCCGCAACAGGCGCTCGCGGCGGATCTCCTGCAACGCTACATGCCGCTCGTCCGTCAGATAGTTGGCGGATTCCAACGCAAGCTGCCGCGCAACGTGCTGCGTGACGACTTACTGGCCGCCGGCATGAGCGGGCTGTGGGATGCCATTCGCCGCCAGGGGACCGAGCGCAACGACAGCTTCGATTGGTATGTGCGAGTACGGATCCGCGGCGCCATCCTCGACGAACTCCGCGCTCAGGACTGGCTGCCTCGGCGTGCCCGCGCGTCCGCGAACGAAGCAGCGGACACGGGAGACACCAGCATCGTGCGACCCTCGGTGGTGCGTTTCGACGACGTAGGTGCCTGGGAACACGGGCGGTATCTGTCTTCGCTCGATTCGAACAGTGAGACCGCGGTCGAAGCCAAGTTCACCCGTGAGACGCTCGCACGTGCGGTCGATCTGCTGCCCAGTCGGGAACGCCACATCGTGGCCATGCACTACTTCAAGGGCGTGAAGTTCAAGGACCTCGGCCAGCAGCTCGGCGTGAGTGAACCCCGGATCTCGCAGCTCCACTCGCGTGCGATGAAGCGCCTGCGCGCAATGATCGAAGCGTCTCCCTGCTAGTGCCGCGTTTCCATCGAAGCGATGGGGGGTTCGCCGCCCCCGACCGGGACGAGGGCGGCGAAGAACCCGCCGCTTCCCCTTGGCCCAATCCCTGTGTCGAGCGACGGTGGTCACGAGGCCAGTATAGCTGCGAACCGCCATGGACGAGTCGCCGAGTGCGCTTGGCAGGGCGCTGGACGCTTCGGGCGCCTACCCATCGCTACTCAGAAACCGTTCGATGACCTGTCTGCGCCGTGCCCGCGACTCCGAGATATTGGCCAGGTAGTGGACCAACGGCGAATCGCTGAGCGACCAGAGCCGCCCGCGGTACTTCGGCTTGTCGATGTTCAGCGTGATGGACCCGACACGGCCCCCGTGCTCGCGAGCGAACCGCCGGGCACGGGCCTCGTCCTCGAACCTCATCGGCTCGGATCCGTCGGGGGTCGCCACCTGCCACATCACGGGCGCATTCCACCCTTCCAAGTCGAAGACGTAGGCGCCGATCACCTGCACCCCTACCGAATAGGCAAGCAAGCTCCCGAAGACGGTTCGGCGCCAGGGCCGGAGGTTGACCGCTGCGGCAATCGGGAAGGACAAGAAGGCGAGCAGGATCGCAATGTCCACGATCACGCGGTAGCCGAAACACCAGCCGCCCCACCAATCGAACCACTTGGCAGCCAAGAGCACCTGGAGCACGGCTCCTGCTGCCAGCGGTCTCAGGTCCTTCCAGGCAGGATCCCGAAAGGCGCGCCAGGCGCCCCATACCGAGAACAGTGCGATCGGCGAGTACAGCAACAGCCCCCGCGCAGGACTGAGCAGCAGACCTGCCAACCCCACGTGAAGCGGGGTTTGCCAGACATCCGGATTGCCGGTCTTGGTCATCGCGATCTTGGCCGCAACGCCCATTTCTCCGAACACCCAGGGTGATCCGAACGCGTGCTGATGGTAGCCCATGAGCACGATGACCACGGGCAGGGCACCTAGTGCGAACCGCAGTAGCCTACCTCGGTCGAACAGCAGCAGGTACGTGCCCACCGACGCGAACACCAACGCCGAGGTGGGGCGGCATACCACGGACACCGCGAAACCGAACCCGCAGAGGATATCCGAGCCTCTGCGCTCCTTGACGAGCAGGCCATACGCGCCCAAAGCGACGAACAACTCCGAGG
Organism: Polyangiaceae bacterium; assembly: GCA_016929495.1. Taxonomy (GTDB): domain Bacteria; phylum Myxococcota_A; class Polyangia; order Polyangiales; family Polyangiaceae; genus JAFGIS01. The sequence goes on along the minus strand of JAFGIS010000125.1, from coordinate 13,655 downwards.
GCCCGTGTTGCCATAGCGCCTGGCTGCTCACACAAAACGCACAGCTGCCGAGCCCATACGCCAGAGCTACCACCGCGGCTGCGCGCGCGCCGAGCCAGCGCGACCCCGCCAGGAACAACAAGAGCACGGTTGCGGCCACCGACAGCGCCGCCGCGACTTTGCCGAGCCACCACAGAAGACCGACCTGGCTCTCGAGGTCAGTCACGAGCAGGGCGGGACCCATGACGGGCAGCGCGAACAGGCCTGCCCCCAAACCAAAGGTGCTGGCGAACTTGCCTGGGTGCCGCGTGGGCACCAGGTAGTAGCGGGGTTGCGCCATGCGAAGGTCACCGCGCTCGAATGCCTCGCGCGCCGATGTCCCACCCACCTGCGCGTTCCAGTCCAGGACCGACGCGCGGGTCCAGCCGTAGGGAGTTCGGGCTGCGAAGACGAACATCTTCGGGTTGTCGCGCACCGTGAAGTACACTGTCCCGTGGCCCAGCAGCCGCGGCGCCAGGTGCACGTTCGCCGTGGCGTCATTGCCAGCGAGCGATTGCCCACTGCCGAGGTAGGCCAAACAGCAAAGCCCGGTAATGAGCCAGCCCCAGGCCGCTCGCGGCTTCTTGGCGCCGTCCTTGCTCGGCACAGGTCGCGTGACCCGCCGCACTACAGCTTGCGGAACCCCTCGGCCACGTAGTCGTCACTCGTCTCACCGACCTTGTGGCGCCGGTCCGTCACGGGCTTCCTGACGACCTTCCATTGGAACGCGATGCTCGCCTGACAGGTCTGTTTGGTGGATTCTCCCTTCTTGATGGCATCGACCAGCCGGATCGTGGCCGTCCCCGGCACGGGCTTCGACTCGACCAGCCCCAGCCACGGCAGCGCATCGCCCTCGACGTTCACGATCTCGACCCGTGGCCCCGGCGAGGTCTCGAGGGCGAAGCCGCAGAGGGTGTCGAAGAACGAACGATCCTGGTAGATGCTGCCCATCACGGCAGACTCGACCTGGTAGCGATCGGCCTTGCCGCAGCCGAGCAGCAACAACGACGACAGGGAAAGCAGGGAAACAGTGGAGAGACACAGAGAACTACGCATCACGCGATTGTAGCCATCGCTGCCCGGGCGTAAATGGTCCGCGCTGCCTGCGGCGCACGGCGACCGCCGGCGGTCTTTCCGGGCCGTTTGCGCGCCGGCCGTCGGCTCGCTAGGCTTGGTGCACGATGCCGCCAGGCAGGCATGCAGCCAATCGTCACGCAGTCGTACGTCGCCGCCAGCGTGCAGCACGGGTGAGTCGCGCTGCGGCGGCCTGCGTTGCGATGCTGCTGCTCGTATCGCATGCGCTCGGCCTGCTGCATCTGGGGATCCATCCGCACGTTCTGTCGCTCACCACCGGAGAGGTCCTGCACCCGGACCCGCCGCGTTCTGACCCACGCGACCCTGGCGCTCCAACGGATCGGGACAGCCATCACGAGTGCAAGATCCTGGCGGCGCTGACGCAGGCGGCGGTGCTGACGTCGGTCGCCGTTGTCGAGCCGGATGCCTGGGTGCTTGCGCACGCCGCTGCAGCCGCGAAAGGGTCTCAGGTGACCGAGGTCCGGGCGCGGCTGTACCTGCTGTCGCCGTCCCAGTCTCCCCCGCGGGCGTAGCCGATCCGAAGCGCACTGCAGCCGGTACGCGACAGGGTTCGCCGAGCTGCACGCGTCGTTCTACGTCAACCGAGCGAGGTATGTTCGATGGTCAACGTCCGGACCTTCGGGTCGCTTCTTTTCGCGCTAGCCGGCAGTGCGACGGCATCGGCAGAACAACGGCCGGCGCAGCTGAGCACCGCGCCGAGTGGCGTCGCCGTGCCGGCTACGCCCACCGGCGAGCTCGATCCCGACATCGCCAGAGCCGCCTCCGAAGACCAGGCGGCACGGGCCGAGGCGTCGGCGGCCGAGCCGAGCGCCGTGGCCGCAAGCGGGCGTCTTGCCAGTCTCAATCCAAAAATGAGCTTGATCCTCGACACGGGCTTGGCCTGGTTCGGCAGAGCCGACCATTTGACCCAGGGTGGTCATGCCATGGACGACAACGGCCTATGGCTGCAGGGACTCGAGTTTGCGGCCACAGCCTCCGTCGATCCCTTCTTTCGGTTCGACCTCGCCTTCCAGCTGACGGAAGCCGAGATCGAGGAAGCCTATCTGACGACGCTGGCGCTGCCAGTGGGCCTTCAGGCGCGCGCTGGCATGATGAGTGCAGCCTTCGGTCGTCAGAACCCGCTGCATCTTCACTTTTGGAACTTCGTCAATCCGCCGCTATCGCACACGCGGTTCCTGTCCGCGGAGCAGTTGCGAGGACCGGGCGCGGAGCTATCGATGCTGATGCCGCTGCCCTGGTACTTGACCCTGACGGGCCAGGCCTTCGGAACGACCGAAGAGCTCGGGTTCGCCTCGGCCAGCTTCGGCACAAGCGAGATGAACGCATCGGGTCGAATCGGCGGCCCCGAGGACTTCCTCTACGTGCTGCGCATGGAGAACTTCTTCGAGCTATCACCCGACTGGTCGCTTCTTTCCGGCCTGAGCGAGGCGCTCGGTCAGAGCCCGTGGGTCCCTGACGGACGAACCTACCTGCACGGTGGGGACCTGTACCTCAAGTGGCGTCCGATTTCCTCGGGACAGGGCGAGTATGCCCTGGGTCTCACGCTCGAGTACGTACTGCGTGACACGCGCGTCCCCGGGGGGCGGCTGCGCGACCACGGTGGCTACGCCGAGCTCGATGCGCTCGTCACCAAGCGGTGGATGGCCGGACTGCGCTTCGACACGACGAGGCGATGGGAAGGCATCGTTCCCGACCCACAGGTCATTCCGGGCAAGCAAACGCGCGGATCAGCCTCCATCGCGTTCTTGCCCACTCATTTTTCGAAGCTTCGTTTGCAGGGGGACATCCTTCGTGATCGGGCCCATGGCGGGTGGGGCTGGGCGAGTTTCGTACAGGCCGAAGTCAGCGCCGGCGAGCACGGCGCACACAAGTTCTGAACAAGAGGAATACGATGAAACGTCACCCGGCACTCGTATGGCTCATGGGTTGTCTGATCGGACTCGGCCTCGTTCTGTCCGTGGGAAGGGCCGAGGCGAAGCTGCGCGTCGTCGGCACCCTGCCGGACTTCGCGGCCATAGCGTCCGAGATCGGCGCAGACCGTGTCACGACGGACTCACTGATCGCCGGCACGGAGGATCCTCACTTCGTCGACGCGAAGCCGTCACACGTGCTGCGCGTGCACCGCGCCGACCTGCTGATCTGCATCGGCATGGAACTCGAGTCTGGCTGGTTGCCCGCACTGCTGACCCAGGCTCGCAACGGCAACGTGCAGGTCGGCGCCCACGGATTCCTCGACGCTTCGCGGTTCGTTCGGCCCAAAGAGGTGCCCATCCAGGTGGACCGAGCCATGGGCGACATACACGGCAGCGGCAACCCGCACTACTACGTGTCACCGCCAGAGATGCTGGCCGTTTCCGAGGGGATCTACAAGAAGCTCGTCGAGCTCGACCCCGGTGGCCGCGCCGACTACGAGCAGCGCTGGCAGGCCTTCTCGAGCAAGTTCCAGCAGACGATGGCTGCCTGGAAGGCCGCTCTGGCGCCGCTCGCGGGGAGCAAAGTCGTCGAGTACCACAAGAGCTGGATCTACCTGCTCGACTGGATGGGCTTCGTGTCGGTGGGTGCGCTCGAGCCCAAGCCCGGGGTCCCGCCGTCGCCGGGGCACGTGTCCGCCCTGCTGATGCAAACCAGGAACCAGTCGGTGCGTTTCGTGTTCCGGGAGCTCTACCACTCGGACCGCCTGTCGGAGGTGTTCGCCAGGAAGGCAGGAGCCAGACTGCTCGACTTGCCGACCATGGTGGGCGCGGAGCCCGGCATCACGACCGTTTGGGACAAGTGGGACCGCATCGTCGCCCGTCTGACGGCGAAATGACTGGCAGGGGTGTCCATGGCTGACGCGCTCGTTCGTCTGGTGAACGCCGAGATCGGATACTCGCGGCCGCTGCTCGGGCCCATCGATCTCGAGCTCTGCCGTGGGGAGCTGTGGGGCGTGGTCGGTCCCAATGGTGCGGGCAAGACCACGCTGGCCAAGACCGTGCTCGGACTGCTCAGGCCGCTGGGCGGCTGTGTCGAGCGAGTCGCGACGTCCCTGCGCTCGAGCTACACGCCGCAACGTCATCGACTCAGCGCGCTCTTTCCGGTGTCCGCGCTCGATGTCGTGCTCATGGGGCGGACGGCCCGTCTGCCGCTGGGGCATCGAGTGCGGCCGGTGGACGAGCAGCGCGCCCGTGACGAGCTCGGACGCATGGGCATGGCCACCATGGCGGACACACCGTTTCGATCGCTGTCCGGAGGTCAGCAGCAACGCGTACTTCTGGCGCGCGCCTTGGCCGCCGATCCCGAGATCCTGGTGCTGGACGAGCCGGCCGAGGGCATGGATCTGCCCGGCGCCAGCGATGTTCTGCGTTTCCTCGCCGAAGTGCACGCGACCGGCCGCATGGCGCTGGTGATGGTCAGCCATCGACTCGAGGACGTGATCAGCGTCGCCGACCACCTCTGTTTCGTCAACCAGTATACGAAGATGTTCGACGCCGGTCCTTCGGCGCTGCTCGCGACGAGCGAGAAGCTAAGCCTGCTTTACGAACGTGACATCGAAGCGTATGCCCACGCGGGCAAGCCCTGCGTCCGTGTTCGGGGGAGCTGAGCATGGTCGAAGACGCGAGCTTCTGGCAGAGCTGGTTCGTGTGGAGAGACGCGATGATCGTGGCGCTGGTGAGCGCCGCGGCGCTTTCCTACCTCGGCGTGTGGGTCGCTCTAAAAAAGGCGGTGTACGTGCCGCTCGCGCTGTCACAGGTTTCCTCGGTCGGCGTCGTGCTGGCCTACCTTCTGTCGGCGTGGCTCGGCGTCTCGCCGCAAGGCCGCCACGGCCCGGGCCTGCTTCTGGATCCGGCCTGGGTCTCGCTCGTCTTCGCGCTGGTGACGGCTCTGTGGTTCGCCAGCGTTCGGGAAGATGCGACCGAACAGGTCGTCGTCGCCTACCTGTTGTCGGCGGCCATGGTCCTCATCCTGGGGGGGTTCGTGCGCCAGGATCTGCACGATGTTCAGTCCGTTCTGTTCGGGAGCGCAGTGCTCGTCGATACGGTCCAAATTGCGTACGTCGCGGCTGCAGCGCTCGTCACCCTGCTGATCCACCTCGCGATGCACAGGCGCTTCCTGTTCGTATCGTTCGACGCGGACGCAGCCGGAGCGGCCGGGCTTCGCCCCTTCTGGGTCGAGGTCCTGCTCTACGCTTCCTTCGCTCTGATGATCTCGGTGGCGACGCGAGCCATCGGCGCGCTGCCTGCCTTCGGACTGATGGTGTTGCCGGGGCTGGCGGGCTTGCGTCTCGGCCGAAGCATGCGCACGGCCTTCTCGTTGGCCGTGCTCGTCGGCGTCGCGGCCGCCGGGTTCGGCTACTACGCGTCGTTCGTTCTGGGGCTGCCCACGGGTGCGTCGATGGTGACCCTGGCCGGGGCGTTCTACCTGGGGGCGCTCGCGATTCGGCGGTAGTGCGGGTGCACTTGCTCGGGGTTCGTGCTTCTTCCCGCGCCGCCCGTGCGCACGCCCCTCAGCTCGAGCTCCAGGTGGCCATCGGTGCGCCCAAGAACGGCTTCCGCTCCAAGTCCAAGCGGTGGGCCGGACGGTGTCGTTTTCGCGTGTCACCTGCGAGATGGCCGTGTCCATGTCTCCGAGAGCCGTCGTTGCGGCCAGAGGAAGACTGCATGTCGAAACTCCAATACGTCCTGGGCGCGTTGCTGCTTGCCGGCGGCGCGGTGGTGTGCGTCGTAGCGTTCAGCGGATCGCATTCGGCGAAGGCGCGAGCCATTCGCGACACGACCAGCGGCTCGGACGCCGCGTCGGCCGAGACGCCCGACCAGCAGGAGGTCTCGCAACTGCGGGCCGAGCTGCGTCGCAAGGACGCCATGATACGGGCCATGGCGGTCTCTCGCGCGGCGGAAGCCGCAGCCCCGGCGCCGGCGCAGCCCGACGAACCATCGAATGAGGTCGATGATCCCACGGCGCAGGCCTGCGATACGCTCGACGAGCGGATGCTCACGGCTCCGCCTGACGGGCGTACGACGGCAGAGATGGAGCGAGCCGTCGAGTCGATGCTTGAGCCACGGGCCCTGGGCAGCACCAAGGTCCGCTCGCATCATTGCGGCGGAGCTCTGTGCAAGATCGTTCTTCTCGGCGAAAGCAGCGCCTCACTCAATGACTCTCTCATTGCGCTGTCTCAGCGCACCCCGAAACTGTTCGCGGGCAGCATGGCGTACCCGACTGCCACCAATGAGAGAGCGCTCTACCTTGCCACCGAGCGTGAGGCCCTGAGTACCGAACCCGCGCTGCCAGATCAGGAAGGGGCGGTGGCGTGGAAGTAGCACTCGCCCCGGTCGCGTTCGCCCGGTTTGTTCGTGCCACGTCGGCGCGAGTCCTGTCCATGGTCATGCGTGTTGGTCGATGCGGGCTCATGGGGAGCCCCGCGTTTCGGCCTCTACGAGAACGGAGGAGACAATGAAGAGCAAACTAGGCGTCCTGGCTACGTTTCCGGCGGCCCTTGCCACCATCATTTGCGCGGCGCAACCGTCGTCGGCGATCGAGCCGGCCGACAACGCCGCGCCGTGGAACAGCAAGGGGTACCCGTACTTCAACACGGCATCGTACTACACCTGTCCCGGGAACGGCTGTGCCACCGCGCAAGACACGATTGCGTCGTCCACGGACGTCGACTATCACGTCGTGTCGTGCGGCAGAGGACGCCACATGGTGAACCTTGGTATTTACTTGACCCACTCCAACGGCGACCTGGATATCGACGTCTTCAGCGTCCACGGCGGCTACATCGCGTCGTCTACGGACGTCACGAACCACGAATCGGTTAACATTCGCGGCGTTGTCGACACCAGCGCGGCCGTCGTCAGGGTGTACGGCTACGCAGGGGCGACGAACAGCTACATACTCGACGTTTTTTGCCTCTGACGTTGCGTCGGCAGTCCGACGAAGACGTTTCGACAGCGCATGGGAGTCGTCGTCCTGGTCGGAGACGTACGCAAGCAGCAGGTGGTCGCCGGCGTGCAGCACGATGCTGCCACCGGGCTTCGTCAGTGTTCGTGACCGGTCCGGCGCTTGCTCACCGCATGAGCTCGACCACCAGCGCCGGACCGTCCTCGGCATACCGGTCGGGGAAGCAGCGCAGTCTGGCGTCACGCGCTCCGAAACGGACGCCGCGGAAACTCTCGTCCGTCGTACTGTCACGGAGCATGATACCGTAGTTATTCACGCTGCCTTGGTGCCAGGCGCGCACCAGGGCGGTGATATCCCAGCGGATCACGTCTCCAGCGACGTGCACGGATTGATCGACGAGCGCTCGTCCCGCGACCTCTTCGTCGAACGAAGGCTGGGTTTCGTTGTTGGCGTCCCCGCCAGCGTCCGCCCCGGCCCAGGCAACACCATCGGCCTCGTCGACGTTGGTGCACCCCTGGGGGACATCGAAGACCTGCTCGCCATAGGCCATGTACTCCAGGCCGTTGCCCTCGCGCCACGGGTCGATGATACGATGAGCGTCGACGCGGTACACCGAAGAGGGCTGGCCGTTGTCGTACTCCGTAACCGTCATCTCCAGCGTGGCACTCTGGATCGCCGCATCCGCTGGCAGGTTCGACAGATCGAACTGGACCAGAGAGCGCATGGCGTCTGCCGCGCCCCAGGCGATGCCGCCGCCGCCGCGGCCGGTGCCTACAACCAGTATCTGTTGACAGCCGTAGTTGTCGTTTCCGCGAGCGTCGAGGTCCGTACGGATGAGCGTGTCGGCCACGGCCTCGAGTCGCACCGTTTCGAGGTCCGGGTCCTCTCCGCTCCCCGCCGACGAGACGGGGATGGGATCGTCGGTTGAGCCAGCTCCACCCGCGGCCGCGGCGCTCTGCTGATCAGGGTCCGGTTCGGGGTCGGGACCAGCCACCGGATCTTTGGGCGGCGGGTCACTGGTGGTTCCCTCGTTCGGATCAACGACCGCATCGTCGGGCTCGGGGTCGCTCGTTACCGGCGTACTCGGCGTTTGGTGGGAAGAGGACGCCTCGCCGGTTGCCACCGGTATGGAGCCGCCCTTTGTTGCGTGCACAGCTTCTGCCTCGCCCGTGCTGTCCTCCGCGTTGCTGCTCGCCTCCTGCTGGGCGGCTGTAGCGCCGGCGGCCCCCTCGGCTTCGCCGGCTCCATCGGCCTTGCCCGTCAGACGCTGTCCATCCCCTTGGCCAAGCACCAGCGCAGGGTCACAGGCCGTGAGCGCGACCAGAATGCCAAAGCCGTATCCAATGCAGTGTTTCATGTGCCGAGCTCCCTTGGTTCTCGCCATCATGGCCGGGGTGCCTCATCGCTCGCCGTCTCGCGACGGCCGTCCGGCTGTGCCGCTCGCTCGCACTCGGCATGCGAACAATATGCCACGATGGCTATCGCGGAGTCCCGTGGAATCGGAGGCGGGGTAGCTACCCAACGAGTCGCTAGCCGTGGCACAGGTTGTGCCAGCACGGCGGGTCCGTGGGCCGGCGGGTCACTGAGCCACTACAGGTCGCGCAGTACGCCAAAGCCCAGCGCGACCCAGAAGCCAGAACGCCGCTCGATGCTGCCATCGGGAGACATCTCGTCGCCGCCGAACGCCAGGTAATCGCCGCGCAGGCTGAGCGTCAGGTCGATAGACTCGGAAACGGCCAAATCGTAGCCCAGGGCTCCGCCCCAGCCGGGAGCCCAGACGTACGCCGCCGATTTCTCCAGAGACTCCTCATCGCGCACCATGAACGCCCCGACTCTGGCGCCCAACCACAGGGGCTGCGATGCTGCCACGAAGTGACGCAGTTCGGCGCCCAAGCTGGCAAAGCGGCTGTCGAGTGTCGTTCTGTGCCTGTCCGACGCGCCCCCGGAGACCAGCTCGCTGCCAGCTGCGACGAACGGACCCACAGTCCAGCGCGAGTTCAACCGCAAGCGCGCAAGCAACTCCAACGCTGCGAACGCTTGCCCCTGCTCGCAGCTGACCGCGTCGAATTCGCGCTCACAGGTTTCGGTCAATGAAACGGCAGACAGCTGTATTCCCAGCTGTGCGTCGGGCGCTGTGCGGGCCGTAGGCTCGAAGCGCGAACTGGGATCGGCACCGCCGGCGAGCACCAGCTTGCCCGCAAGCAGCTGCGCCCATACGAGCAAGAACGCCCGAAGCCCTGCGCGAAACGCGCCCGGCGCCTTCATGGCCTTTTGTACCCCGTCCACCGAGCAAATGGCAAGAGCCTCGACGAGTCGTTTCGGGAAGAGGCCCTACGCTCGTTCGTGCCACCGTGCGGGTGACTGGAGAGCGGCGCTACACCGCGGCCCATCCAGGCCATTGCTTCGGAGGGTCCAGGTTCCAGTGCGAACCGAGGCGGTTCGACAACTAACGGGACCCGAGTGCGCGCGCTGCCGCGCATGACTCGACAGCGCGCTGAAACTCCGGATCATGCGAAAGGTAGCTGGACGGTCGTCCGGTTCTGGCGCTTGACGTGCCTCTCCGCTACGCCTAGTGCATCGTTTCGATTGAAACGATACCCGTGCCGCGGGTCGAGTGACTTGGCCACGTACGTACTCGGCGACATTCATGGCTGCTACGAGCCGCTTCGAAGATTGCTGGATCGAGTTGGCTTCGATCCGACTGTCGACGAGCTGTGGTCCGTTGGGGATCTGGTCAACCGCGGCCCGCAGTCGTTAGAGGTACTGCGCTTCTTCAGACAACTCGGAACCCGTTGCACAGCGGTCCTGGGAAACCACGACCTGCACCTGCTGGGAGCTGCCCTTGGGTTCCGTCCGCTGCGCCCCAAGGATACCCTGGACGAGGTGCTGCGCGCTTCGGACCTGCCCGAGCTCGTGGCGTGGTTGCGGAGACTGCCCCTGGCCCACTGCGACCAGGGTGTGCTGATGGTTCACGCAGGCGTGCTGCCCAGCTGGACGCTGGCGGACGCATTGCGATGGGCGAAAGAAGCCGAGTCCTTCCTGAAGGGCGATCAGGTGGCGGAGCTGTTCTCGAACATGTGTCGCGATGGTCCAGAGTCGTTCGATGAAGACCTGCAGGGCTGGCAACGGGCGCGGATGGTCATTGATGTTCTGACGAGGATCCGCTTCTGCAGTCCAGCGGGGCAGCTGGACCTCGAGTGCAGCGATGGGCCCGAACATGCGCCAGCTGGCATGCTTCCCTGGTATGTGCACGAACAGCGCCGCACTCGGGGCGTTCCCGTCCTGTTCGGTCATTGGGCAGCGTTGCGCGGACAAACCGCAGGGAACCATCTGTTCGCACTCGACACCGGTTGCGTGTGGGGCTTCTCCCTGACGGCGCTGCGTCTGGAGGACAAGCAACGCTTGCACTGCGAGTGCCGTCGAGCAAGGGTCCCCAGAAACGCGCGATAGCCGCTATCTCAGTCGTGGAACCGGTCGTCGGCCACGCGGCGATCGGCGCCGCTGTCATCCGATGGGTTTCATGAACACGGTTCGCCACTCGTCGGTCATGGCTTCTTGAACAGCAGGAATACCTGGTAGGGCAGCACGTCCTTGCGCTCGCCGTCGAGGATGAGGCCTGCCCGGGCGAGCTCCGGCCGGAGCTCGGGAGCCACGGCCACCTGCGAGAAGCGCCCACGCCGGCTCCAGCCCCGCGTTACGGAGCCGGCGTCGGAGCGACTCATGGCGACTGTCTGCCAACCGCCGGCGCGCTTTCGGTCCACAGCCGGGCGGTCCCCAGCACCCTCTGTTCTCGCCGTGGGACGGTTGCCAGAGTGGGGAGCTCCTCGGGGGCCTCGTCTCCGGGCTCCTCGCTCGCGCGCTCGCCGAGCAGCCGCCCATCCAGCAGGTGGGTGACTCTCACATGCCGCAGGGCGGCAAACAGGTTCCCTCGCACATGAGGATTGGTGGCCTGCAGGTGGGCGATCAAGTCCTTCATCGCCCCACGCTTGAGATCCGGCTGTCGGGTGCATGCGCTGCGTGCCACGACCGGAAATCGTCGACTCGAGGCGTACTCGGCCAGGTCGCGCTCGGTGCAATAGATGAGAGGCCGTATGACGGTGTTCCGCCCATCGTCCGCCCGGAGCTTCGCAGGCATGGCCTTGAGCTGGCCCGAATAGAAGATGTTCAGAAGCAACGTCTCGACCGCATCGTCACGGTGATGGCCGAGCGCGATCTTGGTGGCGCCCAGTCTGACAGCCGCGGTGTACAAGATGCCCCGACGGAGCCGCGAACAGAGCGAGCACGCGATCGTGCCTAGTGGGCTCTTCTGCTGGACGACCGAGTACGTGTCCTCGATGACGACCTGGTAGTCGATCCGTTCGGCTTCGAAGTAGGCGGCGAGCTTGTCTCGCTCGAAGCCGGGCTGTCCTTGATCGACCGTGATGGCGGCCAGGCTGAAGGAGAAAGGGGTCCGCCGTCGAAGCTGTCGAAGCAAAGCGAGCAGGCACAGGGAGTCCTTTCCTCCGCTCACGGCGACGAGCACTCGATCCCCTCGCTCCAAGAGGTCGAAGTCGATGCTGGCTCGTGCAACCCGCGCGATCAGCCCTTTCTCGAGGCGTTCGGCAACGCTTTGCACGGCAGGTAGGCTACCACGCAGTGTGCGAGCCGCCGGCACGAGGGCCTCGATTCCATGGAATCGAGGCCAGCCAGCACGGGGTCCTACGTGCCCTGTCTCGGAGACAGGGTAGGGCCACGCCGAACGGCCAGGCGATGAACCCCTGCGGCCGACGCGATCCGGGCCGGACCACGGTCCACGGTCGGTCCGTCCCGCCCTGACCCGCGCAAGCTGCCCTGGACCTTTCTCCCGACGGAGCTACAGAGACCAAGTGAACTCGATGTCGCTCGTCCAGGCGGCGTTTGCTGCCGCGGCCGCCGTCGGCGTGTTCGCCTTCGTTCGGACCGCCTACGACGCGGAAGCTCGACGTGTCTGCTCTCCGCTCTGCGCCCTGCATCCCGACTACGCGGACAACAACCGGATCGCGCCCGACTTCGCCCTGCAGAAGATCACCGGAGGCGTCGGGCATCTGTCGGACTATCGGGGACAGGTTGTCGTTCTGAACTTCTGGACCAAGTCTTGCAAGCCATGCCTGGACGAGATGCCCTCGCTCGCCTACTTCGCCCGGGTGCTCGCCTCCCGGTCCGGGATGAAGCTCGTTGCCGTGAGCACCGACGACTCGGTCGAAGAAGTCCGCGCCACGGTCGAGTCGGCGCTAGGGGGGCCGGCTCCTTTCGACGTGTTCGTGGATCCGGACGCCCAGGTCGTGACGGGCAAGTATGGAACCAAGCTCTTTCCGGAAACGTGGTTCATCGATCGGAATGGCATCATCCGCGCACGCGTGGATGGCGCTCGCGACTGGAGCCAGCCGTTGCCCCTGGTCTACGCCCAGACGCTCCAGATCCCAGCGACGTGCGGCATTCGCATGCAGCGAGGCGAGCCGGTGGGCGAGTGGGCCCGCATCTGCCAGGACGTGCCTCCTGCCGGTTGAAGCGACCTCCGTGCGGCGGCGGCCCCCGAGCTACTCGCCCTCGTACTCGCACCGCGACTGGCAGGTCTCGTGGACCACGATGCGGGTCAGGCCCGACAGCCTGGGGCCCAGCCGCTGCCAGATCCACCATGCGAGGTTCTCGCTCGTGGGGTTGTCGAGTCCAGCGACGTCGTTGAGCACCGTGTGATCCAGTTCGTCATGAAGCGGCGCCCACGCCGCCGCGACATCCGCATAGTCCATTAGCCACCCCAGCTCGGGGTCCACCATACCCTCGACGACGACGTCGACTCTGAAGCTGTGCCCATGAGTCTGAGCGCATTTGTGGGTTGCCGGAAGGCGCGGCAGCCGGTGGGCTGCCTCGAAGCTGAAGGTCTTGGCCAGACGTACTTTCACCGTACAAGCCTAGCACTGCCGGAATCCTTGCTGCGAGGACGCCCGCCGATCTCGGCTGGGTCCCCAGGCCGCGAAGGCGAAGCCGGAGCAGAGCCTGGGGGGTGGCTGCGTTTCGCTGCGCTTCCTGGCTCAGACTGCGGGCATTCGCCTCGACGGCTTCGCCCCGTTCGAGGCCGTCGAGTTCTGCGGCGAATCGCGGAGACAGGTCACCCGTGCGGCGGTCCACGTAGCTCATGGGGCACGTAGGCCCACGGCGAGCGTGGCTCGTGGGCCTACATGTTGCCCTCCCAACAGGGATCACAAGTACTGGTTGACCAGATTCTCCAGCAGCTCCTGCTGGCCCGAGCGAGGTTTGGGATCGATCTGCTGCTTGATGACGCGGTCGGAGAGCTGTTCGAGCCCGAGCTTGCGGTCGAGGATCTCTTTGCCGAGGCCTTCGGTCCAGCCCTTGTAGCGCGCATCGACCGCCGCCTGCAGCCTGCCGTCTTCGAGCATGCGGTCGGCGACGAGCAGGGCGCGCGCCAGAACGTCCATGCCGCCGATGTGGGCATGGAAGAGGTCTGCCAGGTCGATGCTCTGCCGTCGCACGTGCGCGTCGAAGTTGAATCCGCCCGTCTTGAAGCCACCGGCCGCCACGATGTGGCGCAGGACCAGGGCCATCTCCCCGACATCGTTCGGGAATTGGTCCGTGTCCCAGCCGAGCAACAGGTCGCCGCGGTTCATGTCGATGCTGCCGAACAGGCCGTT
>JAFGIS010000124.1 GCA_016929495.1 Polyangiaceae bacterium | reverse complement strand
GCCCAAATCGCCGGGGGCTGCATCTTCCGGCATGGAACACATTTCCCGCCCAATGGAAAGCAGAATTAGATGCGGTCGCCCTGGCCCGCCGCGGCATGAAACTTGCGTTCAGCCCGGGGATGCGGCAAGAAAAGAGAATGTGCAGTTGGAGGGTCTGTCGGCTTGCGCTCGGCCTGAGCGCAGTCGGGACGATCATCGTGGCTTGCGGCTCGTCATCAGACTCCGCGTCGTCGATGCCCACTTCACGGGCCGGGACCGGTGGCATGTCCAGCGGCACCGGCACGGGAACGGACACGGGCACCGCAACCGGTGGCCCGACGTGGGGCACGGGTGGCACGCCCATCCCCCAGGAGGTCGAAGAAGACGTCGAATTCGAGCTGCCGCACGCGGGCAAACGCTATGTATACGCCGCCAACCCGGAGCACGACAGCGTGGCCGTCATCGACGGAACGACGCTCGCCATCGACACCGTCGAGGTGGGCGACGGGCCGAGATTCCTGCAGACGCTGCCCAGCAGTGACGACGAGAGCGACGCCGCCATCGTGCTCAATGTCAAGTCCTCCGATGCAACGGTGATCCGCACCAAGAGCGGCAAATCGCAAACGTCCCTCGTCAAGGTGGCCCCGGACTCGAACGCGATCGCGGTCTCGCCCGACGGCCAGCATGCTGTCGTCTATCTCAACCCCGACCACTCGACCGGCGACCCGGGGGCGCTGCAGTCTCAAAGCGTCAGCGTGCTCACTCTCGAGCCTGGCAACGACCGCTCCACCAATCTGAGCGTGGGCTTCGGGCCTTCCTCAGTATCGTTCTCCCAGGACAACAGCCGGGCCTTCGTGGTCACCGACGATGGCGTCTCCATCCTCGACTTCTCGGATATCGACGAGAGCGGTCCGAATGCCGCGCCCACGGTTCCCGTGAGCCGAGACATCTCCGCCCACGCGCTCGATGTCTCGATCACCCATGACGGCCACTACGCGGTCGCACGCGAACAGGGTTCGGCCGTGCTGCGGCTGGTCGACCTCGAAGCGCAAACGAGCTACCAGCTTGACCTCACTCCCGTCGTCAACCAGGCGGTCGCGGCGCCGGGAGCGGCCGACGACACCGACCCCAACGAAACCGGCACAGCGGGCAACTCGTCGGCCGGCGCGAGTGCGGGCGGGGCAGCTGGGCAGCCCAGCGACGCGGCAGGTTCGCCGTCCGCCCTCCAGGGTGGCTCTGGCAACGCGGCGGCATCGAAGATCGTCGAAGTGACGGACATCGACCTGTCGCCCAGGAACGACGCCGCAATCGCCGTCGTTCGCTCCGACGACATCGTGCTCACGATCCCGATCCCTGGGGCGTTCACCGATCCGAGTCTGATCACGACGCTCCGGCTCAACGCGGGGCTCGTCGGCTCTGTCACCGTCTCGCCGGATGCGAAGTGGGCGCTCCTGTACACCACGGTGGACGAGACTCAGGAGCACTTGACGATTCTGAACCTGGACAGTCGAGAAATCCGCACGATCGACCTGCGCAAGTCGATCCGCGCCGTCGCGGTGGACGAAGACAGCCAAATCGCGCTGGTTCTGCACCAGAAGCTCGACGCCAACCCCGAGGAGTCCAACGACGCCGATACGCGCATCGACCGCAGCTACGGCTACAGTCTGGTGGACATCGAATCGGGATTCGCACGGCTGCAAACGACGCCGTGTGAGATCAGCGCGTTCGACCTGATTCCGGCAGCCGAGAAACTGTTCGTCTTGCTCAAGGATCAATGGCAGGTACAGTGCATGTCGCTCACGAGTTTCGTGCCTGAAGACCTGACGCTGGCGAGCCGACCCCTCTCGATCGGCGCCGTGCCCGCCTCCGAGAAGGTCTTCGTTGGCCAGGACCATCCGGACGGTCGCATCACCTTCATCGACTGGTCCACGCTCGCGATGACCAGCGTGACCGGATTCGAGCTCAACAGCGAGATCGAGGAGCGCTGACCGTGAGAACCTTCTCGCGCAACGGTATGACGACACAACCCAAGGCCGGGGCGGTCCGACGGCATTGCCGTGGCTCCCTGTCGCTACGAGGCTTCCCGCGCCAGGCGTTACGCCGTGCATCTGTTTGGACTGACGGGTAGTATCGGCTCGGGCAAGAGCGTGGTGGCTGCCCGTTTCAGCACGCACGGAGTGCCCGTCGTGGATGCGGACGTACTGGCGCGCCAGGCGGTCGCACCGGGTTCACCCGCTCTGGCACGAATCGCGCGGATGTTCGGTTCTTGTATGATCGGCACCGACGGGCAGCTGCTGCGCGGTAGGCTGGCCGCGCTGGTGTTCGCGGATCCCGACGCGCGCGCGAGGCTAGAAAAGATCGTGCACCCGGCCGTTCGAGCCCTGGCAGCCCAGCGCCTCTCGGACCTCGAAGCCGCCGGCGAAGCGCTTGTGTGCTACGAGGTTCCTCTCCTTTTCGAGGTGGGACTGGACGCGACGCTGCGTCCCGTCGTGGTCGTGCGTGCCGCGGAGCGTACCTGCATCGAACGTGTTTGCCGGCGCGACGGCGTCGGTGCCGAAGAGGCACGCGCGCGGCTGAAGGCACAACTGCCGCTAGCGCAGAAGGCCAGTCGCGCGGACTTCGTAATCGACAATGACGGTCTTCTGGCAGAGACTCACGCACAAGCCGATCGCGTCCTGGCCGCGCTCTGTCGCAGGCTCGGCGTTCGCCCGGCGCGCTACGCGCCGCGTGCGTGAGCACCGAACGGTCTTCGGCACAACGCTCCGCTGTCCGGGCGTGCTGCAGCGCGAGACCATCCCGCCGGCCCGATGACACAACGGCCCAGCGGCCCAACAGGCCCATGCGACGTGCACGGTTCGCACGCTGGCTCCCGGAGAACACGCCTCCCCTGGTCGCGTCTCCAGGTGGCACGAGCTCGTGAACCCACACGCGGGATCTGCTACAGCGCCGCCCATGGCGTACGACCACCGCAGCGTCGAGTCACGTTGGCAGGCGTATTGGGCAGAACACCTTACTTTCGAGGCAGTGCGCCATCCCGACCGGCCCAAGATCTACGTGCTCGACATGTTCCCCTACCCTTCCGGCCACGGCTTGCACGTGGGGCATCCGGAGGGATACACGGCGACGGACATCGTGGCTCGCCAACGTCGCATGCGAGGCTTCGACGTACTGCATCCCATGGGTTGGGACGCCTTCGGGCTTCCCGCGGAGCAGCACGCCATGGCAACCGGCACGCATCCGGCCGAAACAACGGCGAACAACATACGGACCTTCCGTCGTCAGCTGATACGTTTGGGCCTGGCCTACGACTGGTCACGGCAGGTAGACACGACCGACCCCGAGTACGTCAAGTGGACGCAATGGATCTTCCTCAAGCTGTTCGAACGCGGCCTTGCGTTCCAGGCCGAGGTCCCAGTCAATTGGTGCCCCGAGCTCGGCACCGTACTCGCGAATGAGGAGGTCATCGATGGGCGAAGCGAGCGCGGCAACTACCCCGTGGTCCGCCAACCGCTGCGCCAGTGGCAGCTTCGCATCACGGCCTACGCAGATCGTCTTGCCGAGGATCTCGAGACGCTTGATTGGCCCGAAACCAAGCAGAAGCAGCGTGACTGGATCGGACGCAGCGAAGGCGCCGAAGTCGCCTTCCCCCTCGTGGGCCATGCCGAGAGCCTGGCGGTCTTCACCACGCGTCCGGACACGCTCTTCGGCGCTACGTACATGGTGATCGCGCCCGACCATCCATTGACGCTGGAGATAGCCGCACCCGAGCAGCACAAGCAGGTCCGAGAGTACCTCGACGCAGCCCGACGCAAGAGCGACCTCGAGCGAACCGCTGTCGGGAAAGAGAAGACTGGCGTCTTCACCGGCGCGTACGCGATCAATCCCCTGAGCGGAGCGCAGATCCCGGTCTACACGGCAGACTACGTTCTCGGTGCCTACGGGACGGGCGCCATCATGGCCGTGCCCGCGCACGATGAACGGGACTTCGAGTTTGCAGCCCGATTCGGACTGCCCATCATCGAGGTGGTCAGCCCCGACGGATCGCTCCACGAACGGCTGGAGTCCGCCTACGTCGGCGATGGGATCGCGGTTCGAAGTGGGCAATTCGACGGCCAGTCGACCCCCGTGATGAAGCGCGAGATTGTCGAGTTTCTCGAGCACAACGGAATCGGCAAGCGGCAGGTCAACTACCGCCTTCGCGACTGGATCTTCAGTCGGCAGCGCTACTGGGGTGAGCCCATTCCCATCTACTTCCCCGTGGCGACCTCCGGCGATCCTCGAGACGGCGCTCCCTACGAGATCGACTACAGTCGCCCTTTCCCTCTCGACGAAAGCGAACTACCTCTGCTCCTGCCGGACCTAGACGACTACCGTCCCGGCGATCCGCAGGGGCCTCTGGTCAACGCCCCTGGATGGCGCTTCTTCGAGCGCGACGGCCACTGGTATGCACGCGAGACCAACACGATGCCGCAGTGGGCAGGCTCCTGCTGGTACTACCTCAGGTATCTCGATCCACACAACAGCGAGCGCATTTTCAGCGAGCCGGCGTACGACGACTGGATGCCGGTCGACCTGTATGTCGGCGGTTCGGAGCACGCCGTTCTGCACCTGCTCTATGCCCGCTTCTGGCACAAGGTGTTGTTCGATCTCGGTATCGTCAAGCACCCAGAGCCCTTCATGAAACTCGTCCACCAAGGGCTCATTCTGGGCACCGCGTACCGCTGGTACGCGCTTGTCGATGCCGACGGCCAGCTCCTGCGAGCGCTCGACGGCGATGACAAGCGAATCCAGCTCGACCCCCAGACGGGCGAATACTACCTCGAGGATCCGGCCCAGAGGGTACTCGTCCGCTGGGCGACGGCCGCGGAGGTCGAGAACCGAAACGGCCAGCTCTTCCACGCCGAGCAAGGCGTCAAGCTCGTCGCCGTCGCAGAGAAGATGAGCAAGTCGCGTGGCAACGTGGTCAATCCCGATGACGCCATCGATGAGTTCGGAGCGGACAGCCTTCGCCTCTACGAGATGTTCATGGGCCCGCTCGAGCAGGCCAAGCCCTGGCAAACGACTGGACTGCAGGGCATGCGACGCTTCCTGGACCGAGTGCACGCGCTTGCCAGCCGGGCTTCCTCCGACACCATGGAACCAGCGACCGCTCGGCTGGTGGCTCGCACCGTGAAGAAGGTGACGGAAGACATCGACGGACTCAGGTTCAACACCGCGATCAGCGCGATGATGATTCTCTGCAACCATCTGTTCACATTCGAACGTCCGACGCGTACCGGCGTCGAAGCGCTGCTGCTGTGTCTCGCGCCCTTTGCCCCCCATCTAGCGGAGGAGCTATGGCTTCTGACCGGACACGAGCCGAGCATCGCCGACGCACGATGGCCAGATTACGATCCGGCCCTGACGGTCGACGACGTCATCGAGCTCGGGGTCCAAGTCGACGGCCGGATTCGCGGCCGGATCTCGATCCCGCGTGATGCCGACGAGGATTGCGTGCGCCAGCGCGCGCTCGAGGAGCCCAACGTGAGCAAACACCTCGCCGGCACAAAGGTCCGCAAGTTCGTCTATGTGCCCGGTCGGATCGCAAACTTCATTCTGGAACGCTAGAATTGCGCCCACGCGGGAGCCCTGCGAGCTGCTCGCTCCTGGCACCCGTCTGAGCCAGGAGAAGCGTTTCGGAGACAGGGCTCCAGTGGTGCCGCGTTTCGATTGAGCTGAGGGGCCGGAAGCGCCGCCCCCAGCTGGGTGAAGGCGGCGCTTCCGGCCCCAAGCCCACTCGTCTGAGCCGCGGCAACCCTCGTTCTTGGGCATCGTTTCAATTGAAACGATGCACCAGTGCCGCGTTTCGATTGGCGCGATGGGTCTTTCGTCGCCACCAACCGGGCGACCGGACTCGGTCGGCAAAGAACCTGACGCTTGCCACCGATCTGACCCGCGGCGCACCTGGTATTTGGCATCGTCCCAGTTGAGACGATGCACTGGCCCCGCTAGCCAGGACTAGGGCCCGCTGAAGATCTCGATGATCCCGCTGACTCGGTGGCGGCTGTCCACTGCGATTAGGGCCTTGAGCCGCAAGCGATGCATGCGCTCTTCCGCCTCATGGACGGTTGCGTCATCGCGAATCGTCACCGGAGCGGCCGTCATGATGTCCGAGATAGCGAGGTCGAGCATCTCGGGACGAGTCTGCAACGCGCGGCGCAAGTCTCCGTCGGTCACGATCCCGACGGGAATGCCCGCGCTGTCCGCTACGATGACGAGCCCGCAGCGCCCCGAAGTCATCGTCAACAGCGCCTCGCGGACTGACCGATTGGGAGCGACCAAAGGCAGTTGCTCCCTCTGCATGACGTCGCGCACGACGCCCTTCAGCCGACGCCCGAGGGTCCCACCGGGATGGAGTCGGCCGAAGTCCTCGGCAGAGAAGTTGCGCATGCGCATGGCCGCTACCGCCAGCGCATCGCCCATGGCGAGCGTCGCCAAGGCGGACGTGGTCGGCACTAGGTTGTACGGACATGTCTCGTTCTCCACGGAGACGTCGAGCGCCACCGTCGCGGCACGGCCCAACGAGGAGCCGGGACGACCGACGAGCGCGATGATCGGAACGCCGCATTCCAGGAAGTACGGCAGAAGGCCGACCACTTCCACAGTCTCGCCGCTGTTCGAAACGACGACGACAACATCGTCCGATGTCACCATGCCGAGGTCGCCGTGCGCTGCCTCGCCTGGATGAAGGAAGAAGCTCGGCGTACCGGAGCAAGCCAACGTGGCTGCGATCTTGCGTCCGACCAGACCGGACTTCCCGATGCCGCAGACAACGACGCGCCCCTGGCAAGCGACGACGAGTTCGAGCGCGCGGCAGAACTCCGCGTCGAGCCGTGACGCAAGCGAAGTGATGGCGTTTGCCTGACTCGCTAGCGAGGCGCGCGCCACTTCCAACAACCCCTGATCTCGCGCCGAAACGCGAGGCCTCTCCAACGATAGTACTCTTAAGGTCATTTCAAGCTCCCGGGTCAACCGCTCGAGCCGATCGGTGACGGGTAACAAACGTTAGCCTCATGTGGAGACCTGGACAAGCCCTCTCAGCTCGTCCCATGGGCCACGACCTGCCGGGACGGGCCGGTCGAATGCCCCGCGGACGGGTCCACAGCGTAGCACTACTCCCTCCGGATCCGTCCTACCGAAATCAGCGCCGGTGGGAGGGATCTGGCGACCGAGACCCGGCAGCTCCGGACTTCTTCGATGCTCCTGCGACCCTGTCTCGCGGCTGGGCGGGGTCGTCTCCGAGTCTACGGCGTCGCGCCACACTGGAATCGCGTCCTCGTCCAGCGTGTCTGTTGGGGAGAAGTCCGGGCCAGAGCTCATGCCGCGTCCGTTCTTCCTCGGTGCTACGCCGGCGCACCCGACGATATCCCCGAGCTACCCCCACTACGGCCCGGGCGAGCAGAAGCCGTAGCCCGGCGTCTCGGCAGGGCCCTCCCCGACCCTGACCCACCGGCCTACCTTCGGCCAACCCCGTGAATTGGCCCCCCCGTCCCGAGCCGGGCCGACCCTGGCCGGACCGACCGCCTCTGGCAGCACACCGCTTCCGAGGCTTCGCCCCGAGCCGCTGCAGCTGGGGCAGCCCTCCGTTTCGCGGAACGCTTCCACACAGAGCTTGGCGCAGCACACCCCAAGCTGGTTGTCCCATCCACAAATGCTGCGGGTCCCCAGTTCGCGCAGGCAAAGCCGGAGCATGGACATGGCCGCTGCGGGTCCCCAGGCGGCGGAGCAGCAGCGCAGCTTGGTCGGGTACTTCAGTACGCTCCGCGCGCTCCTCACGGCCACCTTGCCTGCGCGGCGTCGTCAATCCGAGATGCCTAGTGCTTCGCTGTCAGGGCGAGCAACTGGTCTACGATGGAAACGTCCACCCCGTCGGCGAGCAGCGCTTCAACGCGACTGCGGGTCCGCTTGCTGTTCTCGCCGAAGACGCGCTCGGCGATGACTGCCGTCGAGCAGCCCAGCTTCTGGCCGGAAACGACCGCCAGGCGAGTCCGCAGGTCCGCGTACTTGTAGGTCACAGGTGCCGCCCTGAGGTCATCGAGCAGAAGCTCCAAGAGCAGTCGCTGACGTTCACGCACGGGCTGGTTCGAGAGTAGCTCGGACAGATAGACCCGTAGCTCTGCCCGCGTCTTCGGGGGCAGAGGCGAGGCCGGTGTTTCGGCCCGGTCGCGTTCCGTCGCGCTAGCGACCTTCGCGTTCTGCCGGTCGGGCAATGAACCCTCGCTCTCCGTTGGTGGCCTACGACCGGGCAGATCCGCAATGGTGACGATACGGCGCTTGCGCACCGGAACCGCTTCGGGCTCGGTCGCCGAAGAGGCAGCAACGGACGGCTCCCCGCGGCTTGGTACTGCGCTGCTGGGCGGGATCGCGGCCGTCGTGCCCGGCACGGCCTCTGCCGCGTGCGGGCTTGCGGGCGCTGATGGGACAGTCCTCGTCGGAGGCAACGGCGTCGGCTCCGTGCGACGTTCCAGCGGCGCCAGCACCCTAGGCGGCTGATGACGTGAGATGGAGCTAACCTCGATGAAGCGTCGTCGTGGACGCGCGGGCGGCAGCTCAATCGGTCGCAGGGACGACTCAGGGGGCGCCTCTCGCGGTCTTGGGGGCTTCTGTGCAGCTGCCGGAGGCTGACCGAAGATCCGATGGCGGTCCCTGTTGCTGAGCAGCCTGCGCGCGAGCACGAAGAACACGCCGCCTGCCGTTCGTCGACGAGTGCCGTCGGGCACCATCATTCCGCCCTGCTCCTCGATCCGCTCCGTCTCCTCGAGTAGCTCGAGGCACTTGTCGACCCCGAGGCACTCCACGACTCTTCGCAGCTGGTTCAGCGGCTGCTCCGCGCTTTCGTTGAGCGCCGAAGCGATGCGGTCCACCGCCGACAGTTGGGCCTCTTTCACCGAGATGCTTGAGGTGTTCATTCCCGTGGCTGACACAGTGTCCAGTCGCTGTGCGATTTGGTTGGGGTCAAAGCGGTCGCGCGCGGCAAGGTTGATCCGTGCAACAAGGCGGCGGGGCTCCGACCCCCCGGTGGCCGTTGGGTAGGTTGCCGACTCCAGGAGCCTTGCCGGCACTTGATCCCAACGGCTGCCCACGCAGCAAGCTGAAGTATGGCGATGGGGCTCGCGGGGCGCAAGAGACAATCACCGGCAGCCACACGAACCTCTACACCCGAAGGGTGACTTCATATACCAGCTTCCGTTGTGCAGAGGAAGCGTGCTTTGTGTCAACGGGCCAACTCCGTCCCGCGGCCACCGGCTACCCATGCCGCCAGCCCGGTGACGCACGCTCATAGAGGGCCGGGCGACTCTGGCGCTGGGCCGGGTCACCCAGCCGCCTGGCACCTACACGAATCGACTCGAATGGTTGACGGTAGAGGGGACCGGAGGGCGAACTCCCGAGGAATCCTGAACCGGCAGCCCTGGGGGGCAGTGATCCCGCGGTCCGCGGATGCTCGATTCAGCGCGGATGCTCGATTCAGCAGAGCCCTTCGCGAGCCTGAGCCGCACGAAGCGTGTTTCCCAGCAGCATCGCGATGGTCATGGGGCCAACCCCCCCGGGAACCGGCGTGATCACGGCCGCCACGTCCTTGGCCGTCTCGAACTCTACATCTCCGCAGAGCTTTCCGTCGTCGCCCCGGTTCATTCCCACGTCGAGCACAACGGCCCCCGGCTTGATCCAGGCGCCTCGAATCATTCGCGGCCTACCCACGGCCGCCACCAGAATATCCGCCTCCCGACAGCGCTTCTCCAAGTCCGCCGTGCGCGAGTGTGCGATGGTCACGGTAGCGTGTTCTGCCAGAAGCAAGGCGGCGGTCGGCTTGCCGACGAGATTGCTCCTGCCGACCACGAGGGCGCGCGCACCGCGCAGGACTGCACCCGCTTCCTTGAGCAGGCGCATGCAACCGAGCGGAGTGCACGGCACGAGTCCGCGCGAGCCGGACCACAATGCTCCCGCATTCACCGGGTGGAGCCCGTCCACGTCCTTGGAGGGATCGATCGTGGCGATGACACGGTCCCCGCGGATGCCTGACGGAACGGGCATCTGGACCAAGATGCCGTCCACCGCCTCGTCCTGATTCAGGCTTCCTACGAGCTCGAGCAACTCCTGCTCGGTGACCGTTGACGGGCGCCGGTGGACTCTGCCTGCGAACCCTACTTCTGCTGCAGCCTTCTCCTTGTTGCGTACGTAGATGACCGACCCGGGATCCTCACCTGCCAGGACCACGTGAAGCCCGGGGGCACGCCCAGTCCGCGCCCGAAACGTTTCTGTTTCACGTGCGACCTCGCCGCGCACGAGCTTCGCGATTGCCTTGCCGTCCAGTATCGTGGCCACCGGCGCCGCTTACCAGAGACTCCCAGCCGACGCCAGAGCAGAGCTCGGGGGCCCCAGGGCAGCGCCGGACATGGGGCCCGTGCGCGCGGCTGCTCGGACGCGAGCTTGCCGGGCTGCCCCTGGCGCGACGGGCCAGCCCGGCGGCTGGCCCGTCGCGCGACCGTGGGCGGATTCGCCGCTGGGCCATTCACGTGCTTGCGTGCTGGGGAGACTGGTCCGATGCTGTGCGGAGGAAATGCAGCCTGAAGCGCTCTCGGCACCGCAGGCTCTGCCGTACGATTTCGTCGTGCGCACGATTGATGGCGACGAGCGCACACTCGCCGCCTATCGCGGGAAAGTACTGCTCATCGTGAACGTCGCGAGTCTGTGCGGCTTCACACCGCAGTACCAAGGACTCGAGCAGCTCTATCGCAGGCACCACGCAGCCGGCCTCGAGGTCCTCGCCTTCCCGTCCAATCAGTTCGGGATGCAGGAACCCGGCACCGACGCGGAGATCAAGGCGTTCTGCTCGACGCGCTACGGTATCTCTTTCCCGCTTTTCTCCAAGATCGACGTGAATGGGGAGAGTACTCACCCGCTCTATCGTTGGCTCAAGTCCGAAGCCCCAGGCCTGCTCGGTAGTCAGCGCATCAAGTGGAATTTCACCAAGTTTCTGGTTGATCGCACAGGACGAGTGATCGGCCGGTTCGCTCCCGGTGCGACTCCCGTCGAGATCGAGGAATACGTCATCGCCGAACTCCGGTAGGCCAGCGCGGCGAGACGACGCCAGGAAGCCCGGACAGCATCCGGCACCGCGCGCGCTGCACCCGGGCGAGCGCATTCGGGTCGAGCGGCTCGTGCCAGGGGGCTACGGCCTCGCGTGCCTGAGTGACGGGCGGCTTGTCCTGGCGAGCGGAGTCGCTCCGGGCGATCGGCTCCGCCCCAGCCAGCTCGGGCGACGACATGGGGCCGACTACGTCACGTCGTACCCTCTTCTTGAGTCGGGACCCGAGCGAGTCGCCCCGCGTGCCCGCTTGCTTCACAGTGCGGCGGCTGCGATTGGATGCACCTGAGCCAGCGGCAACAGGCACAATCCAGAATGGTCCATTGCGCGACGCACTTCGGCGCACTGCAGCGGGCGCCGGGCTCGGCTCGGATATTCGTTGGAGCTCCCCGGGGCAGCTAAACGAATATCGTCGGCGACTGCGCGTGCACGTGGCGCCCGCGGGATCCGTGGGATTGCGGGCACCTGGCTCTTCACGAATGGTGCCGGTGGAGCGCTGTTTCGTGCCCACCGTCGAGCCGAGTGAGCGGTCCAATCACCGGGCCGACTTCGAACCGCTGCGATCGATGTGACGTGGACACCCCTGCTCGCGAGCACCGCCGCCGACGGTGCTACCATGGGACGGACTCATGAGCTGGTTCGGCATGGCTAGCGAACAAACCAAGCGGCACGTTTCGGGGCTACCGTGAGCAATCACTTCGCGACCGAAGCAGGCAAGCAACGGGTCAAGCAGGCGATTTTTGCAGTCGAGAGCCAGACCAGTGCGGAACTCGTCGTTGCGGTGCGGCCCAGCGTCGTCCGCTACAGGCACGTCGACTACCTCGTCGGGTTCGCGATGTCCCTGTTGGCACTGCTCGTCTTCCTCTTCTACCCGGTCGACTTCGAGATAGCGACCATGCCGATTGACTCGATCGTGGCCTTCGCGTTCGGGAGCGTGCTCTCGGCGCACTGTCCGCCGCTGCGCCGCATTCTGGTCTCTGGTCGCCTGGTCGACACGGAGGTGGGCCGTGCGGCCCGCGCCTCTTTCGTCGACCTGGGGATCACCAGAACCGCAGGCCGCAACGGGATCCTGATCTTCGTCGCGATGTACGAGCGTCGTATCGAGGTGATCGCCGATGTTGGCATAGACCAGCCGTTGCTGGGCACCGCATGGGCGGGAGCCCTGGCGGACCTGAGGCGCGCGGTTGCCAAGACCGACCTGGAGATGTTCGTCGTCGGGCTCACCGCATTGGGCCCGATACTCGCGCGCGTGATGCCACGCGCCGATGACGACCGAAACGAGCTCCCCGACGAGGTGGTGTGATGGGTAGTGTCAGACACATACTCGTCGCGACACTCGCAGCGCTCGTCCTGGTCGCAGCCCCGGTCGGGTTTCAAGGGCCGCGATTGACGGAAGTGACATGTGGCCAGAACTGGGCCGCAGCGCGACCCGGCGGAGGCCATGCCTTTCGCGGCTCCAGCAGCCGCTCGTCCTTCGGCTCCGGCAGCTTCCGGCTCGGTTCCGGGAGCACGTCCCGACGCAGCAGCGCCAACCGTGTTGCCGGCGCCTCCGGCACGATCTCGACCCATCCAGTTCCGCCGTGGGGGCTGGTCGCTTGGCTGTTCTCGTCCGGCTTCGGCACGTTCGGCGTACTGGCAATCGGCGCGCTCATCGTGCTGGTCCGCATTGTCTCCGCAGCACAGAACGCCAAGCTCGACTGGCAAGCCGGTGTCGCGGAGAAGGCCCGCCAGCTTGGGCGGGTGCGCAGCGATTTGGAGCAACTGCGGCAGGTCGATTCCAACTTCTCGCTCGTCCTGCTCGACGATTTCCTGTATGCGCTCTATGCGCAGGCGCAGACGCTTCGCGGAGGCGGCCAGCTCGGGCGCCTTGCTGCCTATCTCAAGCCCGAGGCGCGGCAGGCCCTCGAGGCACTCGGTCCGGTGCGCAACGTCGATGCCATCGTGGTCGGCGCGATGCGCTTCCTTTGGGTCAACGGGCTCACGCCCGCTTCGACCACCGTCCGACTGGAAGTCGAGTTCGAGAGCAACTACACCGAGCACTACCCCGATGGGACGTGTCGGAGCTGCTATGCTTCGGAGAGCTGGGTACTTGCTCGCGGCAAGGCGGTCGCATCGCGCACTCCCGATCGCGTTCGCGTGTTCACGTGCCCCCACTGCGGCGGGCCACTCGACGGCATGGACGGAAGCACCTGCCGCTACTGCCGCGCGACGGTCGACACGGGCCAATTCGATTGGATCGTGGAGGGTATCACTGTCACGTCGCACGAGACGCGCGGACCGATGTTGACCGGCGACACCAAGGAAGCGGGGACTCGACTCGACACGCTGGTCGACGAAGACGTCTCTGTTCGATTCACCGAGCTCACCGCGCGCGACCCGCAGTTTCGGTGGCCAGCGTTCCAGGCGCGGGTCGGCCTCATCTTCCAGAGAATGCAAGTCGCTTGGTCCAATCGCGACTGGACCGCGGTGCGTCCATTCGTCAGCGACAATCTGTTCCAGATGCTCGGGTACTGGATCGAGGCGTACCGACGCGCGGGGCTGCGCAACATCACCGAGGACGCACGGATCGAGTCCATGGACCTCGCGCGCATCACGGCGGATCGTTTCTACGACGCGATCACCGTCAGAGTCTTCGCCAGCAGCAAGGACTTCACCGTCCGTGACGTCGATGGCGCCGTCGTGGGCGGCAGTCGCTCTCGAACCCGAGCCTACACCGAGTACTGGACCCTCATCCGGGGCTCGGGACGGCAGGGCAGCGCAAGAACCGACGCGAACTGCCCCGCGTGCGGAGCCCCGCTCGCCGTGGAGATGGCAGGCGCGTGCCGCTACTGCCAGGCGAAGGTAACGTCCGGACAGTTCGATTGGGTGCTCAGTCGCATCGAGCAGGACGAGGTCTATCAGGGCTGAGCCGGCCCGAGCGTGTAGTGCGATCGGCGCTTCTGCCCCACGAGCGCGCAGTTCTATGTCCAGTGTAGACGCTGTCGCTGCGTCGCCGGTCCACCGGGTCTCGACATTCGAGCTTCTTACGTTCAATTCAAGGCAGGAAGCTCGCCCAGGCGGTCGGCCTGTGGCGTCGGCAAGGAGATCCTCGAACCCGACGGCGCGCTGGAACCTCCCAGAGGCCAAACCGCTCGATCCACCCACGACGGAACTGGCGGACGGGCTAGCCGCCCGGTATGCTTGACAGATCGTGCGCACGGACGCCAAACGGACCGGGGGATTTCCTCGGCTCGTGGCTGAGCCGGGAGAAGTCGACCCTCGGCCGCCAGCGGGAACGCCGCCGCGGCCAGTGCCTGAGCCGACGCCGTACCTGGCCGGGGAAGTGATCGGTGATCGCTACCGGCTTGTTCGCGAGCTGGGCCAGGGCGGAATGGGTGTGGTCTGGGTTGCCCACTCGTTGGTGCTCGGCGTCGATGTAGCGCTGAAGCTAATCCACGCGAAAAGCGCCGAACCTGGCGTGTCCACGCGGATGGCGCGCGAAGCGCATGCTGCAGCTCGGCTGGGTCATCCCGCGCTGGTTCGTGTCTTCGATTTCGGTTGGACCGGTCGCGGCGATCCCTTCCTGGTCATGGAGCTTGTCCAGGGCGAGACCCTGTCTGCGATTCTGGATCGCGAAGAACGCCTTCCCGCAATACGAGCCGTTCAGCTCCTGTTGCCGATCGCTGACGGACTACGGCTCGCGCACGACAAAAGCATCGTTCATCGCGACATCAAGCCGGACAACATCTTCCTGGCGAGCGACGCCCTCGGGCGCGCCCAGCCCAAGCTGCTCGACTTCGGAATAGCCAAAGTTGGAGCTGCGAGCCACGACGGGAAGCTCACCGGAGTCGGCGTCGTGCTGGGAAGCCCCGAGTACATGTCGCCGGAACAGGCGCAGGGCATCGAAGACATCGACGAACGCACGGATGTCTGGTCGTTCTCCGTGGTCCTGTACGAGGCCGTCACCGGGAACGTGCCGTTCAGCAAGCCCAACTACAACGCCCTGATGCAAAGCATCATCAACGACGAGCCCGTACCCATGATTGAGCTCGGCGGCGGCGATGCTGCGCTGTGGACCGTCGTCGAGCGGGGGCTGGCCAAGTCACGCGAGGACCGATTCGCCAGTATGGCGGAGCTCGGAGAGGCCCTGGCGTTGTGGCTCTTCGGTCACGGAATCAAGGAAGACCTGTCTGGCAACTCAATCCGAGCGGTGTGGCTCGAACCGACCCTGTCGGGGAGGGCTTCGGCCGGCGCACACCGTCTGCCGGGAGGTCCGCCCTTCGAAACGCCACCCGAATTCGACGAAGAGGGTCGCGAAGCAGCTGCGAAGCAGCCGGTCGCTCCGCATCCGGCTCCGAGTTCGGCAACCCGCGTTGAAGTAGGCGGGACCACGCGCCGCAGGCGCGCGGTCGCGTTGGCCGCCGCTCTGCTGCTGTCCGCGCTGGTTGGGGTGGTGTGGTGGGCCGTCGGCGCATCCGGTCCGACGCGGCCCGCCGGGCCCGCTCGAAGTCTGCCGACATCCGCTGAACGACTCCAGACTCCGGGTAGCCCGGCAGCCACAACGGCTCCGCCGAAGGGGGCCGTCCAGCAAACGCAACCGGAGCCTGTGCCCCCTTCCGAGCCGGCGCCGTCTCCGACTGCAGCACAGAGCGCGTCGCAGCCCCCGGCGAGTGCGATCAGATCCTACAAGTCCGGCAGGAAGCACAAACCGTCTTCTCCTCGCGATTTCGGCTTCTGAAGCATCGCGGCATCAGCCCTGGAGCTTGTGCTGCGGCCCTGGCCGGGGCAGAGTCTGTCGACCATGCGTCGATTCGTCGCAGCTGCGTGTCTCTGTCTATCGGCGTGCGCCGGCGCCCGAGCCTCCTCGCCTCCCGTCTCCTCAGCGCCGCCCACGGGCGCCCAGCCCGTGTCAGCAGCCGAGCCGCACCAACAGCCTCGCGACCGACTCGCTGGCGTACCCGCGGCGCCCGAGGCCTGCGACGCCCTGAGACAGCCTGCTTCATCCGCGGTCTGCGGCGATCGCGCGACGGTGCTCGCTGCGCTCGACGGGGCCTTGGCCGAACCGGCCTTCGAACGGCGCGATGCGGCGCTCGCCGAGCTTCAGTCCTGCGCGGAGCTTCCCATCGGGGTCGTGCTCGCGCTGCGGGCCGAGCTCGCTCCTGTAGAGTGCGCCGATGTGGTGGTCGGCGACTTCGCGGAGGCGCAGAATTCGGAGCTCGGCCAGCCGTTGCGCGAAGCGCTGGTCGGGCTCGGACTCGCAGCCAAGCTCGCCCGCCTGGTCCGTGTCCCCCCCACGGCCGCACCTCCGTACACCAAAGCGCGCATCGATGCGTTCATCAAGGGCACGATGACCGACTGGGTCGTAGCGCAGGCACTCGCCATCGGCGAGCTGGCACTGCGGGGCTCGCGGCTGGGCGGATACGGCAAGGGTGTCGCCGCCATCGAAGCGGGCATGGCTGACATGCGCTTCGTCCAGGCATTTCGCCAAGTACCGCTGCCCGTCGAGTTTGCGCAGGACGATGCGCTCCGCGACGCCTACTACTCGTCGCTTGACCTGGGCCTGGAGCCGCGCAAGACCCGCGGCCGCGACGCAGCGCTTGTCGGCTTGCGCGTGCTGGCCGAGGCAGGCCTCCTGCGCGATCGGCGCGTGGACCGGGCGCGGGCCCTGCTCAGTGAACTCTACAATGGGCGCCGTATCGACGCGCTCGACGCCCTCGTGCTTCCCGCGCTGCCGGCCCTGGACCAGAGTACGGTCGAGCGGCGCCTCGCAGCCCGACTGCCGACGTTCTACGCGGACCTGGTGATCGGCCCCGCCGACCCCAACGATGCCCTGCTCCTACGGGCGCTGCTTGAGCGCGGCCTGCCCTCTTGGGTGCGCAACCAGCTCGACCAGAGCGCCCTGAGTGCTGATGTGTGGCCGCTCTATGCACGCGGCTTGTTCGAGCTCGGTCGCACGTACTGGAGGGCTGCCGACTTCACGAGGGCCCGAGCCGTTGCCGCGGCGCCGGGTAGGCCTGTTGCTGCGGCGAGGCTCGTGTCTGCCCTGAGCGCCGCCCTCGAGCAGGGCCCGAAGGACGCCGCCGCAATGATGCTCCAAGGGGCCAGTCCAGAGGGCATCGGCGACGTACGGGAGCTCGACGCGCTGACTCGGGCGCAAGGGCCGCTCGCTGGCACGGCCGCGTACGACGCGGCGTTGATCCTGGAGCTCGTGCCTCCGCGCTCGTCGGACGCCAAGTACTTCAAGGACATCGCTGCACGCTACGACCGGGCCGCCTTGCTTCTGCGCGACCCCGCATACAAGAAGCTCGCACGCGAGCGCGCAAAGTCCGCTCGTGCGACGGCGGACAGCATGCAGTAGCGCCGGTCAGCGGTGCTCCGGTGGGTCGTCCGGCATGGGCGCTCTCAGAGCACGAAGCCGACATTCAGTTTCGTCTGCGATAGCTTGAAATCGGCGTCGCCAACACCCGTCGTCTTGGAGCTGTGACTCATCTTGTGCTGCATCCAGCCCAATTCCAGGAACAAGCCGAACTTCTTCGTGAAGTGGAGTGCGCCCCCCAGGAGCACACCGATGTTCCAGCCCAGGGCGACGTCGCTGTACACGTCGGCGGGGTCGCTTCCCAGAATGCTCAGCGTCAGTCCGACAGGGATCCCGGCCCAGAGCTGGACTCCCATGGAGCCGAGCTCGATCGGGACACGACCCCGCAAGTAGAAATCGAGGTCCGTGTAGTAGTCGCGCGTGGGAGTCGGGTTCTCGGTGTCCTCACGCCAAGCGCCGAACTGGAACATCGGCCCGAGCAAGAGGTAGCGTGCCACCGGATAGTCGGCGCGGAAGTTCACCCCGTACGTGGTCGCGAGATCCTGGGACCCGCCGTTCACGTCGCCGCTGCCCCCCAATCCCAGGTGAAGGCCGATCATGTCGTGGCTGCGGTCGAGAACACTCTTTGGCGGCGGCGGGGCTGGCGGTTCGGGATACTGCGCCGTGTCAGTGGAAGCTACCTCACACCGCCGTCCTTCAACGCAGATCTGTCCGGCCGGGCATGGCGGATTGCAGAGCGAAACGCACTGGCCCCGGGCACACACATAGCCCTCACGGCAGCCGGGAAAGCACGCGGGCTGGGCGGGTTTCCCCGAAGCCTGCGAAGGCGGCGGCACCGACACGGGGGCCGGCTGCGCCATCGCAACGCAGCCAACTGTCAGGCCCAATAGAAGACTCGCCAGACCCCAATACCAACGAGCGCCGTCCAT
Organism: Polyangiaceae bacterium; assembly: GCA_016929495.1. GTDB lineage: Bacteria > Myxococcota_A > Polyangia > Polyangiales > Polyangiaceae > JAFGIS01. The sequence goes on along the minus strand of JAFGIS010000124.1, from coordinate 12,041 downwards.
GCGCCCACAGTAGTACTGGTGCCCTACACGGCAACTGCCGGGCCCCTGGTCGTGCGGCATGGCAGACTTGCCGCCACTGGCTCGGTTCGACACATCGGCCGCGTGGCCTGATCCAGAAGTCACCGGCCGGAGGCCCGCGATCCACCCCTCACCGACTCATCGGAAGGCCGACCCGAGCCACCAACGCCCGGCCACCGATGCTCCAGCCCCGTGCCCGCCTCCTGCTGACACCTGCGTGGCCTCCGATCGAAAGACGCCCTAAGGTCCCGCCCCGCAGACGCCGCGCCCGGCTCTGTCCGTACCGGCAAGACCTCACCGCGTACACGCCATGGCACCCCAACGCTTCCCCCCCACCTCCCCCAAAGTCTCGTTCCAAGAAGAAGAACGTGCTGTGCTCGAGCACTGGCGACAAGACGACACGTTCCACAAGTCGATCCTTCTTCGCGAACAAGCCGGGGCCAAGGACTACGTCTTCTATGATGGGCCTCCCTTCGCGACGGGTCTGCCCCACTACGGTCACATCCTGACCAGCTACATCAAAGACACGGTGCCGCGCTATTTCACCATGCGCGGGTTCCGAGTCGACCGGCGCTGGGGTTGGGACTGCCACGGACTGCCGATCGAAAATGAAATCGAGCAGAGCCTGGGCATCACTGGCAAGCGCCAGATCGAGCAGCTCGGGATTGCAGAATTCAACGGGCGCTGCTCGCGCGCCGTATTGCGCTACACGCAGGAGTGGGAGGACATCATCACCCGCCTGGGACGCTGGGTCGACTTCCGGCGCGACTACAAGACGATGGACCTTGGCTACATGGAATCGGTGCTGCATGTCTTCTGGCAGCTCCATGACCGGGGTCTCATCTACGAGGGCAACAAGGTAGTACCCTATTGCTACCGTTGTCAGACGCCGCTGTCGAATTTCGAGGCGCGCCTGGACGACAGCTTCCGTCCCCGCCAAGACCCCTCTGTCACGGTGATGTTCCGGCTGCTCGAAAGCAGCCTCGATGCCCCGGAGTACGTGCTCGCCTGGACCACCACTCCTTGGACGCTGCCGAGCAACGTGGGGCTCGCGGTGGGTGCAGACATCGAATACGTGCTCGTGCGCGACCCGGACGGCTATTTCTGGGTCGCCCGCGAGCGGCTCCCCGAATACGCCGGGGTCGCAAAGAACGCGAGCGAGGTACGTTCGGCCAAGGGAACGGAGCTCGTGGGCCGGCGCTACGAGCCCTTGATGCCCTACTTCTCCAACCTGGCCCAAGCGGGCGCCTTCAGGGTCGTCGCCGCTGACTTCGTGACTACCGAGGACGGCACCGGTGTGGTCCACCTCGCTCCGGCGTTCGGCGAGGAAGACGCCGACGCCGGACGGCGCGAGCAGCTTCCCGCCCCGAATCCGGTCGACGCCGAGGGACGTTTCACCGAAGAAGTAAGCGACTTCGTCGGCGTGAACGTGCACGAAGCCAACAAGGGCGTCGTCAAATGGCTCAAGGACCATCGCCTTCTGGTCCGGCAGCAGACCCTGGAGCACAACTACCCGCACTGCTGGCGCGACGACACGCCGCTCATCTACAAGGCAGTTCCCACGTGGTACGTCGACGTCACCGCCGCCAAGGCCAAGATGCTCGCGGCCAATCAGCGCATCAACTGGATTCCTTCGCACATTCGTGACGGCCGCTTCGGCGACTGGCTCTCCAACGCCCGGGACTGGGCTATCTCCCGCAATCGCTTCTGGGGCGCGCCGCTTCCGGTCTGGAAATGCGACCGCACGGGCGAGTTGTTCGTTCCGCGCAGCGTCGCGGAGCTGTCGGCGCGCTGGGGCAAGCCGGTGACGGACCTGCATCGCCCGGCTATCGACGAGGTGACGTTCCCCTCCCCTGCCGGCGGCACCTTCCGCCGCGTATCCGAGGTCCTCGACTGCTGGTTCGAGTCGGGGTCCATGCCCTACGCGCAGGTACACTATCCCTTCGAAAACAAGGACTGGTTCGAGAACAACTTCCCGGCGGACTTCATCGTCGAGTACATCGCGCAAACACGCGGCTGGTTCTACACGCTCGTGGTGCTCGGGGCCGCCCTGTTCGACAAGCCGCCGTTTGCCAACTGCATCTGCCACGGTGTCGTGCTCGCCGCGGATGGCCGCAAAATGTCCAAGCGGCTCAAGAACTACCCGGACCCTATGGAGGTCGTCGACAAGTACGGTTCGGACTCGCTGCGAACGGCCCTTCTGTCCTCGCCGGTCGTTCGGGGCGGCAACCTCCGTTTCGCGGAGGACGACGTCAAGAAGACGATGCAGGCGTTCCTGATCCCCTTCTGGAACGCCTTCCACTTCTTCGCCACCTACGCCAACATCGACGGCTGGCAGCCACCCGAGGGCCCCGAACGGGCCGTTCCCCGCCCTTTCAACCGAACGGATCGCTACATTCTCGCCAAGTTCGAGGAGCTACGCGAAGCCATCGAACGAAGCATGTCCGCGTACGATATCGTGGCCGCGTACGAGGCGTTGCAGGACTTCATAGAACAGCTCAACAACTGGTACATCCGACTGAGCCGCCGTCGGTTCTGGTCCGAAGACGGTGGGGACGCCACAGAAAGCAAGGAAGCCGCTTATGCGGTGCTGTACGCGGTCCTTCGTGGGCTGGCTCTGGTATCGGCCCCGTTCACTCCGTTCATGTCGGAGACCGTGTACCGCGGGCTCTGTGGCGCGCAAACGTCCGTGCACTTGCAGGACTGGCCCCTCGCTAGACCCGAGCGCCACGACACGGAGCTCGTCCGTGAGGTAGAGACCGTCCAGCGCATCGTCTTTCTGGGACGTCAGCTGCGCGAACAGCACAACATCAAGATCCGCCAGCCCCTGAGGGCGGCTCGTGTCGCGGGTGTGTCGGAACATCTGATCGCCGAGTACCGCGATGAGATCCAGACCGAGCTCAACGTGAAGGACGTCGAGCTACTCAGCGAGCCCGACAAGGTGGTCAGACCGGTCTACAAGCCCGTCTCCAGAATCCTGGGGCCCAAGCTGGGCAAGGACTTCCGCGCCGTCATGGAAGCGCTGCGCCAGGGGGCTCTCACTGTGAACGAGGACGGGAGCGTCCTGGCGGCGGGTGTTGTTCTCTTGCCGGACGAATACACGCGCGAAGTCGTCGCCTTGGATGACCAAACGGACTGCGCGGCTCAGGGCACGCTGATCGTCGTTCTGACCGTCGACCTGGATCCGAGCCTGGTACAAGAGGGTATCGCACGCGAGCTCATCCGTGCGGTGCAGGTCCTGCGCAAGGAGTTGGACCTTCCGTATGCGCAGCGCGTCGTGCTCCGCATCGGCTCGGACTCGAAACAGCTCGTTGCCGTCGCCACCAAGCACCGCGAATGGATCGCAGGCGAAACGCTAGCCGTGCAGCTGAACACGCACGCCGTCGCAGAGGCAGGTGAGAGAGCGAAGACCGTAGAAGTCGCTGACGCTCCGGTGACGCTCGAACTCACACCCGTCGAGGACTAGCGAATCGTTTCAATTCAATCGAAACGCGGCACCAACGCGCGCGGCACCCCCGGCCCGCCCGGGGCAGCGGCAAATGGAGAACTCGGTCCAAGGGCCCCGGACACTCTGGGTGCCGCGTCTCCCTTGCTTCCCGACCGAGCGCTCCCCCACCGCTGCCCCAGGAAGCCTCGCTCCGCCCGACCCCGGAGCTGAGCTTGTACGCTCCCGCGCTCCTGCTGCCGCCTGCGCAGGTTGCGTTGCGGCGCGGACCGTACTGTGCTCCCCGTGCCGTTCCCCGGAAAGCGCACGCCAGCATCGCGCACATCATGGAGCTCCATCGCTATCTCGTTGCTCGCCTGTGTCATGTCCGCAAACGGAGCCGTCGATCACAAGAACGTCGTCCGTCGGTGACAGGCCCCTCCCGTCGGGTGGCGCAAGCGGTCAGCCGAAAGACGCCCGTTCCAGCAGCTCGCTCACGGTTTGGCTCAGAACGCGTATCGCCCGTTCGTCCGCACGGTCGAGCTCGACGCCGCAGACGCCCGTCCGCTCGGTCACGTGACGCACAACCCCTCCGACCTCGAAAGGCTCTTGCTTCCGAATGCTGATGCGCAGCCGCAAACGGTCACCCATGTTGAACGTGCCGACCGGCACGTCAAGCAGCAGACCGAGGCCGGCAACGCTGACATCGACCACGCCGGCGCGCTCCGCCACGATGCCGTCGACGACCCACGCTTCGACGTCGTAGTCGGCGGTCGGGCGGACTCTCACGTGGCGCCTGCGGTCGGCAGGCGGGCGGGTCGTCGCACTCACGCTGTGAAGGATAACACCTCTTCCCCGAACCTTGCCTAGGGCATCGTTCCAATTGAAACGATGCCCTAGGCGAGGGGTGCCGCGGGTCAGATCGGTGGAAAGCGGCGGGGCCTTCGCCGCAGAATTCGCCGGCTCGACCCAGTTCGAGGCCGGCGAATTCTGTGGCGAATCGTGGAGAGGGGACACTGGAGCCGTGCACTGGGCACCGAACCAACCTGGCGGCCGGTTCCGTCAGCACTCGACCCGCGACAGGCGACCACGGTGTAAGACGAAGGCCGCCGCCACCAACGCGATTCCAATCAGCTGCGAAGTGCTGAGCCCCAGCAGCCCGCCCCGGTCGTCGCTCCGAACGAACTCCAACCCGAAACGGACGACCGCATAGAGTACCACGAACGAGAGGAAGACCTCGCCGTCGTAGCGCTTTTTGCCGTGCAAGACCAGACCTGTCAGCGCGGCGATGCCCAGAGCGGCCGCTGATTCGTACACCTGTGTCGGGTGCACAGCAAGGCTCGGGTCCGATGGTGACGCGAGCAGTCCCAGCTTGAACTCGGAATCGCTGGCAGGGCTGTGACCTGGGAAACTCAGGCCCCATGGCTTGGTCGTGGGCGCGCCAAAACAACACCCTCCCAGTAGGCATCCCATGCGACCGAATGCCAGCCCGAGCGGCACGACGAAGCCCGCCATGTCAGCGGCCCGCCAGAAGGGAAAGCGGTCGCGACGCAACACGAACACCGCCGCAGCGCTCGCACCGATGAACCCGCCGTAGTAGGTCAATCCGCCGGCCCAAGGCTTCGCCCATTCGAGACAGCGGTCCACGTGCTGCAGCCAGTCCCGATCAGGAGCGGGCACGCACACCTTCCGAACCGCATCCCAGCTGCCGAAAGCTCCGCCTGTCGTCTGTTGACCGCACCCGAAATAGTCCTGGACTCGCGCCCAATCCACCGCGCCGGCCTCATAGGTCGGAGGCAGACACTCGTCAGCCGAAATGTGCCACGCGACCTTCGACGGATCCGTGCACAGATGCACGTAGTCCCAGAAGTAGCCATCCGCGATCACGTGAAGCAGACGGGCACCGACGACGCCTGCCAGTACCATGGCGATCCCGAGATCCACGACCACGTCGGGGTCATGGCCAACACGTTTCGCCCACAGGGCACCAACGGCGGTGGCCACGAGAAATCCAATCGCGACCAGCGTGAAGTAGCTCGGAAATGGAATACCCAGCCAGTCGAAAAGCTGTGGGTGCATGACGCCGAGCCGTTCACCTGTCCATGAGCAGCACCGCGGACTGGCCGTTGGGTCGCGGGTCGGTCCCAATGCGCTCGTCTTCATCGCTCGAGCCCGCGTCGCGCTGTTCGCTCGCGCTGGGCGTCAAGCCGTGGGACGCCGAGTCGCCCTGGGGGGGGGCGCTCTGCGGATCGTCGTCCTCCGCGGCGTGCTCCCCCGGTGCCCCGCCACGGTCCGTACTTGATCGTTTGGAAGTCAGCATATCGACCGCCATGAGGCCCACACCAACGCAGATCGCGATATCCGCCACGTTGAAGGTGGGCCAAAACTCGGTAATCGTCCAACCTCGCACCACACGCGCAATCGCGCGGTTCATGGTGCCCACCCATTCGGCACGATAGAGAATGAAATCGACCACGCCCGTGCGCGCGATGCGGTCAGACAGATTGCCGAGCGCCCCGCCCAACACCATGGGAAGCCCCCAACGCAGCGCCCACTGTTCGGGAGACAGCCGGCGGTAGAGCGAGACAATGAAGCCAATCGCGATGACGCTCACGACCAGGAAGAACGGTTTCCGGATGGCCGCGTCCGCGCCCTGAAGCAGTCCCCACGCGCCGCCCTCGTTGTACGCCAGGGCCAGGGAGAGATGACCAGGGACCAGAACCCTGGGATGCGTCCTGCCAGCCGACAGCGCCATCTCTGCCCAGGCCTTGGAGCCAACGTCGAGCGCGAACACCACGGCCGAAACAACGGCCAGGAAGACGTATCTCGGACGTCTTGGGGGCCGGGAGCTCCGGCGGGCCGCCCGCTGCCGGTCCGGATCGCCTCCCTGCCTCGGAGCTGGGTCGCCGTCCAACGGGCCGACGCCCTCTCTGGTCACATTCGGCGCGGGATTGCCGCCTGGGGCGAGTCTGTCCTGGTCGTCGTTCATGGAGTCGTCTGCTTCTGTTACGACAAGTGGACGTCGGTTGCCAGCAGGGTGCACATTCGTATAGCTGTTCGGCATGCCAGAGCCGCCCTGGACCCACCCTGTCGGGGTGAGTGCCGTGCTCGAACAGTGGCAGAACTCCAGCGCCGTGCGTCCGCTTCTCGCGGCCGAGCGGCGGCTCGAACCACGCGCAGCGGATTTCGTCCCTCTGCCCGCTGAGCTGGGCTCCGCGCTGGGCGACGCCCTGCGCCGCCTCGGTGTCCAACAGCTCTACCGCCACCAGCGCGAAGCCATTCTCGCGGCGCTCGCGGGCCGGCACGTGGTCGTGGCCACCCCGACCGCCAGTGGCAAGAGCCTGTGCTTCCACCTGCCGGTCCTGCGCGCTCTGCAGCAGGACCCGACGGCAAGCGCCCTGTTCGTCTATCCGACCAAGGCCCTATCGCGTGACCAGGAACACAACATCGGCACACTCGCGACACAAGCCGGTGTTGCCAGCGGAGCCATCGTCTACGACGGCGACACCGCGGCAGAGGCCCGACGCAGCGCCCGGGAGAAGAGCCGCATCGTCCTCACCAATCCGGACATGCTGCACTCGGGCATTCTGCCGAACCACCCGCGCTGGGCGCGCTTCTTCCAGGGGCTGCGCGTGGTCGTTCTCGACGAGCTGCACACGTACCGTGGCGTGTTCGGCTCCCACATGGCACACGTTCTAGCAAGGCTCGGGCGTGTGACGAGATTTCACGGCTCGAGCCCAACGTACATCTGTGCCACGGCAACGATCGGCAATCCCGAGGAGCTGGCGGCCCGACTGCTCGCCATCGACCCCGCAGAGTTGTGCGTCATCCGCGAGTCCGGCGCTCCCAGCGCCGCCCGCCACCTCTTGATCGTCAACCCGCCCTTGGTCAACGAACAGGTCGGGATCCGTGCCAGCACGCTCAAGTTGGCCGTGCGCCTTACCTCTGACCTCGTGCGGGCACGCGTACCGACACTCGTCTTCGCTCCTTCACGCAACTCCGTGGAGGTGATGCTCAAATACTTGCGCGCTAGCGTCGGAGACGTCGCTGGCAACGAAGCCCTCATGGGCTACCGCGGCGGCTATCTCCCGGACACGCGTCGGGCTGTCGAACGCGGCTTGCGCGATGGCCAGATCCTCTGCGTCGTCGCCACGAACGCACTCGAGCTCGGGATCGACATCGGAGATCTCGATGCCGTCGTGTGTGCCGGCTACCCTGGGAGCATTGCAGGCACCTGGCAGCGGTTCGGACGCGCCGGGCGCCGTCCTGCCGGCACATCCCTCGCTGTTCTGGTCTGTTCGAGCAGCGCGCTCGACCAGTTCCTCGCCCGTGATCCCGAGTATCTTCTGAGTGCAGGAGCCGAACAGGCGCGCATCGACCCGGACAACATCGAAATCCTGATCCAGCACCTCAAGTGCGCGGCCTTTGAGGCGCCCTTCGACCTCGGCGGTACCGGACCGCGTCCCGCTCACGCCGAACCCGCGCTGGGCGAGCGCTATGCCACTCTGGACACCGAAGCGACGCGGCAGGCGCTCGAGTACCTGTCCGGGCACGGGCTCGTTCACCAGAATGCCGGACGCTTCTACTGGGCGGGTGAGGCGTTCCCGGCCAACAACGTCTCGTTGCGCAACATCGGCTGGGACAACTTTGTCATCATCGACATCGGCACGAATAGCTCCATCGCAGAGCTCGATTGGCGCGCGGCGCACACGATGCTGCACGAACAGGCCATCTATCAGCACGACGCGGAGCAGTACCAGGTCGAGCGGCTCGACTACGAGAACCACAAGGCGTTCGTGCGCAAGGTCGAGCCCGACTACTTCACGACGGCGCTCACCTATCGCAGCGTGAACGTCCTCGACGAGAACGCGGTGCGGACGCTAGGAGACGCCGTCATCGGCTGGGGTGAGGTCAAAGTCGAGGCAAAGGTCACCGGATACAAGAAGATCAAGTTCTTCACGCACGAGAATGCGGGGTATGGCGACGTACACCTGCCCGACATGGAGATGCACACCACGAGCTTCTGGCTCACGGTTCCCGAATCGACCATCGAGCAGCTGGGAGCCCGCGGCCTCACACGGGCGACCGTGATTGACGGCCTTCGCGGGCTCGGCCAAGCGCTCGAAACGGTCGGAACACTGGCGCTCATGTGCGAACCCTGCGACGTTAACCGTACGCTCGGTGACGGTGTGCTGCCCGGACAGCAGGGAGGACCTCCAGGCGATGCTGCTCCGGGCAGGGACTTCCGCGCCGGACGCACGGGCCATCTCAACCCCACCATCTTCCTGTTCGACGCCCACCCCGGCGGTGTCGGCCTGGCAGAGCGCATGTACGAGCGCGCGCAAGAGCTGCTGGAACGTGCGCGCCGTCTCGTCGCAGGCTGCACGTGCGCGTCAGGCTGTCCAGCCTGTGTCGGCCCGCCGGAGCAAGGCGCCGGCTCACGCCATGTAGCCCTCGAGCTGGCTCGCGAGCTCCTGGGCGACTCCCTCACTGCAGCCTACCCGCCGTCCGGCCCTTGATCTCGACTCAGCCAGGTCACCACCGCCCGGAGACTCCGGGTGCCGCGGGTCAGATCGCTGGGAAGCGGCGGGTTTTTCGTTGTCCTGGCCCGGTCGGGGCGACGAGAGATCCTCCGCTTCAATCGAAGCGCGGCACGGGTCTCGATGGTTCGGCCAGTTGTTGGCCGGCGTTGACAGTCCGCACCCGCGGTCTACGTTCCTCTGCCACCGGGAACGGACCGGGACGGACCCTATGCGGGGCTCGACGCGCGATCGACGAGGTGTCTCGAGTCCCCAACCGGAGGCCACCGTGGAGGAATCATGCGCAAGACCAGATGGGCAGCTGCTTGGATTCTGAGCTCGGCCCTTGCCACTTGGGGCTGTGCTGCACGACAAGGTGTCCCGCCTGCGTCATCGTCGGCTCCAGCCCAGCAGCAGACCGCGCCCGCGCTGCCGTCCTTCCCCCCGCTGGCACAGCCGGCCGCTGCGGAGCCGGAGTTGGACGGACAGAAAGTCGGAGTTCCGGACGTGGTGCAGCGCGTTGTTCCGTCCGTGGTGAGCATCTCGTCGACTCGGACTCGAACGGCTCAGATGCCCGATTTCCCGATACCGGATCCGTTCTTCCGCTTCTTCTTCGGTCCAGATGGGAACCAGCCCGAGCAGCGGGAGGAACAGGGCCTCGGGTCGGGGGTCATCGTCGGCTCGGGTCTGGTACTCACGAGCAACCATGTCGTGGAAGGTGCCGACGACATCACCGTCACGACGAACGATAGGCGTGACTTCAAGGCCAAGGTCGCCGGGACGGATCCCAAGAGCGATCTGGCGCTGCTGCGCATCGACGGTGACACAAGCATGCTGCGTCCGATCACTTGGGGCAGTTCGTCCCAGCTACGACTCGGAGAATACGTTCTCGCCATTGGCAATCCGTTCGGCGTCGGCCAGACGGTGACGATGGGCATCGTGTCGGCCGTCGGTCGCGCCGACCTCGGCATCGTCGACTACGAGGACTTCATACAGACGGACGCCGCGATCAACCCGGGAAACTCCGGTGGCGCGCTGGTGAATCTGCGCGGCGAGCTGGTCGGCATCAACACCGCAATCCTCTCGCGATCGGGCGGCAACATGGGTATCGGCTTCGCCATCCCCACCGACATGGCTCGCCCCATCATGCAAAGCCTGCTCGAGCGGGGGAAGGTCGTGCGGGGCTGGCTCGGTGTGGGCATCCAGAGCATCGACCAAGACCTGGCTCAAGCGCTCAAGCTCCGCGAGACGACTGGAGTCCTCGTGACCGAGGTGACCCAGGGGACTCCGGCGGACAAGGCCGGGCTCAGGCGCAGCGACGTCATCCTGAGTCTGGACGGAAAGCCGGTCAACTCCACGGGCGAGCTCAGGAACCTGGTTGCTGCCGCGGGCGCAGCGAAGAAGGTCGTGCTCGGCGTGGCTCGTGACGGCAAAGAACTCAAGGTCGCGGTCGTTCTAGGAGAGATGCCGGCCCAGCTGCGGGGATCGACCGACGGAGGCGTACCCGACGCAACGGAGGCGCCCCTGGACGTCGCCGGCGCGGACCTCGAGGCCCTGACCCCAGAAGCGCGCAAGCACTTCCGGATCCCCGACAGAGTGGACCACGGGGTGGTGGTCCGGGGCGTCAAACCCGGTGGCGCCGCATCCAAGGCTGGCCTCATGCGCGGCGACGTCATCCTGGAGGTCGACCGCAAGCGGATCGACAGCGTGGATGCGTTCCGGAGCGCATGGCGCGGCGCACAGGGCCGCATTCTGTTGGTCGTCAGCCGTCGGGGGCGCACCGTCTACCTCGTGGCAAGACCCTAGTCTCTCGCATGGAACTCCCGATCAAGTTGGGACGGGGTACTCAGGCGCTGCTGCTGCTGGGCTCGGCTGTCATCATCGCACTTGGCCTCAAGTCGGCAGCCGCCGTCGTTACGCCGCTGTTGTTCGCTGCGCTGGTCGCAGCGGCCACGACCCCCGTTGTGGCTCTGCTCCAACGCCTGCGCGTGCCGACTCCCCTGGCGGTGGCGATCACCGTCCTGCTTGTGCTCGGCGCGCTGGTCGGCCTCGGCGCGTTGGTCATGCTGGCGGGCACCGACTTGAGCGCGTCGTTGCCACGGCTCGAGGCGAGCCTGCTCAAGGTCCAGCGGCAGCTCGCGTCTGGACTGCAATCGCACGGCCTGGCCCGAGTGGCGACCTCGCTCGCCACCCTCGATGCTCGCGACCTGATCGGAGCGGTGTTCACCGGCCTTGTTCTCGGCATGCCGGGCGTTCTGAGTGGGCTCGCCGTTGTCTTCTTCGTGTCCGTGTTCATCCTGATGGAGGCTGCAACCTTCCGCAGCAAGCTCAGCCGTGCGCTCGGATGGGATCCCGATCGCTTCATCGATGCGCGCCGCGCGATCGCGGAGGTGCAGAGGTACCTGTTCGTGAAGTCCGCGACCAGCGCGGGGACTGGGTTCCTTTGTGGGGTATGGTGCCTCGCGATTGGACTCGACAACGCCGTGATGTGGGGACTCGTAACGTTCCTGCTGAACTACATTCCGGTGGTTGGATCCGTGGTCGTGACGGTGCTCGCCGGGCTTGCAGGACTGGTAGAGCTCGGCGTGGCCGATGGACTGCTTCTGCTCGGCGGGCTTGCGGTCATCAACGTCCTCATCGGATATCTGCTCGAGCCACGCGTGCTCGGACGCGCCGTCGGTCTGAGCCCACTGATCGTCATCGTCTCGATTGTGTTCTGGGGCTGGCTGCTGGGACCGAGTGGAGCGTTGCTCAGCGTGCCTCTGACCATGGGTGTCAAGATCGTGCTCGCGCACACCGAGGACCTGCGTTGGCTGGCCGTGCTTCTCGGCCCGGGAGAAGGAAGACACGAGCACGAGTACGCCGAGCAGCAGCGCCTGACGCGGCTGACCCGTCGCTCGGACGGGCCGCCGACCATCAAGAACAGTCTGCCGCCCACTGGTCCAGCGCATCCGGACTAGCGTCTATGGGGCACGAAAGTCGTTCGGTCTGAGTCAACTTTCGGAACTGATGCCTCGGGTCGAGAGTCGACAGCCGTGAGTCGAGAGCGCCGGAGGGGATCCCCAACTCTCGACTCAAGG
>JAFGIS010000123.1 GCA_016929495.1 Polyangiaceae bacterium | reverse complement strand
TCGTGCGGCGAGCGCTGCAGCGCGGTTTGGCGCGGCGGGGCATGGAAAAGAGCGTGGGAGTCAAGGCGTCGCTGCAAGCGTTGCACTACCTCCTGCTACTGACCGGCTTCGGGATCGCGCTGAGCACGGCTGGCATCAAGCTGAGCGCCCTGCTTGCCGCTGGAGCGGGGCTTGCGGTCGGTATTGGCCTGGGGCTTCAAAACTCGGTCCAGAATCTGGCCGCAGGCGTGGTCTTGATCGTGGAGCGGTCGGTGCGTCCCGGTGACATCCTGGACGTGGACGGCACCATCGTGCAGGTCAAGGAGATGCGCCTACGCTCCACGGTGGCCGTCACACGGGACAGCGAGTGGGTCATCTTGCCGAACACGTCCCTCGTTCAGACGAAGATCACCAACCTCACGATGCGAAATGACCACAGATTCCGCCTGAGGGTCGCCGTGGGCGTCACCTACGGCTCGGATCTCGTCGCGGTGCGACGCGTGCTACAGGCCGTGGGCGAAAGCATGCCCTGGCGCGCGCCGGAGCTGCCCGTGGCCGTGTTCCTCGAGGACTTCGGAAGCTCGTCGGTGGACTACTTGCTGGCCGTCTGGTGCGACCAGCCGTGGGAAGCGCGTGTCCTGCGCTCGGAGCTGCGCGAGGCCATCTGGACCGCCTTCAAGGACAACGGCATTACCATCGCGTTCCCCCAGGTCGATGTGCACTTCGACCCACCCGTAGCGGCCGGGCTCAGCCGTCGCGTAGCGTGAGCACCGCGTGGCCAGCAGCGCCGTTTTTGGGCTTCGCCCTTCCAGGGAATCGGGCTACTCTCTGCTCTTGCGCCACTACGGGTTGATCATGACGGTGCTTCCAGACCCACGAAGGGAGAAGTGACTCACCATGGCCATCAAGACCAAGCCGTTGAGACCGGCAGCCGGAAAGAGCAAGCGTGGCGTCGAGCCATCCCCTCCACGCGTCACGCCCCCCAAGCGTCCCCGCGCCCGCAAGCGTATTCTCCTCGCCCTGTTCGAGTCGGGCCGGCCGACGCCGACGCTGCAGAGGGCGGCCGCCCTCGCACGTACGCATGGAGCGGAACTGCATGTGTTGCGCGTCGTGCCGTCGAGCACCGCGGCCTCCGTGCGCCAACGAGCGGCCAAGGCCCATGGCGTGACGCGCGATGACATTTGGGCGCTGAGGGCACTGAGAGATACGCGAGCGTGGCTTGCGACCGTGTTGGGTGAGACGTTTGGAGGCGACCGGCTCACTGTTCGAATCGGGACGTTCGTTGAGCAGGTGTCCGCGACCGCCATCGAGCTCGGCGCCGACATGATCGTGGTGCCGCCGCGCCCGGGCCGCCTGGGAACCATCGTAACGAGCATCGTCCGCGCCGCGCAGGTACCCGTGCTCGTGGCTCGGAAGTCCACCTCCGAGCAAGGTATCGTCGCTGCCACGGATCTCGCACGTCCAGACTACCCGGTGCTTCGCAAGGCGGTCGAGTTTGGGGCCCGCGTTGCGGCGCCGGTCGTCGCCATTCACAACGTGTCGCCTGGTGCACCGGCAGCCAAGCCTCCAGCTGCCGGACCTCGCACCGCGGATTCGCGTGGCGACAAGGCCGAGTCACGCACGGCGCGTCTCACGGCGGCATCGCAGCACCTCGGCGTGCACGCCGATCTGGTCGTGGCCGGTGCTCTCAATCCGGTGGACGCCATCCTTGGTGAGGCCCGGGCCCGCAATGCCAGATGGGTAGTCGTTGGAACGCGTCCGCGTTCCTGGTTCGGCAGGACGGTCAGCGGCAGCGTTGCTGCGCAGGTGGTCAACCGGGCCCGCCGCTCGGTCCTCGTCACCCCGCTCCCTGCCGACCCTTCGAGCGTGGCGGGACCAGCGAAGACCCGATAGCTCCGGAGCGCCGTGGTCCCAAGCACTCTACGGGAGTGAACCATGCGGCTGCGCCGGGCCGGGTGGGCCACCAGGCCGGGCCGTCCCGGCTCGCTCACCGCAAGCTGGAGCCGCCTCCGGCACGACCCCGTCTCGCCTCTTGACGCGCGTTCTCCGTGGTGACCATGCAGTCGCCATGAGCTCGGTATCGGTCTTTCTGTTGGTGATTGCCGCCATCTTCGTGATTGGCGTGGTCGGCGAGGTCATGTTCGGAAAGACCGGCGTTCCCGACGTCGTCTGGTTGATCGTAGTGGGGCTGTTGGTGGGTCCGATTGGGGGCCTGGTGAGCCGTGAGGCCCTGGTTCGGATCGCCCCCTACTTCGGGGCGCTCACTCTGGTGGTGGTGCTCTTCGAGGGGGGCAGCCGTCTGAATCTACGGGAGCTCTCCGGTGCAGCGATCCGTTCCACCGTGCTCGCGTTCTCCTCGTTCACCGTGACCGTGGCCGTCGTTGCGGTGGCCTCGATGGGTGCCGCGGGAGTAGGTCTTCTACCCACCGGGTGGACCTGGATCCACGGCTTGACGCTGGGCGCGATTCTGGGCGGCTCGAGCTCGGTGGTGATCATGCCGGCGATGAGCAAGGCGGGGCTCTCGCCGCGAATCGCCAATCTCGTCAACCTGGAGTCGGCGTTGACGGATGTCCTCTGTGTGGTCGTCACCGTCGCCTGCATTCACGTGGCCGTGAGCGGCGCCGCCGACATTTCCGGCGCGGCGACCACGCTGGGTCGGGGGTTTGGCATCGGACTCGGCGCGGGCCTCATCGCTGGGCTACTCGGGCTGCTGTTCCTGCGCATGCTCAAGAACAGCGTGTACGGCTATCCGCTGACCTTGGGCGGGCTCCTCGTGGTGTATGTGATCGTCGACGAGGTCAAGGGCAGCGCTGCGCTCGCCATCCTGACCGTGGCCGTGATGCTGGGCAACGCTCGGTCGTTCCGCGAGGCGTTCGGCCTGGGTGAGGACACGCAACTCGGCGAGGGCGTGCAGGCGGTCCACAGCCAGCTCGCCTTCATCATCAAGTCGTTCTTCTTCACGTTCATCGGCGCCATGCTGGCCCCGCCCTGGCTGCTTCTGGCACTGGGCGGCGGATTGGGCCTGTTGCTGCTCGCCGCACGGATCCCCGCCATGGCCGTGGCCACGCTGGGCGGCGGGTTCAGCCGCGGCGCCAAGGGTGTCGTCGCCGTCACCTTTCCGCGGGGGATGGCGGCGGGAGTCCTGGCCATGTTTCCGTTCGAGTCCGGCATGAGCCACACCCGTGAGCTGCCCGTGGTCGTGTTCGCCGCGGTCTTGTGCAGCATCCTGTTCTTCGCCGTCGGGTTCCCCTTGATGCGGAGCAAGCTGGCGCCCGAGGATCTGGCGACGCCTGCCGCAGCGCCGCAGGCGACGCCTGGCACACCAGAACCCGTTGCGGTCGCGGCAGGTTCCGCCTTGTCTCCCGCGCCCGGCGCCGTCGCGTCCGGGCGGTCCCCTGCCGTAGATGCCGTGCTTGCCGGACCGCCGCCGGCAGCGTCAGCGGTAGGCTCGAGTGGCAGCGGAGACACCAGCGGCAATGCTTGATGTCAGCGTAGGCTCGACGTCCGCCTGGTACAGGAACGACGGGTACCAGCTCCCGTGGGGTGATGCCGACCGGCTCGCCAACGGCAACGTCCTCGTCACCGCGGACGGTCGCGGGGAGGGCACCGCAAGCCGGATCTTCGAGTCACCAAGCAGGACGGAAGAATCGTCTGGGAATTCCACCCGGGGCCAGATTTGTCCATTTACCGTTCCGAGCGCATCACGCCACCCCTGGTGAAAGCCATCGAGTAGGAGGCCGGTACACCATGCTGCCGCATCAGCTCGAACTTCCACGCGGAACCGTGACGATCCGTGAGGCCGCCTTCGAGGACATCGACGTCCTCACGGAGCTCAACCGGAGATGCTACCCCTCCGAGCAGGAGGGGGGAGTGGTGTGGAATCGGGGTCAGCTGCACGAGCACCTGAGACGATATCCGGAGGGCCAGTGGGTGGCCGAAGTCGGCGGCCGCGTGGTGGGAGCGATATCCAGCCTCGTGCACAAATCGGGAGCCGACCCCTACCGGGCGCACACCTTCGCCGGAGCGACGGACGGCGGCTACTTCCACAACCACGATCCCGAGGGAGACACGCTCTACTGCGCCGATGTGTACGTGGATCCCGACTGGCGAGGGATGGGGATCGCACGGGCCTTGTTCCAGGTCGGGCGCGAGCTCTGTCGTGCACGGAATCTGCGCCGCATGCTGGCTGCCAGTCGGCTCTTCGACTACGCGTCCGCTGACCTCTCCCTGAGTCCGGAGGGCTACGTTCGCATGGTAGAGGAGGGCCTGCGGCGCGACGAAGTCCTGAGCCTCCATCTGCAGGAAGGATTCGTCGTGCGCGGCGTCCTGCGCAACTACGTTCGGGATCCGCGCAGCAGGAATTGCGCGGCCCTCATGGAATGGCTCAACCCGGACTATCGTCCCGGCGAAGTCACCTCCGAGCGCAAGGTACGCGTCGCCTGCGTCCAGTACCAGGTACGCGGGCTTGCAGGCTTCCAGGATTTCGCGGCGCAGGTGGAGTACTTCGTCGACGCAGCGGCAGGCTACCGCTCGGACTTTGTACTCTTCCCGGAGTTTTTTACCATGCAGCTCCTGAGTCAACAGGGGCTACGTCGGCTTCCGTCCCGTGACGCGATCCTGCGTTTGAGTGAAATGGAGGCTCCCTTCGTGGAGCTCGTGTCCCGACTGGCCCGGGAGTACGGCTTGCACGTGGTAGCAGGGAGCCATCCCATCCAGCGTCAAGGTCGGCTGTACAACACATGCTTCCTCTTCTTCCCCGACGGTCGCCACGTTCTGCAGCCCAAGCTGCACATCACCCCTGCCGAGAAGCGGGATTGGGGGATAACGGGTGGGCACGAGCTCCGGGTGATCTCCACGGCCAAGGCCCGTGTGGGCATCCTGGTCTGCTACGATTCCGAGTTCCCGGAAGCAGCGCGGCACCTGGCCGATCTCGGAGCCGAGGTGCTGTTCGTTCCGTACTGCACGGACACCCGCGCCGGATATCTGCGGGTTCGCTACTGCTGTCAGGCGCGCGCGATCGAGAACCAGATCTACGTCGCTACCGCCGGGATCATCGGAAACCTGCCCAGCGTCGAGGCCATGGACATCAACTACGGGCGGGCCGCCGTGTATGCTCCGAGCGACTTCGAGTTCGCGCGAGATGGCATTCAGGCTCAGGCGGATAGCAACGTCGAGATGCTCCTGGTGACGGATCTGGACATCGGCAACCTGTATCGTTCGCGGGCAGCGGGCAGCGTAACGCCGCGGCTCGACCGACGCACGGACCTGTTCGAGTATCGGTGCAAGCTTGCCGAGGAGCCAGAGCTGGGGCTCGATGCCGAAGCGCCGATGGACCCGATGGAATACGTCGAAGTACCAGCAGCCGTGTCCGGCCGTGACCCCTCAGATCCGTGACGACGAAGTCCCGTCCTTCCACTCGACGGCGTACAGGTCCGTTCGCCGGTCCTGCCATGGGCGCACGGTGCCGGTCTGCCGAGTGCGTCGCAGAACCTCCAGGTCGAGATCATGGACGAGCATGGTCTCGACGTTCGGTGTTGCGACCTCTGCGACGCCATCCCGGGCGAAGTGCACGTCGGACGGCGTCAAGATGCAGGCCTGCCCGTAGTGAATGTCCGCGCCTCGCACCAGCGGAAGGTTGCCCACCGTCCCGGAAAGCGCCGCATACACGTGGTTCTCGATGCAACGTGCCTGGGCACAGGAGCGGACCCGGACGTACCCGGAACGGATGTCGGTGCTCGTCGGGACGAACAGGATGTTGGCGCCTCGAGAAGCTGCCACGCGGGCCAGCTCCGGAAACTCGATGTCGTAGCAGACCAGGATGGCGATCTTGCCGCGGTCGGTCTCCATCACTTCCAGCCGGTCTCCCGGCGAGACCCCCCACCAGGTTCTCTCCGACGGCGTGATGTGGAGCTTGTGCTGCTTGGCGCGGGTGCCGTCGCGTCGGAAGAGATAGGCGGCGTTGTACAGGTGATCGTCCTCGACGGTGAAGTGGCTGCCGGCGATGACGTTCACGTTGTACTTGATGGCCATGCGTGTGAAAAGCTCGCGATAACGTTCCGTGAACTCGTTGAGGCGGCGAGCGGTCAACGCCGGGCGCTCGGCCATCACGAGAGACTGGAGCTGGTTGGTCAAACGTTCCGGGAAGACGACGAAGTCGGCTCGGTATTCGCCCGCAGCCTCGGCGAAGAACTGGCACTGGGCGGCGAAATCCTCGAAGCTGGAGACGGGCCGCATCTGGTACTGAACGGCAGCCACACGGACCCATCGCGGTGCCTGATTCTCGCCTGGCAGGCGATCGGGATTGAGCCACTCCATGAGCACCGCGTGGCCACGGGATTCGAAGTCGCTCGGCAGATACCCGGGGAGCACCGAGCGAATGGCGAAACCGTTGGCCAGCTGCGCCGTCAGGACCGGGTCCTTGAGCAGCTTTCGGACCACGCGCCGCGAGTACTCCTCGGCCGTCATGCTGTCCGCGTGCTTGTGGTAGCCTGGAATGCGTCCTGCGATCAGCATGCCGCGCAGCCCGAGGTCGCGCACGACCTGCTTGCGCGCGTCGTACAAGCGCCGGGCCAGCCGCAAGCCGCGATGCGCCGGATCGACCGCGATGTCGATGCCATACAGCATGTCGCCCTGGGGATCATGGTTGGCGATGTACCCGCCCCCGGCAACGGTGTCGAAGCTATGCCAGTTTTCGAAACCCTCGCCACGCACGATGAGAGAGCTGGAGGTGGCCACGATCTCGCCCGCGTACTCGATGACGACCTGGCCAACAGGAAACCTTTCGAGCTGGCTCAGGATCTGCTTCGTGTTCCAGGGCTCGAGGCCCGGGAAGCACCGGCGCTGCAGGGCCTGAATGCCGGGGATGTCTGCTGGCTGCATGGGGCGGACCACGATGCGCCGGGGGCGGTCGGAGATGGCCATTCGGAGACGATACCAGAGCCGAGCTCGCTGTGAGCTCCCGGCCCGGCGCCCTGTTCCGGAGACCGGACACTACCGCCCCGTGCTGATCATCAACGTCGCGCAGCCCGGGTGCGTCGCGACGTGCGGCACCACTCGTCCGAACAGACGGTGACCGCGTTCGCGCTGCAGTCCGACGACCACCAGGTCAGCCTGCGACGCATGCGACCGGAGGGACGCCGGCGGGTCGTCGCTGCGCTCCACCACGGCCGCTCCGTGGCCGGGAGTGGCGTCCGCGGCGAGCCTCAGGAGCTCGGCTCGTGTTTGCCGCACCTGGAGGTCGGATGCGTCGGCAGGGAGCACCTTCAACCAGGTCACATCGCGAGTTCCGTCTCGGCACAGTCCCCCGAGCACGCGCGCGCGCAACACGCCCTGGCCGCCGCGCCCGCCGACGGGGACGAGGATCTTCCGCACGGCCTCGAGTGACCAGCCTTGAGGTGCCAAGAGAAATGCCACGTGGCAGTCCAGGTCGTCCATCAACGATTCGAGCTCGGCCATGCTCGGCTCGTCGAGCCGGGCTCGTCCGAGCAGCACGCCGTCACACGCGTATTCCCGGGCCACTCGTCGGATTTCGGTCCATGGCGAATCGGCCACGCTGAGCAATGCTTGCGGACGGTGCCCGGCCTCAAGCGCCGCACGCAGCGCTTCACCCAGCACGTCTTGCGCCTGTCGAACCGGGTCACCGCTGCCCGCGTCGGCGCTGCTGCGCAGTACGTTCATGAGCAGCACGCGGCCCACTCGTGGCGGCGCCAACGTGGCCGCGATAGAGACGAGCATCGGGGCCGTATCGGGGTTGGCGACCGGCACCAGTACGACCGGGTTCGTCCCGCGCAGACTGTGCAGCTCGGGGTCCCGCGCGAGCGCGAACTCGTCGACCGCAGCAGCACGGCTCGAAAACAGGCCGACGTACAGCAGGACGCCGAGCGCAAGCCACACCAGGATGATCCCGCCGGCGGCCGGCACGGCGACCGCCTGGAACACGGCGAGCGACACACACGCGACGCCGCCGGTCCATTGCACCGCAGGGAAAAGCGGCGTGCGGAATCCGTTTGCGTACGCGCTCGGCCGACGGCGGCGCGCCAGCAGACTCGTCAGATGCGCCAGCGCGAACGAGACCAAGAAGATCAGGCTGGCGGCGGCGCCGGCAGCCGCCAGGTTCGGCACCACCAGGAGCACAGCGACGAGAACCAGGGCGCTGGCGTACACGGCGACGACCGGCGTGCGGCGGCTCGCGTGCACGTTGCCGAGAACGACGGGAAGCGTCCGGTCCCGCGCCATGGTGAGCACGATCCGGGACGCAGCCAGCAGGTTGGCGTGAAGCGCCGACAGCGTGGACAGCACCGCGGCGATGATCACGAGCCAGAACCCGCGGACGCCCACGTACGTGTGAACCGCGTCGGCGATTACGGTTGCGGGGTGGCGCTCGCTCATGGCAACGATGCTGTCGCCTGGCGGGACGCCGGCTGTCGAAACGACGAACAGGAGCGGCAGATACACAACCAGCGCGCAGCCCAAGGAAGCGACCATCGCTCGCGGAATCGTCTTTCCCGGCTCGCGGACCTCTCCCGCGACCGCCGCGATCACTTCGAAGCCCTGCAGAGCGATAAAGGTGAACCCCATGGCCCGAACGACACCCAACGCGCCGCCGGCGAAGAAGGGGTCGAGCCCGGCGCGGACCGCCGGGTCGGTGCGCGTCGTCAGACCCCAGAGACCAGCGAGTATCAAAGCAGCAAAGGCGGCGAGCTTGCCCCAGGTCGCCCACTGGGCGCCGCCGGTGGCTTTGCGGATCAGTGATGCCGCGTAGCTCACGGTGGCCAACAAAGCGAAGGCCACCGCGGTCGAACGCGAACCGATCCAGGACGGGGGCTCACCGGGCCACAGTGCCGCCAGCCCTGTCAGAGCAAACTGTGCGAAGCCCAAGGCATAGAGCACACCAGCCACGACGTAGGCGAGCCAGGTGGTCCAGCCGACGACGAACGCCGCACGCACGCTGAGCACCTTCTTGGCGAAGACATAGCAGCCACCCGACTCCGGAAAGGCGGCCGACATCTCGGCGAAGCTCAGTGCGGTCAAGAGAGCGACAACGCCGTTGAGCGCGAAGGCGACCAGTGCGCTCGGGCCAGCGTTCTTCAGCGCCACGCCGGCCAGGACCAGGATGCCGCCGCCGACGATGGCGCCCAGCCCGATGCCGGTGGCGCCGCCGAATCCAATCGACCGCCGGGGCAACTCTTGCTCTGGGAGGGACATCAGTCTAGCGGCAATCGGGTGCTCGAAAGAGGCTGAAGGGGGGACCATCATACGATGGGTCGCCCGCTTGTGGAACGCGGCAGCCGTCGTACGCAAGCCGTGTGTGGCCATGGCGTGTCCGCGCGCGGTTCGGCGCCGGGTCGCAGCATCGGCTCGCCCCGCGGTGCGGCCGAGACGTCGGGCCATCCGGGGCCCGGGGGAGAGCTACGGCTGCCCGCGTTGCAGCAGCACCAACGACCTGGGTGCCATCGGGAAGGGCCGCTCTGCAGCGAAGACGTCCGAGGGCGGGTCGATGGCGCTTCGGGTGTCCACCAGCACGCGCCAGCTGCGAGCGCCCACCGGCGCCAGCGGGAACGCCACCGTCTCCCAGTACGCATTCATGATGAGCAGCAGCACATCATCCCCGAGCAGCTCGCCGGTCTCCGACCATTCGCCCATCGCCCCGCCGTTGAGCAACATGCCCAGACAACGGACGTGGGCGTGGGCCCAGTCCTCGTCCGTCATGCGCCGCCCTTCCGCGTGCAGCCAGACGACGTCCTCGACATCCGCGCCGTGGATGCGCCGCCCCTGGAAGAAACGTCGCCGGCACAGGACCGGATGCGTCCGGCGGATCGCCGTGAGCTTCTTCGTGAAGGCGAGCAGCGTCTGACCCCAGTCATCCAGTGACCAATCGAGCCAGCTGATCTCGTTGTCCTGGCAGTACGCGTTGTTGTTGCCCCGCTGCGTCCGCCCCCGTTCATCCCCGGCCAGGATCATCGGAACGCCCTGCGAGAGCAGCAGCGTCGCCATGAAGTTGCGCATCTGTCGCGCGCGCAGCTCCAGGATGTCCGCGTCATCCGTCGGACCTTCCACGCCGCAATTCCAGCTCAAGTTGTCGCTGTGGCCGTCGGTGTTGTCGTCGCCGTTGGCCTCGTTGTGCTTGTCGTTGTAGCTGACCAGGTCCCGCAGCGTGAAACCATCGTGCGCCGTGACGAAGTTGATGCTGGCTGCAGGGCGGCGCCCATTGTGCTCGTACAGGTCGCTCGAGCCCGACAGGCGGTAGGCGAGCTCGGCGACCTGACTCTCGTCACCCTTCCAGAAGCGCCGCACGGTGTCCCGATATCTACCGTTCCATTCCGACCACTGAACGGGGAAGCCCCCGACGTGGTAGCCTCCGGGTCCCACGTCCCAGGGTTCGGCTATCAGCTTGACCTGCGACAGCACGGGATCCTGAGCAATGACTTCGACGAAGGGGCTCCAGCGGTCTGTGTCATGCTCCCCGCGCACCAGGGCGGCGGCTAGATCGAATCGAAACCCATCCACGTGCATTTCGGTGACCCAGTAGCGCAAGCTGTCCGTGATGAGCTGCAGGGCGCGGGGGCTGAGCGTGTTGAGCGTGTTGCCGCAGCCCGTGTAGTCCATGTAGTAGCGCGGCTGGCCCGGCACCAAGCGGTAGTAGGCCTGGTTGTCGATGCCGCGAAACGAGAGCGTCGGCCCAAGTCGGTTGCCTTCAGCCGTGTGGTTGTACACGACATCCAGGATGACCTCGATGCCGGCCGCGTGCAGCGCCTTGACCATGGTCTTGAATTCCTGGACCACGTGCTCCGGGGCATCGGCACGCGCATAGCGTGGTTCGGGCGCGAAGTAGCTCAGCGTGTTGTATCCCCAGTAGTTCTTGAAACCGCGTTCGACCAGGAATCGATCGTCCACGAAGTGGTGTACGGGCATGAGCTCCACGGCGGTCACACCCAGAGACACGAGGTAGTCGATGATGAGCGGATGCGCCAGCGCCGAGTACGTTCCTCGGACCTCTTCGGGCAGGTCCGGGTGAAGCCGGGTGAACCCACGCACGTGAACCTCGTAGAAGATGCTTCTGTGCAGCGGCGTGTCCGGCGCTCGTTCGTTGCCCCAGTCGAAGGTCGGGTCGATCACGACGCACTTGGGCATGAATCCCGCACTGTTGCGCTGGTCGAGCTTCAGGTCCCCCTGGGGATAGCCGCAGGGGTAGCCGAACAGCGCGTCGTCCCAGCGGATGCTTCCGGACAGCGCCTTGGCGTATGGATCGAGCACGAGCTTGCTCGGGTTGAAACGAAGCCCGTGGTTGGGGCGATACGGGCCGTAGACACGGTAGGCATAGAGCTGGCCAGGGCGTACGTCGGGCAAACAGACGTGCCAGATGCCGTGCGTCTGTTCGGGAAGCGTGATGCGGAGCGCCGCACGGGCGGCTTCCGCGTCGTCGAACAGGCACAGCTCGACGCGTGACGCCTGATGCGACGACAGCGCGAAGTTGACGCCGTGTCCGTCCCATGTGGCTCCGAGCGGGTACGGCTTGCCTGGCAGCATGTGCGCTATGTCCAGGCTGGTCTCGGATTCACTCCACACGGCGCCCAGAGCCGGGGGACTGATCTCGTCGGGCCAACGGGTTCGCCCATCGTAGCGGACGGTGCGCAGGTCGGCCCGCTGCAGGTCTGCTCCGCGCAGGTCCGCACCACACAGGTCGGCACCGAACAAGACGGTGCCTTCGAGCCGCGCGTCCGTGAGCACTGCGGAGTCCAAGACGGCGAAGGTTAGATCAGCTTCGGATAGGTCGGCGCCGGTCAGGTTGGCGCCGTCGAAATCGGCGTCTACGCCGTGAGCATTGCGCAGACGGCTTCGCTCCAGGCTGGCGCGTACCAAGGCCGTCCCTTCCAGATCAGCCTCGCTGAGGTCGGCCCCATCGAGGCGGGCTCCGGTGAGCGAGGCTTCGGTCAATAGGGCGGCGGTCAAGCGCGCATTCGCCAGTGTCGCCGCATCGAGCGAAGCGTCTGCGAGATTGGCGTGATCGAGTGTTGCGCCGTAGAGTGTGGCCTGGTCCAGGTTGGCGCCCTTGAGACTGACGCCGACGAGGGAAGCGCCCGAGAGCACGGCTCCTTCGAGCGTGGCGTCGTCGAGCAACGCATGGTCCAGTCGCGTGCCGGACAGACGCGCTCGTCGCAGCACGGCGCCACGGAGGTCGGCCTGACGCAAATCCAGTCCGGACAGGTCCTCGCCCGACAGGTCCTGCCCGGAGAGTTGCAGCGACTTGCCGCTGGCAATCATGGCGGCAAGCTCGGTACGAAGCGGACGTTTCATCCGTCCGAGTGTACTCACAGGGGGAGGCTCGAGCGCCGCCATCGTCTCGCTGGCCTCGGTTCACGTTATGCTGGGTGCCCAAGCACTCGAGGTTATTGTCGGAAGTTGACCGAACAGTCGGTCTTGTCCATGGAGCGGGGCTCCCTTGCTCCACGTTGGTCCATGTCGCGTGTGCCCGGTAGTTGGGCCGGAGCGCCCATCGGCATACTACGCAAGCTCAAACGAGGGGCGGATCACCCGGCATTGCGATTCGCGTCCAAACAGCATAGATAGCCAGCGTCGTGTATTTCGACTTCGCTATAGCTCTGGTCGTTCTCCTGCTGGGCGCGGCCTTCGTCGGAGTGAGTCTCCTCGTCAGCCGCTGGGTCACGCCGCGTTTACCCGATGCGCTCAAGTCCGTCGCCTACGAGTGCGGTGAGCGCCCGATCGGCGGCGGGTGGTTCAACTTCAACCCGCGATTCTATCTCATCGCTCTGGTTTTCATCGTCTTCGACGTGGAGATCGCCCTGACCTTCCCGGTGGCGGTCGTGGTCAGGCAGTGGGTGACCTCGGGGCGAGGCGTCGTCGCGATGGTGGAAATCGTGCTTTTCATTGCGATCTTGGTCGCCGCTCTGGCGTGGGTCTGGCGGAGCGGGCACCTCGACTGGGAGCGTGAGGTCGAAGAGCCGGAGGCGAATCCGTGAACGCAACGCCCAACGCGGTCTCTGCAAATAGCCCCAAGGTCGTGGAGGCGACGGTCTATCCCGGAGCCATCGCGACGAGGATCGATCACGCGATCAACTGGTTCCGAGAATCGTCCCTCTGGTACCTGCTGTTCGCCACGGCCTGCTGCGGCATCGAGCTCATGCAGACCGGGGGGCCGCGGACCGACGTCGACCGCTTCGGAATGGTCTTCCGCTCGACCCCGCGCCAATCCGACCTTCTCATCGTGGCTGGCGCAGTCACCTACAAGATGGCGGACCGCGTGCGCCTGCTGTGGGCGCAGATGGCCGACCCCAAGTACGTCATCGCCATGGGCAGCTGCGCCAACTGCGGCGGCCTGTTCCAGCGCTCCTACTCGGTCGTTCAAGGTGTTGACCAGATCCTCCCCGTCGACCTGTACCTGCCGGGCTGCCCCCCGCGACCCGAGGCACTGTGCGACGCGATGATCCAGATGCAGCAGAAGATGAGACAGGAACACTGGCTCGACAAGATGAAGGGCCTCTGAGGCGCCCATGAACGGCCCGGAACTGCACGAGTTTCTGAGCGCTCGCTTCGGTCAGAGTGCGATCGGAGCGCGGCAGCAGGTCTTGTCGGAGGCGATCGAGATCGCCCCCTCGGCGCTCCACGCCGTGTGTGCGGTCCTGCGCGACGACGACCGGCTGCGCTTCGACTTCCTGCGCGCGGTGACCGGCGTCGACCGCAAGGACGCGATGGAGGTAGTCTACCACCTGTACTCGTACCCGCGGCGACACGAGATCGCCCTCAAGGCCCGGCTCGATCGCGATCAGCCCAGCGTCGAGACGGTGAGCGATCTCTGGCCCACCGCCAACTGGCACGAGCGCGAGACGTTCGACTTGCTCGGCGTCCAGTTCACCGGCCACCCATCGCTCAAACGGATCCTTCTGCCCGAGGACTGGGAAGGCTACCCGCTGCGCAAGGACTACACTCAGCCGCCGGACTACCACGGCATTTCGACGACGCGCGGTCCAGCCCTGCCGAAGAGCCGCTCCGAGCTCTTGAGCGGGGGGCATATCAAGGCCCTGCACGTGCCCAAGGCCGAGGAAACCGCCGGTGTGATGCAGCTGAACATGGGCCCGCACCATCCGGCTACGCACGGCGTGCTCAACTTTCTGCTCGAGACGGACGGTGAGATCCTGCGCCGCGCAATCCCCGACGTCGGCTATCTGCACCGAGGCCACGAGAAGCTCTCGGAGGGCATGCCCTACATCGGAACGATGCCCTACACCGACCGCATCGAGTACCTCGGCGCGATGTTCGCGAACCACGCATGGGCTCTGTCCGTCGAGCGCCTGGCCGGCATCTCCGTTCCGCTGCGGGGCGAGTACTGCCGCGTCATCGCCTCGGAGCTCAACCGCATCGCGAGCCACCTGATCGCCACGGGATCGCTCGCGATGGATCTCGGGGCCGTGACGCCGTTCATCCACTGGATCCGTGAGCGCGAGAAGATCAACGACATCATGGAGCGCATCTGCGGCGCTCGGCTTACCTACAACTACTTCCGTTTCGGCGGCGTCGCGCACGACATCGATGCCGATACGGTCCAGATGATTCTGGCCTGGGCCGACCACTTCGAGCCGATTCTCGACGAGTTCAACCGGCTGATTTCGTACAACGAGATCTTCATCAAGCGCCTGGCGAACCTGCTCGTGATTTCGCCGGAGGACGCCGTGGCCTACGGCCTGGTCGGTCCGAACCTGCGCGGATCCGGCATCGACTGGGACCTGCGCAAGGACTTGCCGTACTCGGCGTACCCCGACTTCGAGTTCGACACCATCGTCGGCCAGGGCTGGCAAGGCACGCTCGGCGACGCGTACGACCGCTACTGGTGCCGCATCCTCGAGATGAGCGAGAGCCTCAAGATCATCCGTCAGGCCTGCCAGCGGCTGCCGGAGGGTGAGTTCTGGGTCAAGCCCAAGACCGTCAAGCCCGCCCCGAACGAGGTGTACGCGCCGGTCGAGAGCGCCCGCGGCGAGTACGCCTCGTACACCGTCTCCGACGGCACCGACAAGCCGTATCGGGCCCGGTTCCGCACCGGATCCTTCACTGCCATGTCCATCATCGAGCACTTGAGCCCTGGCATTCTGGTCGCCGATCTCGTCGCCCTGATCGGCTCGCTCGACGTTCTGGCGCCGGAGGTGGACCGGTGAACCCGATACAGCGTGCCGCAGACGCTTTCATCGAGTGGGCCTTCGGCGCACAGCCGTCCGAGTACCCGCATACGACGTGGGTCTACATCGCTGCGGCGTTCATCGCGGCGGTCGTTCTGCTCGCGTTCTTCGCGCTGTTCGCCGGACCGGTGACCTGGGTGGAGCGCCGCATGGCCGGGCGGATCCAGTCTCGGGTCGGCCCGAACCGCGTGGGCCCCCTAGGGTTTCTGCAGTGGTTGGCGGACGGTATCAAGTGCTTCCTCAAGGAAGACCTGACCCCCGAGGGAGCCGACCGCCCGCTGTTCCGCATGGCGCCGTACCTGGTGTTCATGGGCGTCTTTGGCACCTTCGTGGTGTTGCCGTTCGGCGCCCACCTGGTTGCCGCCGACTTGAACGTCGGGTTGCTCTACCTGCTCGCGGTCACCTCGCTCGTGGTCGTGGGGCTGATGATGGCCGGCTGGGCCTCGAACTCGAAGTGGGCGCTGTTCGGGGGGATCCGCAGCGCCGCACAGCTCGTCTCGTACGAAATCCCGTCGGCGTTCTCCTTGATGGCCGTGGTGCTCGAGGCGGGGACGCTCTCCACCCAGGGCATCATCGGGGATCAGGGCGGCTGGCCCTGGCACTGGTACGTGTTCCGCAATCCGTTCCTGACGGTCGCGTTTTTCACGTACTTCACTGCCGCGATCGCCGAAGGCAACCGTACCCCGTTCGACCTGCCCGAGGCTGAAAGCGAGCTCGTGGCCGGATACAACGTCGAGTACTCCGGGATGCGCTTTTTGTTCTTCTTCTTCGCCGAATGGGCCAACCTCTGGGTGATGAGCGCGATCGCCGTGCTCGGGTTCCTCGGCGGCTGGCAGGTGCCCGGCGTCTCGCTCGAGACCATCGAGCAGAGCCAGGGCTGGGTCTTCGTCGGCTGGCAGGCCCTGAGCTTCGCCATCTTCGCGATCAAGACATCGGCGCTCGTGCTTCTGGTCATCCAGCTCCGGTGGACCCTGCCGCGTCTCCGAGTCGACCAGCTCATGATCGCGTGCTGGAAGTATCTGGTGCCGATCTCGCTCACGGCCGCGCTCGGCACCCTGGCGCTGCTGCCCGTGGTACAGACGGGGAGCCTGCTCGATTGGGTGATGCGCATCGTGCTTGTGGCTGCCGGCGCTTGCGCGCTGCTCCTGTACCTCCTCCGCGTCCGAGCCACCTACCTGGCAGACCGCGACAAGTACCGTCGCATGGAAGGCGAGGAGCTTTGGTACCCGCCGTACCGGCTGCCGTGACGGCAGCCCGAGAGACCGCTATGTCTTCGGTGTTTCGAGGCCAACCAGACCAGAGTACGGGATTTCGCGAGTACTTCGCGAACATCGGGCGCGCCATCACGACCACGTTCGAAGGCCTGACTGTGACTTCGAGCTGGCTGTTTCGTCGCCCCCTGACGATTCAGTACCCGGACCGCATCGAGAAGCCGGTCCAGGAGACGCTGCCAGACACCTACCGCGGCATCCTGGAAGTGGACCTCGTTCGCTGTTCCGGATGTCTGCTCTGCCAGCGCGCTTGCCCCATTGATGCCATCGAGGTCAAGGTCGAAAAGAACAAAGAGACCAACGTCCGCGAGATCACGCGTTTCGACATCGACATCGGAAAATGCATGTACTGCGGCCTGTGCGTCGAGGCCTGCAAGTTCGATTCGCTGAGCCATACGACCCAGTTCGAAGCTACGACCGATTCCCCGGACGGGCTGGTGCTGCATTTCGTCACCGACCCGGTGCCGGTGAGCAAGCACAAGGAGGGTCAAGGCCCGCCGCGGAGGCCGCAAGGCTCGATCCTGGCCGAGCTGCCCCGCACGATCTACGGTTCGACGCGGTGGATGGGCGCCACCAGCGTGACGACCGTGACGCTCGAGCCCGTTCGGGAGTCGAAGCCGAAGAAGGCTGAGCCAAAAGCGGAGCCCAGGGCAGCCGAGCCCAAAGCAGCCGAGCCCAAAGCGGCGGAGCCCAAAGCGGCGGAGCCCAAAGCGGCGGAGCCCAAAGCGGCGGAG
>JAFGIS010000013.1 GCA_016929495.1 Polyangiaceae bacterium | reverse complement strand
GTGCGAAGGAGAGGACTTGAACCTCCACGCCCTTGCGGGCACTAGAACCTGAATCTAGCGCGTCTGCCAGTTCCGCCACCTTCGCGAGTGGTCCGTGGCGATTCCCGTGGCGAATCATTCAACTCGGGTATCGCCAGGCCGAGGGGACTTAGCTCACGCAACCCCCCCCGCGCAAGCTCCGTCGCATCCTGTCTGTACCGAAGCAGCTCGTCGGTCTTGTGGCCGGTTCGGCGCCTCACGAAGTCCTCGTTCGTCCCTCGGGCCAGCTGTTGGGTCACGAACGACCGCCGGAAGCAGTGGATCCCGAACGCGCCCTTGAGGTCCTTCACCGAGTACAGGTCGGCGCGCTTCAGGCCGGCGCGCCTTAGGTCGGCACGGACCTTCTCTGCCATGTGGTCGAGCGGTAGCGGGACGCCGCTCTCCTGGAAGATGCAGTCGGGAGGCTCGGGCTTCGGATCCTGCATGGCGCGCCAGGCTCTGAGGGCATCGGCGGTGCCGTCGTCTAGGTTCCACCAACGGGGGTGGCTCGTCTTGTTCTCGTCGAGGGTGACCTGGTTGTTCTCGAGATCGATGTCCGCCCAGGTCAGCTTGACCGCTTCCTCGCGGCGCATGCCTTCGCGATGAAGGAAGCCATAGAAGAGCCGCCAGACTAGCGGGATCTGGTTCCTGCTGAGGAGCGTAGCGTCTTCGTTCGGGAGCAGGATCGGAAAGCGTTTGCGCTTGCTCGGCTTGGGGAGCCAGTTCGCCGGCAGTGGGCTGAGCGTCAGGTAGCCGGCCACCACGGCAAGGTTCAGGACGCGAGTCAGAAGGCCCGCATACTGCCGCCGTGTCGTCGCCTGCAGGCGTTCCCTGCCCTTCGGGACCGGTAGCTGCCGCATGACCTGTTCGCAGTCCTCGCGGGTGATGTCGCCGATCGGCGTATCCCCGACGACCGGATAGATCGCTGACTCGAGTCGGCGCCGGCAGGTCTCGCCCCAAGCTTCGGTGGGCTTGTCGACGTTGTCGGGAAACCGGGTGGACAGAGCACCCGAGATCCATTCCTCGGCCACGTTGCGGAACGTGGGGCCCCGGTCTTTCTTGGCCGGGACCGCCACGCCCCCGCACAGTTCGCCGATGACCTGCAGGGCGACGGCCTCGGCTCCGGGGCGCGCCCGGGCGAGCTCCAGGAGCAGTGTGTCGGCCGCCTTGCTCCCGGTGTGTCCTGCCTTGCGGAGCCGCTTGGCCTGCTCCGCCAAGAGCTCGGAACGGTCGAGCGCCTGCTGCTCGGTCTTGCAGGATGGCAGTTCGAACACACGTCGGTTCTGCCCCTGCAGAGTGACGCGGGTTCGGGCGATCCCGTCGTCGCCGAAGGTGACACTGCCGGTTGCACGCTTGGGCATCAGCCCTCCTCCAACGGCACGGCGAAGTTGTAGTCGGTCAACTCGCCCCACGCGTGCCCGCAGCCGCGGCACCGGTAGGCCTTGTCCGCGCTTCGGTCAATGACGTCGTGCCCACCGAGCCCCGGCGTGTGGCCGTAGGGGATCCACTTCGTGTCCTCGCTCCCGCACTGGGGGCAGACGGGCGCTTTCCTTGCTTCAGCCATGTCCTCCACCGTCCATCTCCTGGGCCAGCTCCGTCAAGGCTTGCTCGGCCGTGAGCTTTTCGAGCGTCTTTGGAGCCTTGCGGAGCCGGCTCACCTGCAGGGTGTAGCTGTCGCCGTCCCGGTACAGCTTCAGGATGCAGTCCGAGCGGAGCACCTGGATCATGGGGCGCGCGTCGGGGGGGATCACTCTTCTGGCTCCTCGGTCTTGGGCTCGGCTTCCGGCTCCTCGCCCTTAGGCGCGGCCATCTTGACCAGGAACTCCTCGGACGCGCCCCCGAAGCTCGGATGCCCCCATCGGGCCTGCCGCAGTCTCTGGCACAGCTGGGCAGCCGCATCGGCTCGACGGGCCAGACCATGCACGGCGCGCAAGAGCTCGTCGTCGGTCAACCCCTCGAATTCCGCCTCGGGGCTCTCGGCGTCGCCGCCATTGTAGGCCAACGCCAGGACCCTCAGATCGACCGCTAGGGTCTCGAGAACGCTGTTCTCGAATGACTGCCAGTCCTCGCCACGGTCCGGGCTGCCGGGGCACATGCCGTGGCAGAGCGCTCGGACAATGAGGTCGCCCACGCTCAGGTCGCGGTTATCTGCGGTCGGACCGGGGTTCGGGTTCGGGGCGAGCACGGCGGCCTCGACGTCATCGTCGGGATACAGGCTGCCGTCGTGGCGGACCTTCCAGCCGAGGGGGGCGGTAGCAGCGTTCACAGAATCAGCGGTGTTGTTCATGGAATCGGTGGTGTCGTTCATGGTGCAATCCTCCTGCGGGCACAGCGCCCGCCACGGACCCGCGAACCATGCTCGTGAGCCCGAAGCGAGCGGCGTGCTTCACGCGCCGACCAGCTCGCCCTGCCGCGCCAGTTCGACCGACTCCCTGAAGTGCCTGGAAGCCTCGCCGTTGTGCCGGCTCCAAGCGTCCTGGTCCTCCTCCAGGATGGCCGCCAAGGCGCCACCGGCGGAGCGGTAGCCGCGCGCCAGAGCCGCACAGGAACGGCAGCGGAAGCCGAAGGAGTCGGAGGTGTTGGCGGCTTCGTGCATGGCGGCTTCGCAGCCTTCGGGAGTCCGGATGTTGTGCCGGCGCCCAAGCTCCGCCATGAACTCCGACAGCCACTCGGGCGGTTGATCGTCGGCCAGGTCGTCCGGAGTCGGCGCTACGGTCATGCTCGGCACCTCGGGGCCGCGCACGACGGCCTGGCCCACCGGGCTCGGTCCGTTGCCGTACAGCGGCACGACGCTCGCCACGGGCTCCGAGTCGAGGCCGAGCCGGACTACGCCGTCGGCCGGTATTTGGTGCTGTTCCGTTGCTCCGGACTGCCAACGGACGAGCAGAACGTACGAACTTGCGCTATGTGCCTGCATGAGAACCTCAGCTTCGTTGGGGTTTTCCGCGGGCCCGGCTGGTGACGCAGCGCGGGCCCACTGACGTTTCTGGGCTACTTCTTGCGTTTCGGCTTCTGCTGCTCGGGCTTCACGCCAAGGTGCTCGGCATAGTGTCGAAGCGCCCGGCGTACGATATCGCTTCGGGTGAGCCGTTCGAACTTGGAGCAAGCGTCGAGCAGAGCCCGATCGTCGTCTTCAAGCTTCACTGTGAACAGCAGGTTGGCCATCTAGATACCGTCCTATCGCGTCTATACGCCCCCCGCAACCCCTTTCGTCCCGCCCCCCGTCGATTCTTCCGAAGTGCCCTGAATCGTTGACGGTGCTACACTCCCTGGGCGTCCCCAAGGCGATAGGCGTTCCCCTCCCCCTCGAACGCTGGTCGCCTGGGGGCGCACTACGTGGCGCAGGCCCGGCCGGCAGGCTCTGCCGACTGTGCTGGCCCGCCTACCTTTGAGCCTCCGCTGCCGGCGGCCTCAGTCCTGCGGCACCGGTTTCCCGAGCGGTTCCGCCGACATGACCCCGTTTCGGACGTGGGCCTGGCGCGCCGACTTCCCCAATGATTCCGCTCCGGTGATCTGGAACGTGACCCAGACCTGCCGCGCGAGCCTGGCCCCGCTTTCGCTCGTGGTGCGGCGTGCCGTTCTGCCGTGTCGGTGACGCAGAGCGCGACCGTCCTCAGTCGGCAGCCCCCGCGCCCCACTTCCTTGACAAGATTCGTGCCCCGCGGTGACACTTGGCCGTTGGTTCAGCGGGCCCCGACCGAGGGCGGAGACGAACATGGACGTGAAGCTGCTGAGAGACCTGGCAAGGCGGTACCAGGAGAACCACGAGTTCATCACCAACGAGGAGATGACGAAGCAGTCGCTCATTGTACCTTTCATCGCTGGGCTCGGGTATGATCCATCGAGTCCCCGCGAGGTCAGGCTGGAATACGCCGCGGAGTTCACCGCGAATGACGGGAAGCGGCTTCCGGACCGCATGGACTACGCGATCTTCGACAGCGCAGGGCAGACACCGATTCTGGTGATCGAGGCCAAGACTCTCGGCTCCGACGTTCGCCTGCGGTCTCCCCAACTGGCGCGGTACATGAGCCAGTTGCCTCAGCTCCGTTTTGGGATCATCACGGACGGCTGCGAGTACCTGTTCTACGGCGATCTCGCGAAACCCAACGTAATGGACGATTCCCCGTTCTTCTCGTTTTCTCTCGCTGACCCGAAGCTCGACTTCGAGTCGGTCGCGAAGTTCCTTGGCAAGTTCAGTAAGGCGCAGTTCAAGACGGAGAAGCTTGTTGCCGATGCCGAGGACAGCAACTACCGCCAACAGATGATCGAGAAACTGGTCGCGGCTCTCAGGGCGCCAGAGTCGGACGAGCAGTTCGTCAAGTGGTTGAGCGATGGTGTCTACGCCGGACTCAGGACGCGGTCGGTGCTCGAACGGCTGAGCCGTATTGCGCGGGAATCGGTCCAACCTGCGATTCTCCGGACGATTAGCGACGACTTCCTCACGCAACTTCGTTCACGCATCAACGAAGCGTCGAAGCCGGCTGAGCCCTCTGACGCGGTGACGCCGCCAGCATCGCCGGCCGCGCCAGAGACTGTGCCGTCCGAGGAGGCCGCCGGGGGGCGGACTATCGTCACAACCGAGGAGGAACTCGACTTCTATCGCAAGGTCCGGGACGTCTGCGTCCGGGCAGGCGAACAGGAGGAGAACGTCCTCTACAAGGATACGCTCAACTACTTCAACGTGAGTTTTTGCTCTCCGAGCAGATGGTTCGTTCGCCTGTTTGCGGGTAGCAGCCGAAAGGCAGTTACCACCCTTGTCTCGGTCGAAGAAGCAAAGAGCCTCGCGCAAGGTTTCAAAGTCGAGGATGCTCCGAAGGCGTTCGGTACCTCCCGTGTCTTCATCGATTCGGTGGATCAGGCATGGGCACTCGCTGGCCTGATCGTGCGCAGCCTAGAGGTCTGCAAGGAGGAGAAGGGTGGCGGCGACGAGGAGTAGGGATCCCGCCCAGAGAAGTCGTTTGTGACCCACGCGGCCCGACCTGGCCGCAGCGCCACCGGCCAGTGCCGAACGTACCGAACCCCCGGGCTTGCCGAGGGTTCTGGGGGGCGCCCTCCGTGGTTCTACTTCTGCGTCTTTGGCGGCTGCACCGGCGCGTGAAGCATCGGGCGACGGAGCACCCGATATTCGACCTCGGTGCCCTGCCGGCGTTCGGTCCGCACGCTTCGGTCGGTCAAGGTGACTCGCCGCATGAACCTGCGCTGGCGTTGGCGGCTCACGGCCAGAGCTCCCGTTCGAGTCGCTGTCGGAGCGCGCGAACCCGAGCACGGTCGATGCCACCACCGCCGGGGCGCCACTCGAGTGCGTCCTCGGCCCGGGCCAGTGCGTCGGCCATGACCGCGCGGGCGGTTCGGACCTGTCCAAAGTCCTCCGGCGTCCAGCCGCTGGTCCGGTAGTGGGCGAGCGCCACGGAGCGGGCCTTCTCGTCCTGGAGGACCCGAAGGACGTCCGACCACCCCAAACGCGATTCTGGGGCGGACAGCGGTTTTCCGGCAGCATGTTTCCCGCGGCGGCCTGCGGGCTGAAAAGCAACATGGCCGGTCATCGATCTGGACCTCCGCTCCGCCCGCTGGCGCCGACCATGCGCCCCATGGGCGCCGTCGGCGAACCCTCGAGGGGACGTCCTGCCGGCGTCTGCTCGAGCACCTGGAGACGCGAGCGCAGGGACTCGAGCCGCGCCCACAAGATGAAGCTCCAAGCGCAAGTGTCCTGGAGCTCCTCGGCAATCTCGTCCAACAGAGCGCCGGGTTCGGCATTGAACGACTGATCGCCATAGACCTGCCGTCCCCGCTCGAGCCGGGCGTGCACGGCCTCAGCGAAGGCGGGCCACGATGCAAGCGGTTCAGCCACGGCGCGCCACCCGCTGCCGCATCTGGAGAACCTCCCAGAGCACTGGGTCGCCCATGGTGCCCTCGGTGCCCCTTCGATGTTTGCGCAAAGCCCGCCCGGCCGCGAGCTTGCCGGCGTCATCGAGCCTGAGCACGCGCCGCGGCTGCTGTTCGACCTGTCGTGCGGTTCGCATGTCAGTTGCTCCCCCCGTTGCCGGCGCGGACGCCAGTGACGCCCGACAGGATCTTGCCGAACCACTCGACCCCTGTGCCTGGCGCCGGCGCCGGGTTTGGCGCCATCGGCGCACCGGGGGCCGTCGTGAGTGCGTACGTCCGCCCGCCGACGATATCGCCCACGCACGCCACGGGCCGCCCATCGGCGCCCAGAATGACGTCCGGCGACTCGATGTAGACCGTAGGAGCCGCGACCCTGACCCGCTCGCCCTTCAGCTCGATGGCCATCCCACCTGAATGCGTGACCGTGATCGATGTCTCGTCCGGGTCGAGCAAGATCTCCATCGTCCCGCCACTGAACGGGACCCGGTGTCGGATCCGGGTCTGCTTGGACGGTGTGTCCTCAAGCGTGATGCGCCCGCCGCCGTAGCCGACGAGGCCCAGGTCCCCCTCCTCGGGCTGCCAGATGCGGTTTAGGCGCGGGTCGCGGTACGCTACGGGGATCAGCCGCTCGCCATGCCGAACCGCGAATGCGCGGGCGAACAGTTCCTTGGTGTCTGGGGCTGCGCCCGCCTCCGCCTCGGGTCGCCGCGGCCGAAAGACGAGCCCGAGCGTCCCCCAAGCCGGCGTCCCCGGCTCCTCGTCGCCGGCGGATGCGTAGCCGCTCAGCAGCACAGCGGCGTCCCTCTCGTCGCTCGGGCTGAGCCAGGAATTCGTGAGCGCCATCTCGCTGAAGCTGTAACTACTGAACGGCATGACTCAGGTCCTTTGTGTGGGAGAATTGCCCTCGCGGGCCCCGATCGAGCGCCCGGGCCCGATCGAGGCGGGGCCAGGACTGCGGCCCCCGGGTGGAGAAGCCCGCCGCTGCAAGTGTCATTGGTTGCGCTGCAGGACGCCGCGCAGTGAGACCAGGAGGTCGGGATCGTCCACGTTGGTGCGCACCGGCAGCGCGTCGCGGACGCCAGACCAGAACGCGCGGGCAATCAGCGCGTGCACGTCGAGCAACGAGCCGAACAGGCGCGGCCCGTCTTCGATTGTGCCGCCCACGGCTTTCGCCGCGGCCATGGCCTCCGCCGCTCGCCTCTGTCGATGCTGGATCGCCGCGAAAGTTTGCTGATAGATGCCAGCCATCGCCGCGCCGAGTTGCGACAGTTGCGGTCCGTACGTTCGTTCGAGCTCGGCCATGAACGACTCCGCTTGAACCTCGCCGAGCAGCCGATCGGCGAGCTCGACGCGCTCCTGGAAGTCGGGCGCGGCCTGCTCGGCCTGCATCTGCTCGAGCACGAGCCGGGCTCCGTGCAGCTTCTGAGCATAGTGCTTGATGTTCTCGTCCTCGGCGTCCGCTTGCCTGTCGGTGAAACCGGCGGGCGCCCCTGCCGAGGCGATGCACGCGGAATCGAACCGTCGGCGCGCGCCGGCCAGGTCGGACTCGAGGCTGGCCACGAGCGCGCGTTGCTGACTGAGCTTGAGTTGCAATTGTTCTGCGATCATCGTTTCATCTCCGAAAAGAGTGCCCCCCTCTGGTTGGCTCAGATCGCGGGCATCCTGCCGGCGAGCACTTCCTCGCTGACCTTGGACGCGGCGTGGATCTGCTCGGCCCACGGCAGGGCCTTGTGGGCGGGGCGCCGGCTGAGCAGGAGCGCGTTGACGCGCTCGAGGTGATTTCGGCCGGATTGGCCGTTGATCTCCCGGACCAAATCGGGCAACGACTGCGCCGCGGGGCGCGCTGACGCCAGCACGACGCCGCTCGGCACCTTGCCGGACAGCGTGCTCTGTAGGTACTCGTCGGCGCGTTTGATCTGCTCGGCATAGGGCAACGCGGCGTGCGCTGCGCTCCGGCTGCAAAGCAGGGCGTTCGTCTTCTCGAGCGGGTTGCGCCCCGGCTGACGGTTGATTTCATCGACCACGCTCTGAACGCTGGGGGGTTGGTTGAGTGCCATGGTGGTGGGGTTTCCTTTCTGGGCCACGGGGGCCCCTGGTGAGACGACGAGCTCGATGCCTTGCAATTTGGCACCGACGAGCTCGCCGGATGCGTTCTTGTAGGATTCTTCGATGAGCGGACGGACACCGGTGAACTCGCCGGCATGCAGTCGCTGCCAGCCTTCGTTCGACCAGGACACGACCGCGCTCAGTTGCCGGCCGTCGCTCGACAGGTGGAGCGCGGTAGCCGCACCGAGCTCGGTCTTTCCCGCTATGACCGGCAACGTCTCGGTGCTGAGGAAGTTGCGATGCAGCGTGGCCACACGGAGCTTTTCGGCTTCGGTTGCCCTCATGACGACGACTTCGGTCACCGTCGGATCGGTGGGCTGCGGTGGGCCGCTGACGTAGGTCAATGGCTGCTCGGCGCCGGCCGTGCACTTGATCGTTTTGCCGAACCGGAACACCGTGGGCTGCGCGGCAACGCGGGCGTGGATCGGGGTGTTCCTGCTCGAGGCGAGCGCGCGAGTCCCAGGTCGCGCATAGCCCGTGAGCGGGTCGACGTTGCGATGGCAGTGAATGACGGACGGATCGGCGAACCAGGGCAGACGGCTCATGACGTCACCTCGGGCGCGGCTTCGGCGGCGCCGGTTTCGAGCAGGTGGGCGAGCGCCTCGGGTGTGATAGGCGTGACGTTGCGGTTGGTGGTCTCGCGGAGTCTCGCAAGTGGCACGGTCGGAACGCACACGAGGTCACCAGGCTGCGCGCCGACAACCCGACCTAGCTCAAGCGAGTGCAGCTCCAGATGCTTCGAGCGAATGACCGCGACGCCAGCTTGGGTCGGCAGCTGCAACTGGTGCTCGACTTGTTCGACCTCGATCCGCAGGTTGGCCAAGTAGACGCGACGGCGTTCGAGTTCAGCTCGGCGCGCACCAACCTTCGAGCGTTCGGCGTGGACCTGACGCTCGAGTCGCTCGTGGTCCTCGCGGGCACGCTCGGCGCGCTCGAGATCTTCCTTTTGGATCTGAAGGAGCGCTCGGTCGCGAGACGCGGCTGCGCGAGCGGTGATGTCGTGCGGAATGGTGTCGATGGTCATCGTTGTGCCTTTCGTCGCTTCGCGTCGGCCAGCTCGCGTTCGGCGTGGACAATGTCTCGCTCGACCTCGTTCAGGTCAAAGCCGATCTGGACGTCTTCGTCGTGTAGCCTGGTGAGCTCGTGTTGCAGTTCCGAAGTTGATGGCTGCATGTCAGAAACCTCCGAATCTGCGCCCCTTGGGCGCCTGAGCCTCGCGAGCGCGGGGGCAAAAACATGATTCGTGCATCGGGTCCCACGCGGGTTCCTTGCCGCGCCCGCCGTATGATGCGGGCCACCGCAGGTTGAACTGCCCGCGCGGACCGCTGACAGTGATAAGAGGCCTCTCGCCCCGACCAACCCACGGCAACTGCTTCGTCTGCTCGAGGTGCGCGGCGAGCAGGACCAGCGAAACGCGGTCGTCGTGGCCCTTGCCGCTGTAGGTGATGTTGCCTGACGGCGAGAGCCGCTCTTGGAAGCCGAGCAGCTGACGGCGCATCCGGTCATCGGCCTGCGGCAGCCACAAGACCTTGTCCGACATGAGCCGGCGCGCGCGGCGCACGGCCTCGCCCTTGTTGAGATTGCTCCAGGGCATCGAGTAGTAACTGAGCCCGTGCTTGGGGAGCTCGGTCTGGAGCAAGACCCGCTCGCCCTGGTCGCCAAAGACCAGACGGCAGCCGTGCTCTTGCGCGAACCTCGCCAGCTTCGTGGCAACGTCGCCGCCGGTCTCGTTGCCCCAATAGCCCTGCGTCCCGCCCGACGCTTCGAGCAAGACGCCGACCGCGACCTCAACCGTGAAGTCGCCGAAGCCATCGCTGGTCATCATGCGCACGAGCCGCGCGGTCGCCCATGAGAATTCATCAGAGCCGCCCGAGCTCGGGTCGCAAACGACCACCGGCGCGCCGAGCAGGACCTGAACGTCGTGGTAGCGCATCGCCTGCGGCGGGGTGCGAAAGCAAGCCTCAACGAACTGGCCGTCGAAGGCCGAGCCGACGCTTGACTGCGGGACGGCCGCGTATTCTCGCGTCCAGGTCTTCTCGTCGGGCTCGAGTTGCCGCGTCTGCTGCTCGGTGATGCTCGGGTTCGCCACCCAGCTCGGAGCCTCGCAGGTGACCTGCACCTCGGTGTCCCCGCGCGCCATGAGCTGGTAGTGATGGTCGTCCAGGCCGAAGGGCGACGAGACCTTGAAGCGCCGGGCGCCCGGGTGCGTGACCGTCATGGCCGCGGCGCTGGCGTCGACTTCGTTGGCCGGGTTTGCCGCATGGTCGGCCGACTCCCACTTACTGAGCTCGTCCAGCGCGTAGCCGAAACAGCGGAAGCCCGAGACGCTCCCGATCTGGCAGGCCAGCACACGGAAGCCCCGAGGCATGTCCAAGAGCTCGATGCTGTCGCCGGAGCGGGCGAAGCGGATCCCCAAGGCGCGGAGGTAGGCTTCGAGCAGCCGGAGCCGGAGCGAGGCCT
The DNA here is from genome assembly GCA_016929495.1 of Polyangiaceae bacterium. Lineage (GTDB taxonomy): Bacteria > Myxococcota_A > Polyangia > Polyangiales > Polyangiaceae > JAFGIS01. The sequence continues at coordinate 10,697 of JAFGIS010000013.1, read as the reverse complement.
CGTCCTTGCTGGCCGAGACGAACCCGAAGAAATGCAGCTCGCCGGGGGGCACCGCCCAGTCGCCGGATAGCGTCTCGCAGAGCGCCACCTTGCAGAGCGTGGTCGACTTGGCTCCGCCTCGACCAACACGCGCAACGAACGCGGTCGCAGTGGGATGCTCGTAGTAGCGACGTAGCTGCTCGCGCCACCAGGGCGAGAGCGGCGGGAAGCCGGCGGCGGCGAGACGATCGTCGAGGTCGAGCAAGTCCTGGAAGGTGGTCATCCTGAAGGCTCCTCGGCGCCCTGCTGAGGGGCGTTCGGCGCGGACGGGTTCTCGGTCGTCGGAGCAGCCGCAAGCTCGCGGGCGCGGCGCGTGGCCGCCATCTCGCGGCGCAGGCGGTCGATCGGGTTCTCGCGCGGACGCGCCTGCGCCTCCCTCGATGCGAGCTCCCATGCGTCGCGCTCAGCCTGGCGTTGCCCCGCGATCAGGGTCGCGGCGAGTCGAGCGAAGTCGGGGTTCGCTTCAGCAAGGCCACGTGCTGACCAGTAGCGGGCGCTGGCGAGCAGCTCGCCAGCTGACTCGACCATCGCCCCCACGCCAGCGGAGATGGCACCATGCGCCGCCGTGAGCTCGGCGCGACGGTGCGCAGCGTACCTGCGACCGAAGGCCAGGGAGGCGCGGGCGGCCTCGTCGCCCTGACGCTCCAAGGCCGTGAGCGCACCATGCTGGCCCGCTCGGAAGCGCTTCGCCGATCCGTAGCTGTTGCCGGGTTGGAACCGACCGGCGCTATCTCGGCCAGGTCGGACCGAACCCGGACCCGAAGCCGACGGGAGCTCGTCGCTCGGACAGGCGGCGCTGCCCACCAGGCGCCCGCAGTCGCGGGCGGCACCGGTCGCCGTCGGCCAGGGATTGCGGGCCATCAGGCGGCACCCCCTTCCCGCGAGCCGCCGGCGGAGCGCGGCGCGGAAGTGCGCGGAATCTTCGGCGCTCTGGACTGCGAGTCTCGCGCGGCGCAGCCAAACTCACGAGAGAGCGTCGAGGTCGTGCGCGCGATTCGCCACGCGACTCGACACTGGGCTCCCGTTCCAGGCCAGGCCGGCCCGGCTTCCGGGGCGCCGAGGGCGAGGGGCCGCGCGGGGCTTTTCTCTGCCGGGGACGACCGGGTACAAGTGGGGACGTGTACCGAGTGACGACCGGGGACACGACACACCCCCTTTAGGGGGGTGTCCCCGGTCCCTGTACCCGGTCCCCGCTCTTCTAGGCCATTGGGCCGTACCCGGTCAGAACTCACGACGATACCTCCTTGCCTGTCGGCCACCAGAGCTCAGAACGCCGTGGTCCCTCCTCGCGTCTGATCTGTCCCACCATCCGGAGCCGGGTCAGCGCTGGCGAGACGTCTCGCGAACGATTCGCGTGAAGGGCGCTCGCCAGTTCGGTCGTGCTCCGACCCGGCCCTTTCGTGACCTCGGCCAGCACCACGGCGTCGAATCGGTCATCGCGGGCGATGCGTCTGTCGTGTTCTCGCTCCTCCTGTGACGGAGCCTCCTCGACCGACACGACGAGCCCTCCCCCGTCGGTATCGTCGATGCGGAGCAACATCGGGTCTGCGCACTTGCCCGACACGCGAGCCTTCACGTGATGGATGGTCCGCGTCTCCTCCTCTGGACTGCCCTCGACCACGAGGACGGAACCGCAGGCGTCATAGAGTGCCCCGCTCCCCCTGATGGTCTCCCGGACTCCGCCGACGGCGTTCTGCGCCGCTTTGCGAGCGTGGTGAATCACTAGGATCGTGCAGCCCGTCCGCTCGCTGACACGCCCCAGCATATCAAGCACGCGCCGGGCTTCGGAGGAATTCTCTTCAAGCTTGGGCGACGCGGCCCGCAGGCTGTCGACGATACAGAGCGTCACCCCGTCCAGGAGCCGGAGAAGCATCGCGTCTGCTCCGGAGTCATCCAGGTATGTGGCGGGATGGCAGACAAGTCCGAGCCGCCCCCGCACATCTTCCGGCGTCAGGTCGGCGCCGTGTAGAAGTCGGTGGTACCTGCGGCGCGTGAGGTGCTCACCCTGCTCGTAATCGAGGTGGATGACCCTGCCAGAGGCCGCTTCGAACGCGCCCCAGATCCGGCACTCTGCCGCCGTGTCGAGGGCCATCGCCTGCGCAGCGATCGACTTGCCGCCGAAGCCATAGCCCGCGAGCATCGCCGGGGCGCCTGGGCAGAGGTCGAGCCCACGGATGAGCCATGGCGTGGGCGGGACCGCTTCGAAGATGGCATCGGCCTCGATGATTTCGAGCCCGGTCGAGCCCGGTTCGGTGATCCGCCCCAGCGACTCCGTCAGCTCTTGGACGAGCTCTACCGTAGGTCGCTCAGCTTGCCGCGCCTGGATCGCCGTCAGACTGCAGAGCTCGTGCACGCGTCGCCTGGCCCACATCTCGACGATGCGCTCGGCGTGTTGATTGACATTGACCACGGCCGGCGTTGCGTCTGTGAGCTGCACGAGGTACGCGGTCCCGCCGACCTGCTGAAGTCGGCCTCTGTCTCTGAGCCAGCCCGCGACGGCAACCAGATCCACGGGCCGCCCGGACCCCTGCAGGTCGACGACCGCCTCGTAGACGCGACGGTTGGCGTCCGAGTAGAAGTGTTCCGCCTTCAAAACCTCCTGGACTGCGTCGAACGCTTCGGCCGACAACAGAACCGAGCTCAGCACGGAGCCTTCGGCGTCGAGGTCGTGCGGAGGGATATGCACGTCGGTCGCGCAATCCTCCTCCAGAGGCGCGGGCGTCTGCTCGCCGGAGGCCTGCCGCTGGTACTCCGCGATCATGACCGAGAGCTCCGGATCGTCGGAATGGCCGTTCGGGGGAAGGCGCGGCTCGGTCACCCGGCGGCCCTCCCGACTGCCCGCAGGCCAGCGGCTTTTCGCAGTCGCGCCAGCTCGTCCGCTGGCTCTTCTGGCTCGTCTTGCGCCCGTTCTGCGCGGAGTGCTGCGAGCGCTGCCGATAGCTCGACGACCACCAATTTCCCGACGCGAGCATGCGGCACGCGTCGCGACGACACCCATTCTCGGAATCGACGACTCGGGATACCGAGCGTTGCCTCCGACGTCAGCTGGCTGACTGCCGCTGGCGTGATTCCGGATGAGGTGCTATCAATCATCGGTCATCGGCTGCGCCCCGTGTTCCCCGACGCTGGGCGCAGTGGTCTTTAGGCGGTTTGCGCGGCCTCGAGTGCGGACAAGCGCGTCTCCGCTTGCCGCTCGGTCTCCGGGGTGACGTTGTTGAGGCCGGCGGCCAAACTAGCCACCGTGACTTCGGCCAAGTCGAGCGTACGCGCGGCACGGCGCAGGCTCGTCCGGGAGATCAGGCCCCTGACCCTCTCGACTGTTTGTGGCGACGGCGGACGATATCGGCGCATGGTTCACCTCTACAGGCAGCTACTCGGTACGCCTCGGCGCCCTCAGCCCCACCCCTGCCGGGTGAGGTCGGGTGCCTAAGCACTCTTCCCCTCTACCGAACCGCCTGGAGCCTTGTGCTACCGAGCGTCAGATTCTGGGTTGCACTTCGCCTGCGCCTTCCACCAGCGCAGGTCCTCCTGGAGCATCTTCTTGAGCTCGTTTCGCGCGCCCCTGCATGTGTCCGGCAACGGATCGACGTCCGCGCCATCGGCGAGCATTCCGTAGACGATCCGGGCTCGTTCCAGCTCCGAGCGTACCCGACGGATTTCCCCCTCGAGTTCAGAAGCCGTCAGCTCGGGCCCACCGTCGCGACGCGCAGCGCGCGCCTTTTTGAGGCTCTCTGCCGGTCGGTCCAGCTTCAGAGCCAGTCTGCAAGCGATCTCAATGAGGCGCACCGCGCGGTTGAAGCGCTCAAGCGGTCGCGAGTACTCCCGCTCGTAGTAGGCGGATACGTCCAGCAGATTCCAGGGGAAGCGGTCGGTCCGCTTCTTCGGACGGAGCTTCCAGGAGCCACCCAGACGGGCGAGCGCCTCGGACTCCGTGACCGCAGACTTGTCCCGGCCCGTCTCGATTGCCAACGTCGCCCGCGCGCGCTGGATGGTCTCAAACATGCTACCGAGGGCTCGGTGGAGTTCCCTGGCCGCGGCGAGCCTGCCGGCATCGTCGATGGAACGGCCCGGTCGCTTCCGGCCGACTCGCTCGCTGGCGGGTTTGGGTGTCATCGCGCGTGTGTGACGGCCCTGCAGGCCGCGGACGCCCCAGTCTACTGCCCGCGTCCCCTCCGCGCCGAGTCCAGCGTTACAACCCCGGCCGACACCCCTCCCCTCGCCTTCCGCCTGGCTTCGAGCTCCCCAGCCAGACGCTCGACCGTTGACCAGGCTCCGGCTACGGCGGCACGTTGCAGAGCATCGGCGAGCGCCAGTTCAACAGCGTCAACGCGTGCGCTCTGACTCGCCACGCATTCGCCATTGGGAGTGCAATCCGGTGCGGTCTCGTCCGATTCCGGATCGCGAATCCCCTGGTTTTTCTGCGGTTCTGGCGCGTCGAATCCGAACCTGAATCTAGCGCGTCTGCCAGTTCCGCCACCTTCGCGGGCCGAGCGGGCACCACGGCCGCCCGTGGATCAAGCGCGGCTCATCTAGCGTAGGACGAGACGGGTAGCAAGCCCTTTGCGGGCAGTGAGCCGGATCCGATCAGCCGCGCAGCGGCCGACCCTCCGAATCAGTCACTTTCCCCATGGCCATCATGATCGAATCGATCACCGGCCACAGGGTGCCGAGGCCGCAGGTCAGCCAGCTCACTGCGATCTGCGCAATCGCGATGCCCGTGTGGCCCGTGTAGAACCGGCCCGCGCCAAAGGGGGCCAGCAGGAACTCGAGCAGGAACGCCACCATCTTTTCTTTGTCCGAGTACGGCAGCCCGGACATCGGCTCGATGCCCCAACGGGCCTCCGGCGGGCCGCCGCCCTGCCACGCCAACGCATTCTGAGGGGGATAGCCGTATCCCGCTGGAGAGCCCGGCCCCTGCGGCGGCGCGCCGTAGCCGCCCGGCGGACCATAGCCACCCGGCGGACTTCCTCCCGGCGGACCGTAGCCACCCGGGGGGGCTCCGCCAGGCGGACCGTAGCCACCAGGAGGCCCGTACCCGCCAGGAGGCGGACCACCCGGAGGGGCTCCGCCAGGCGGACCATAGCCACCCGGAGGCCCATATCCACCAGGCGGGCCCTGCTGACACGAAACGCCGATATCGACCATGGCGGTCAGCCTAACTGATCTCCCACGCAACCTCCACCCAGCCGAGGGGTGGCGGGGTGGCCCGTCGTGCGCTCACTGCCCCGAAACGTCTGGCGCGACCAGCACCGACCCGTCCGGCGACGGGGGTGGCGCCGTGGCCGCGTCCGCGGGCGGCTGAGCGTCGACGTGCACGCCCGCGTCCGCAGGGGCGGGGCTCCCGGCCGAGTCCTCATCCACGAAGCGCCCGGTAATGACTGGCTCGAGCGGGGCAGGCGGCGCCTGAGGTACCGTCGTTGGCCCGTTGGCCTGTGTACCACACGACAACGCGGACAGTGCCATCCCGACCGCTGCACCCACCCAAAGCATCCGCCTGGGCCGCGCCCTACGCGACGCGCTCGTCTCTCGTGACATGGTTCGCTCCGAATAGCTCACAGTATCCCCAATCGCCTACGTACCGCGAAGGCCGACTCGCTGACCCAGAAGAGCATGAGGTCGCGCACGAACTCCTCGACGTCGACCCCAGCCTCACTCTCCTCCGCTCCGCTCTCGTAGCGCCGCAACATGTCCGTCGCGACCACCAGATCATCGACAATCACGACGGCGGCAAACGCTGCCGTTCTACGCACGTTCGCATGCCACCCCGATGCGTCCACGTCAGCGGTGCCCGTGAAACGCAGCGCCGCGTCGTCCACCGCGCGACGCCGCACCCAGGGCGTGCTCTTGCTGACACGGCGGGCCAACGCGTTCAACGTCTCGTCGTCGGTCAGTCCCGAGCCGTAGCCCGGCTGGGCATTGCGTCCAGCCGCGGCGAGCAGCACTTCGAGTTCACGCGGGCTCAGGCGATCGACGATGTGCAGCCGTCGCGCGATGTTGCAGAGCAGACGCGCCACGAGGAAAGCCTGTTCCTTCTCAGTGAAGCCCGTCGCCTCCTCCGGCAAGACGAGACCCAACGGGTCGGTCAGCTCGACGCGCGGCACCAAACCGTCCGCTTGGCTGAGATAGAGGTCGAAATCCGTCACACCGAGGACGCGCGCCACGCGTTCGGACACCGTCCGGAGCGGATGGTTCGCCCGCGCACCGATCCTCTCGCGAGCGCTTAGTCCATAGCGCTCGAGCTCGGGGGGATAGAGCTTCGGCAACACATCGCCCAGGGGCGCCACCAAATCACCCACGATGTCCGGCGTGCCGACCGCGTCGATCAGCCTGAAACTGGCGTCGTCGAATACGCTGGCCTCGGTCGCCCGTGCACGCCGAGCGCCCACGGAGGCGGCCTCGGTCTCGGTCGCCGCGCCCATGGCAACGACGGGCTCGAGCGCCAATGTGGCCTCGATGGGACGCTGCATCGCCGCGAAGAGGTCGGACAGCTCTCGCCATGCATCGACCTGGTTGACGTCCGCGTCGATGAGCAGTCTGAGCTCGGCGGCGGCTTCGTGGAGCTGGCCCTGAAGCTTGAGCAGCCTCGCGATGTCGCCATGCAGCGCGGACCGCTCCGGTGCCGCGCCCACGGCGCGTCTCAGCACGGTGAGCGCCTGCTCGTGGTCAGAAAGCTCGGAAGCGAACACACGTGCGAGCTCTTCGCACACGTCGGCGACCTGCTCCGGCGCTCTGCTGCCCTCGAGGTAGCGCATCAAGGCCCGCACGTACCGGGCGAAACCCGCTGACCGTTCCGCCTCGGGTTGCTGTTCGACGAGTCCGCGGAAGTCCGCAGCCAGCGGGCCCAATCCGACCAGCCCAACGACCTGTTCGTAGTGGTTCAACGCGTCGCCGTGCTTGCCCTGCTCCCGTTCAGTTCGAGCCATGTGGCCGAGAGCCAAAGCACGGACCTGCTCGTCTTGCGTCACGGCAACGAGGCGAGCTGCCGTCTCGCCGAGCTCGAACGGATCGCCCACCTCGAGCTGGATCTCGAAGACCCGACGCAGCACGTCTCCGTCATCGGGAACGCGCGAGAGCACTTGGCGCAGGCTCGCCAGGGCACGTTCCTTGTCCGATAGCTTCTGGTCGCAAATCCGGGCAAGCTCGCGATGGATACCCGTGGTCTGCTCTTCGGCCGCGCCACTGGAAAGCGCCTTCTCGAAGCGTTTGACTGCTCTCACCCACTGTCCGTCACGAACGTAGAGCTCGGCTTGGCGGGTTAGAGCCTGCACGTGGCTCGGCGCGAGCTGGGTGACGCGACGCAACGTCGCGAGCGCTGCCGGAACGGATTGTTTCGCTTCGCTCTGCAGGTTGGCCACTTCGAGCCACAACGCAATGACTCGGTCTTTCGATCGAGCGGTCAGAGCTGCGTGGGACAGGGCCTGGATCAGCCGCTCCACATCTCCAGCTTCCGTCAGCAGCTTGCAGAGTCTCGTCGCTGTCTCCGGGTGGTCGGGATGGAGCTCGAGCGCCCGCAGCACTGCGACCGTCGCGCCTTCGGCGTTTCCAGCCTCCGCGTGAAGGCTCGCGGCCTTCAGTAGCAGCCGCGCCGCCGTTCCCAGATCGTGCGTGACCCGTGCCTCGCCCTCGGCGGCCTGCTCCAGTAGCTCGGTCTCTGCGTAGTGCTCAGCCAAACGTGACAGGCCGCGCGTGGCCGCGAAGTTGTCCGGATCCGATGCCAGCGCCGCGCGGTAGACGCGTAGGGCTGCCCGGTCGCCGTTGCTCTCGAGCGCTTCGGCCAGACGCGTGTGATGGGATGCCATGATCTCGGGAAGGTTCGCCAGTGCCGCGAGGTTGGCGTCGACGTGAGCCATCAGCTGCTGATCGCCTTCGGCCAAGGCCAATCGCTCCAGCTCCCCGAGCGCACCTGCGTCGTTTGGGTCAAGCTGCAGAATGGCGTACAGCGTCTGGCGCACCTGCTCGGGCGAAGCGAGTTCTTCCGCTTCCTGCAAACGCGCGAGTTCCCGTAGCGCCGCAATCCGCGCACCGACATCGGTGACGACGCGCGCCTGCATCTCGAACACACCGACGAGCTCCTTGTAGCGCTTCGCATCGGCGTAGAGTTGTTCCAGAGCCAGCAGCGCACCCACGTGCGACGGTTCTCGACTCAGCACTGCCTCGTAGCACCGAATCGCTTGTTCGGGGTTGCCGAGCTCGTCACGCCAGACTTCACCCTCCCGCAGCAGAGCGGCCACCCAGAGGACCGGATCCGCAGAAGCCTCTGCTTCGCGCGACAGCTCTTTCACCAAACGTTCCCAGTCGCCGGCCTGCGCGAGCAGACGCGCACGGCCATCGAGCGCGGGCCGGAACCCCGGCACGGCCTTGAGCGCCTGGTCATACGCACCGAGGGCCCGCACCGGCTGCGACAGCCGATTCTCGTAGAGCTCGCCTAGCCGAAACAGGGTCCGGGCGCGCAGCTCGTCGCTGGTGATGGAAGCGAGCTCGAATTCGACGACCTTCACGAGCTCCGCCCATTGACCCAGCTTCTCCAGCCTGTTGCTCAGCGCCCGTCGCGACGGAGCATGCTGCGAGTCGCGCTCGAGTGCCTGGCGATACGCCGCGATGGCCTCGTCGTCGCGCCCGAGGCGCTGTCCGCAGATCTCCCCGATCTTGTAGAGGATCCCGGCAGCCTGACCCGCGGTCGTACTGAGCCGGAGCTCCTGGCGATAGACGTCGATGAGCTCTTCCCAGCGTCCGGTGTAGTAGTGAGCACGCCCGAGGCTCGCGAGCGCCGGCGCGTACTTGGCATCGATGCCGATGACCTTGCGATAGCGCAACAGCGCACCCTCGGCGTCCTCGAGCTTCTCCTCGAGTATCTCGCCGGCCCGGTGGTACAGAGCCACGATGCGCCTCGGATCCGCAATCGAGCACGCCTCGCGCTCGAGCGCGTCGACGAGTTCCTGGTAGCGCCCTGCCCGCTCGGCGGTCCGCTGGATGGCGTGCAGGGCTCCGACGTGGTCCGGCTTGATGTCCAGAATGCGGCGGTACGCCAGCACCGCCTCCGCCGGGAGTTCGAGGGATTCCTCGTGGAGCCGGCCTATCTTGAACAGGTAGGTGATTCGGGTTTCGTCATCCTCGGCGTTGTCGACGGCCGTCTCGTAAAGCGTGACGAGGTCGTGGAACCTACCTGCCGCAGTGTACAGGCGGGAAAGCGCCTCGAACGACGGGGCGTATCCGGGCACCGCTGCCAGGGCTCGCGCATGTTCCACGGCGGCCGCTTCCGCTTGGCCGAGCCGTACTTCGAGCACCTCCGCAAGCCGGGCATACGCTGCTGCGCGCCGCTGGGGGGCCCCCGTCGCCTCGGCCTCGGCGCGCAGCATGTCGGCCAGCTGTTGCCATTTCTCGCGAGCGCCATAGACCCTGCCCAGAGCTTGGAGGGCGGGAATGTACGTAGGATCGAGCGCCAGCTCCTTCTCGTACCACCGGATGGCGCTGTCCGCATCGTCGAGCTGCTCCTCGTAGAGCTGCGCGATGCGGTGCAGGAGCCCGGACTCGGTGCCGCTCGTGCCGGAAAGGGAGACCAGCCTTTCCAGCGCGCCCACCAACTGCCGCGGCCGAGCGGCGCGCTCGTAGAGCCGAGCGAGCTCTTCCAGAACCATTCTGTCGTCCGGAGTCTCCTGGATGGCCTGCTCGAGGGCCTGGATACCTTCGTCGAGCTTGCCCAGCGCGTCGACGTAGATACGGCCGATTCTGTAGTTGGCCATGGCACGCACGGACGAATCTGCAGCACAGTCGCACTCCAGGCGCAGCACGCCGATGAGTTCCCCCCAGCGCTTCCCCGAGTAGTACAGCCGCTTGAGACCGTGCAGCGCCACCAACACCTTCGGATCGACCTCGAGCGCTGCCTGGTACAGCTCCGTGGCCGCCTTGTCGTCGTGGTCGCGAACCTCGGCGAGACGTGCCCTTTGGCACAGCAGGGCGGCACGGTAGCGCGGATCTCCCGTGGCCACGTTCGATGTGCGCTCGTAGGTCCGGTCGAGGTCACGCCACGACTCTGCCTGTCGCTCCACGCGCTCCAAAGCGACCAGGAGCGCGGCATTGCTGTCGTCGTGATTGACGGCCGCCCGAAACGCTTCGCGTGCGCGTTGCCGATCACCGAGTCGGTGCTCCAGAAGCAGCCCCTTCTCGTACAGTACCCGTGCCTTGTGTCGCGGATCGGAGGCACGTCGCACCTCGACATCGAACAGCGGCAGCACGGCCTGCAGGTTGCCCTTCCTCGTCAACACGCGGCGCGCGCCCCGAAGGGTCGGTATGTGCTCGGGCCACAGCGCATGGGCTTTCTGATAGTGCTCGACCGCGCCGTCCAGATCACCCAGGGGCGCCTCCAGAAGCCGCGCGATCTCGTAGTGCAGGCGCGCGCCTCGGTACGGATCGACACCAGCCCGTTGCCAAGACGCCGAAAGCTCCTGCTGGCAGGCCTCCACGACCTCGCGCGCCTGCTGGGCCCGCGTATCGACGGGCTGCGACGAGACGGCTTCTGGCTCACTCAGCGGCTCGGACACCCTGTCGGGCTCGACCGCAACCGGCGGCTCCGGCACGCTGGCGGACTCTACCGAAACCGGCGGCTCCGGCACGCTGGCGGACTCTACCGAAACCGGCGGCTCCGGCACGCTGGCGGACTC
>JAFGIS010000001.1 GCA_016929495.1 Polyangiaceae bacterium | reverse complement strand
GCGTGCTATGACTCCGCCTCTGCTGCGCCCGTAGCTCAGCTGGATAGAGCGTCGGTCTACGGAACCGAAAGTCGCAAGTTCGAATCTTGCCGGGCGCGCAATCTCAACTGTCGGATCTTCTTCGGGTTTGCAGGGGTCCTCTTCCCCGTCTGATCGCCCCTCCGACGTTGCGTGTAACTAAGGATGTAACAAGCTCCGGCGCAGAGCCTGCTACTTCCGGCGATTCGTTGGACACGGCTCCGAAGCTGAGCCGGTCGACGTCGGCCTTCAGACAGTTGGCTGGGCCGTTGGATTTCTCGGGGTAGCCGAGACGTGCCACATCGTTGCGAACCAGTTGCGCTCGTCGCGGGACGCGAACAACCATCGAGCGGACCGTCTCTCGGAGGACTGCATGACGACCCACCCAGAGAACTGCGAGCCGATGTCCGTTACCGAGATCCTCAAGGAGCTGGAGCTCTGCACCGGGCGGTTCCCGAAACGCGCGATCGAGCAGGCGGTCGAGCAGCGGGAGGCAGTCACGCCCGAGCTCTTGCGGGTGCTCGAGGAAGTGGCCGCCGATCCCGGAAGCTTCGCACAGCGCGAGGACTACATGCTGCATCTGTTCGCCATGCATCTCCTCGCGCAGTTTCGCGAGAAGCGTGCCTACCGCCCCATCGTGACGATCTTCAGCGCGCCCGGCGACGTCCCCGACCGACTCGCCGGCGACACCGTGACGGAAGGGCTCAAGCAGATCCTCGGCTCGGTCTACGACGGTGACCCCGAACCGCTGCACGGCCTCGTCGAGGACCCCAACGTGGATGAATACGTCCGCTCGACCGCGATCCACACCTTTGTCGTCCTGTGGGCATCGGGTCAGATGCCGCGCGAGGATGTGGTTTCCTACTACCGGAGCCTCTTCCGCGGGAAGCTCGAGCGGCGCTTCTCTCAAGCGTGGAACACGCTGGTCGTGCGCGCCCTCGTTGACCTGCGTGCGCATGAGCTGCTCGAGGAGGTCCGGCAGGCGTACGCCGACGGCCTGGTCGAACCGTTTTTTGCGCGGCTCGAGGAGCTCGAGAGTTCGCTAGTTGGTCCAGCTCGACCCCTGCGTGGGTGCGACCTCATCACGGACACCGTCTCCGAGATGGAGTGGTGGGCCTGCTTCGGCCGGACAGAATCGAAGTCGAAGAGGACGAAATCACCAGCGAAGCTGCCTCGACCGATCTCGCCAATCGTCGTGAAAGCGCTCAAGGTCGGCCGCAACGACCCGTGTCGATGTGGCAGCGGCAAGAAGTACAAGAAGTGCTGCGGCAGTATTTGAATCACCGGGCCCGAGCCGGGGACACCAGATGCGCGAGCGGACAACGCTGCCACCGAATCGCGTGCCTCAGCGACGTCGATGAACACCCCGGACCTCGGACGACGGGGTCACGGAGCATAGTGGCTCGAAGGCGCTGCGCGCCTCCGCCATACGCCCCTTCCTCCACTGTGCGAGCCCGCAGCCGCGCTGGCGGCACAGAAACGGCGCCTGTTGCCCACGACCGACCACGGAGTCCGTCCGTCGCTTGTACTGGCAACCCCCGGGACCAGCGAAACGCGCCTTCCTCCGCTGCTCCGGGCAGCGTATGAAGGCGCAGGAGTCATGCCATTCTCGACTGTCACCGAGCCCGCGTCGGACGCCGATCTGGTTGCACTGGTCGACCGATGTGGTGACCTCAAGCGCCTCCTTGTCGAGTACGCCTGCCAGCATTTCGCCGATGAGATTCGGCGGCGACTAGCGCGCCGTGCGAAGGCAGCTCGGACCGCTGCAGCTTCGCCGGTTCCCACCGTGGTCGACGAGTTGATCCACGAGAACGACCCGGAGTCCGGCGACTCGGTGTTGGAGTGCTTCGTTCGGGACTCGCCGGGGTTGTCGGCTGACGACCGGCGCGTGGTGCTCGGTTGGAGAGAATCGGTGGTCGGCGTGTTCGAGCTCGGGGAATGCGCCGGTAGCACTATCAGAGCCCGCAACCTGGTGGATGACCTCGACTACGTCTTGATGGCGACGACCGACGATCCCTCGGTACTAGCGCGTTTGGCACGCTAGAGGGGGCTACACGCGCGAGGGCAAAGCGTGTCAGCCCGCCGAGACACAAGGACAAGAGAGCGCGGGCGAAGGCGGCCCGCCGAAAGCAGCGGAAGTAGCCGGGGCAACCGTGCACCGCCGACTCAGTCTTCGTCCGCCCGATCCGCCGCCCGACGAGTTCTCCTGCGTCCCACGGAGCGGAGCGAGGTGAGCCTGGTCCGCCCACGCAGCCGTCACGACTGCTGACGCCGGCGTCGTCCGAGGCTATGGTAGGAGCATGATTGCCCCCAACGTGGAAGAGCTCCTGGCCGCGATCCGCCGACTGCCTTTCGACGAGCGGCTGCGGTTCATCGAGCGGGCGGCACACGATGCGGCGGAAGACACGCCGAGCCCGGCCGCCGTGGGAGTATCAGCGCCGTCACTCCTTGGGCTGATGTCAGACGAGCCGGAGGTTGTCGATCGGATGTGCTCGGCCGTCTACGAGGCTCGAGGTACGGCCCGGATGCGGACGGTCGATGACTAGGCGTTTGCTCGACACCGACATCCTGTCGGAGATCATCAAGGGGAAGAGCCGTTCAGTCGCAAAGGCAGCGGAAGCCTACCTCAGCGAACAAGGGCGGCTGACTACGTCGGCCGCAACGCTCGCCGAGATCGTGTATGGGTTTCGCCGCATGGGACGGGAGGACCGGATAGTGCACTTCGAGGCGTCTCTGATCACCGCAGAGATCTTGCCATTCGACGACGCGGCTGCCCGCCTCGCAGGTCGAATCAATGCCGACCTCGAGCGGAGCGGTCGCCCCATCGGGATGCCGGACGTCATGATCGCGTCGATCGCCCTCAAGAACGGCTTGCCACTCGTGACGGGCAACATGCTCCACTTCGAATGGGTTCGTTCGCTTGGGTACGAACTCGGCATCGAGAACTGGCGGGGCGGATGGCGCTCCTGGTCCGGGCTGGAGTCCGCATGTCCGGCCGGGACGCTGAGTAGGCCCGCTGACCGTCATGCTTCCTGATTCCGGGCGCTACCCGTCGACGAACCAAGACCGGCTTCGACAAGTTCTTCGACCAACAGATGGCTTCACCTGCCTTCGCCAAGGCCTACCGAGAAAGCCGAAGCGAGATCGATGCCGTTGATCAGTTGGTCCGCCGCCTCGACGAAGCGCGCCTGGGACTCGGCGTGAGCAAGGCCGAGCTGGCTAGGGCGATCTCCGCGAAACCCGAGATTGTCCGTCGCCTGTTCACGACCGAGAACCCCAATCCCACTCTCGCGACGTTCGTACGCTTGGCCAACGCGCTGGGGTACACGCTGGAGTTGGTTCCACAACCTTCTCGGGGCAGGTCAACAGGAACTCGCGGGCGGGCAACGTCTGCTCGGGATCGTCTTCCCGATGGCGTTGAGAGAAGTGTATGAGCCAGGGCTGCGGGGCCGACGGTTTCGTGGCGCGCTTCGAAGACGGTCTGTGTACGCTGCGAGCCGTGGCCGGACACCTCACGTTCCGACTTCAGGCGGCTGGCTGGGCTCAGCAATCTCAGGGGCCTCGGACGTGTCCTTGTGAATGGCCTCGGAAATGAGGCGTTCCGTGATCTCGTCCAGATAGCTCTTCAGCACGCTGCTCAGTTGCTGGAACTCGGGCCACAGGGTCTCGTCGACGAAGCGGTTGGATACCTTCGCCATCAATGACGACTTGCGCTGCCCGCGGTAGCGATACGTGCGCACCTCGTATCGTCGACACAGCGCCACAAACAGCTTGCGAGACCAGATGTCGTCGAGCCGAAACCGGTACTCGGTCGGAGGGTCTTCCTTGGCGAACGCCTCGAGCTTGAGCTGGATGCGCCGGCGGGCCTCACCCGCTGCGATGCGTTCGCCATCCGTCGTTGCCCCAGCGAACAGCGCCTCGATCAGCCGGAGCTTCTCCAGGAGCTTGGCCCCGTCCATGGGGTGCCCTTCTACCACGATGGCGCATCCCAATGGACGGCGGGCGCGCAGACATGCCGACGCGACTCACGCCTTCTGGAGGTCGCGCAGAGTCTTGCCGGTTTCGAGTGCTGCTATCCGTGACAGACGGGCGCCGTTCGTTTCAGACGAACCGGGGATGAGTTGCACCGCCCCCGTGCATGGCGCGCGCCGGGCCACTCTCTCGCCGAAGGCAGCGGCGCGGCACGCTCACCCATCCGCGCCTTTGTCCGGCTCCGGTCGATGCCGGCAGCCCTGATGGTCGCCGTTTCCGCCGCAGCTACGCCGAGCCGACACGCAGACCCGAATGCTGTTGCTCACCCTCACGTGCTCCAGCTCCCCCCGCTCGATCATGGAATACACCGTCGCTGTACACACCCGTAGAATCGCCGCCACCTCCTTCACCGTGAAGAGTTGCAGCCGCTCGCCCGCCGCCCCTCCGCCGCTCCCCTCGCCGCACTTTTCCGGCCTTTTCGACCCCCCAAAACCCGCAGAACCGTGTAGCAAGGATGTAACAAGCCGCGAGCGATCCGCTGCAAATCGCTGTGACCGATGGGCCCGGCGCACGGGTCGGTTTTGAATAGTTTCGGTATGTTGCAGCTCGTTGCTACCCCCTGCCAACCCCCCGGCGCTGACTACGGAACCGAGAGTCGCATGTTCGAATCTTGCCGGGCGCGCTGGCGTGACGGTTGGAGTCTTCGGCGGAGTGCGGGCGCCGATTCAGAGCCGCTCGGGGACCGTTCCACGTAACTATGTCATTCTGCAAGATGTGACCACGAACGGTGTCTCGGCTCCGGTGTTCGAGGAGTTGAGCCCGGACAACGAGGTGGTGTGGAAATGGACTTGGACCGACTTCGTCCAACCGCCCGCGGGCGCCATGGGGGACTGGTGCCACGGCAACTCGCTCACCATCGATCTCGACAAGGACGAGGTCTACGCCAACTGCCGTTGGCTGGGTCTGGTCAAGACGAGCTACAGGAACCCGGCTTTCCAGTGGCACCTTCCCGCCGCCTACGGCGGCCAAGGAATGGGGAACATAGCGTTCTCGCCCACTTCGTCGCAGTACAGCGACACTCACGATCCCGAGATCCACGACGACGGGACGATCATCTTCTTCGACAACGGTGGTTGGGACGGCGTGGTCGGCGAAGAGGGCAATCCCAACGGCTATCACTCGCGCGTCGTTGAATACGAGATCGACGAGACCGCCAAGACCGCCACGCTGGTCTGGGAGTTTCCGGAAGACTTCGACGTCGACTCCTGGTACAAGACGGACTTCTATATCCCGTCCTGGGGTGATGCCGATCGTCTGGCGAACGGAGACGTGCTCATCACTGCCGGCGTGCGGTACACGACCGTACAGAGCCGCGCGTTCGAGGTCACCAAGCAAGACGGCCGGGTGGTCTGGGCGTTCAAGCTGCCGCTCAACTTCGGCATGTATCGCTCGGAACGTCTGTCGCCGCCACCGCTCGTGCACGCCATTCAGTAGCCTTGGACTCTGCCCGGCCGGCGCGGTAGCCTTCGCGCCGACATGCCCCGTCTGCGCTGTTTCGCTGGGTTGCTGGTTCCGCTGTTGGCGTGCTCGAAGCCGAAGACCGACGGCGAGGACCACAGCGTCGCGACGTCTCCCAAGGCCGCCGCGGCCCCGGCCGCTTCGACCCCGCCCGCACCACCCAAGCCGACCCCGATGCGACCGTACAACGTGGTCCTGATCATCATCGACGCGATGCGCGCGGACATGCCCTGGAACGGCTACCAGCGGGACATCATGCCGTGGCTCACGCGCTTTCAGGCGGAGCATTGCGTGACGTACACCCAGGGCTATTCCCTCTCGAGCTACACCGCCAAGAGCGTGGTTCCAATGCTCGTCGGCAAGTATCCGAGCGAAATGGTGCGGGACGGGTACTTCTTCACCAAATGGCCGGATGACGACAACCTGTTTCTCACCGAGCGCCTGCAGAAAGCAGGGCTTCGGACGCTGTCGGGACAGGCACACGGCTACTTCCTGCCCGCGCTCGGCAACAACCAGGGCTACGACGACTTTCGGCTGGTCTCGGGCAGCGTCGATCTAAAGGCCGTCACCTCCGTCACCGACGACAAGCTCGCCGCGCTGGCCAGGGAGATGCTCTCGGCGGCCGACAACGTCCGTCAGGAGCACGGGCGGCGTTTCTTCGCCTACTTCCATTTCATGGATCCCCATCACACCTACGAGCGACACCCGGGCTACCCCGAGTTCGGCAACGAGCCCCGGGACCTGTACGACGGCGAGCTGCGCTGGTCGGATCACTGGGTCGGCACGCTGGTCGACTGGGCTCTCACCCAACCCTGGGCCAAGCAGACGGTATTCCTGTTCATGGGAGATCACGGGGAAGGCTTCGGTGAGCACAACCACTATCGGCATGCCTACGAGCTCTGGGAATCGCTGGTGAAGGTCCCGATGATGTTCTGCGTTCCGGACGCGCCGGCTCGCAAGCTCGAGCTGCGCCGCAGCCAGATCGATCTGGCGCCGACGATTTTGGACCTGATGGGCGTCGGCAGGCCCGATCCGCCCTTTCGCGGCAAGAGCCTGGTGCCGGAGCTCTTCGGCACCAGCGAACCCGAACGACCGATCGTCGTCGACCTACCGCGCTGCGATCTGATGGACCGGCGGCGGGGCGTTATCGTCGGCGGCTGGAAGATTCTCGCCTTCGGCGACGACGCTCGGTGGGAGCTCTACGACCTGAACCGGGATCCCGCCGAGCTGCACGAGCTCTCTGCGACCGAGCCCGATAGGCTGGCGCAGATGAAAGCGAAGTACGCCGAGATCTCGGCCACGATCCCGAACGTACCCGTGATCGGGGGAGCCCCGCTCAAGGGTGCGCCCAAGGGGCGGCGCTGGTAGGTGTCGGCGGCGGATCCACTCTGCCCGTGCCACCTCGACGGCCCGGCAGCCAGCTAGGTTGATGCCGCCATTCCAGCTAGAATAGTCGCGTGTCGTCCCGGCGGCGCAAGAAGAACCCAGGTGTTCCCCGTGATGCCGGGGCAGGTATCGACGGTCGAATACATCGATCACCTCGCCGCTGGGGGTTTCTCGTTCGAATCTACGTCGCTCCACGAGGGGGACCTTCACGGGATGGCTCGTACGATGTGCGACCCACCAGCGAGCAACGCGATCGATTTCCCGCAACGCCCACGGCCGCAACCGAGCACCCCCTCCGCTGGCGGGCCGACGCACGGAAACCCAAAGGGCAAGCGGCCTAGGGGCTGGTTGAGGGGGCCGGCTACAGCCGCGGGCCGCGGCCGCGTGGGGCGCCCCAGACGGCCAGCACGTCGACGGTGCGCGTGGCCCACCCGAGGGCGCTTCCGACGAGAACCAGGGACACCAACAGACGCGAGCGGGAAGATCTCGACATGCCAGCACTTCGCGGGGACCCATGCAACGAGAGCGCCTCGACTATCGGCAGATGTCCCAGACGACACCGGGTGCCCCCGCGGACCCGAAAGCCCGCGCGGGCGGCGAAAACACCGCGAGCGGAGGTCGGAGGTATCGCGGGCGAGAACAGAGGTGTGCCCAAGAACAAGCTCGTTTCTCGTAATGCAGCGGCCGGCCGGGCAGAGGCCGCCGGAAGGACTCCGTGCAATCCAGCGCGCTGCCTTCGAGAAGCGGCCTGACCCGCCTGACCCGTCTGGGATGAGTGATTGGCGGGGACAGGTGCTAGCCTTGCGCTGTGCTGTGCAGGTGGCTGTGCGCCAGCCAAGCGCGGGTGTACCACCGCTTCACGTCCGGGCTGCCCCGCCCTTTCGCTCTCTGGCTCGAGAACCTCGAAGCGACGAGGCAGCCCACCAGCCCCTTGTGCGGCCCGTCCACGGCGGCGCGCTTGGCAACGGCGATGACCGTGACTGCACTCGCGGTCGGTTGCCATAGAGAGGCGGTCGAGGTCCACGAGCATCCGCCGACGCGGCCGGTGCCCTCCGCGGCGCTCGACGGGAGCCCGAACGACGGCGCACCGTTGGACGCGTCACGTCCCCACCGGGAATCGTTCGAGCGCCTGCCTGCGCTCAGCGAGCACGATCTCCTGGTCATCCGCGGGTCGCTTGCCCAAGCGCTCGAATCCTCGGAGAGCAGAGAGCTGCGAGGACTCGCCCGTCAGACCCGGACCGCACCGTGTTTCGTGCAAGAGGGAGTGGCCCGTATCGGGCTCTGGGTGCAGTCCGCCCAGCAGAGAAACGGCCACCGCTTCGTCTGGCGGCGGGCACTGACGCTCGGCCCGGCCTTCGCGGCCGAAGTCGAGAGGAACGAGACCGGATGGAGAGTGAAGTCTGTCGGCCCGCTCCACATCAGCCCCCTGCGATCGCCCCGCTCCGAAGGCACTGGTCTCGACGAGCATCACGCGGGAAGAAGCCGTGCTCGCGGCATCGACAAGAGTATTCGTACATCGTACTGGCGCCCCGTCCCGAAGACAGGGCACATAGGTAGCAACGCTCTTCCTGGCTCAGACGTGCGCCATTGACTCGCCTGGCCGTGTTGCCCGACCATGGCACCATGACCGACTTCCGGTGGCCAATTCGGCGCACCGCCGCAACGAATGGCCGCAACGGCTCCGGTTGGCTCATCCTTTCGGTACTGCTCCTGCTACTTGCGTCGCTGCGCTTTGCCTATCACGCGGCAGCTTTCGTCGAGCCGCTCGATCGCCTCCGGATGGGAGCTTGGCAGTGACCGAGCCCGCCCGGCACCAGGGCCTCGCGTTTCCCTACGATATCGCGGTCGGCCGGGACATGTGGGACTTCCATCCACCCGACGTGCGCCTTGGAGTCCTTGCCGTCGCCGCGGCAAGCGTTCTGCTCGGTTCGTCCATTCTGTACGGTTGGGGCCTGCCGCGCCGCGCTACTGGGCGGCATCAGGCTGCGCTCTCTCGCGTTCAGTCGTTGCTGTTCGGTGGCCTGTTGCTGGTCGTTCTTTCGCAGCTGGTCGTCATCGTCGTCCATCTCGTCGGTTTGGTTGGGCTCGTCGTCGACTCGGGGCTGGCCAAGGTTCGACTGGCTTTCGAGCAGTACCTGGAATCACTCCAGTGGCTCGGCACCTGGGGAGTCTGGGCCGCGAATTCGGCTGCGATGGCCTCGTTCTTGTTCTATGTGGCGCGCACCCGTCAGGCACCCGCAAACCCGACGCCCTCATCGCGAGCGCGCCGAGTTCCGGGTCATGTCCTCTTGGGGGCGTTCGCAACCGCGCTCGTGATCGCAGCCAATCTCCTCTTTGGCACTGCCCTCCGCCGCCTTGTGCCCCCAGTCGACGAGCACGCGATGAGCTGCTGGGACACGCAGACACGGCCGTGTATCGAGCGCGCGGCAAGCCTGGGTTTGAAGCACGCCTACTACGTGGCATTCGGTTGCACGCTCGCGGGGGCCGTTTGCTTCGCGTTGGGGGAAGCCAAGCGGCCGCGTGTCGTCCGGGGGCCGCCGGGAACTCCTTGGTTGCGACGGTTGCTCGTCGCGCTGTTCCTCCTGAGCGCGGTCGCGCTTACGGTCTTCACGCAGCCGCTGGTGCGCGAATCGGAGAGTCTCATCCCCCTCGATCACGCCTTCGCGAATCTGACGCTATCGATTCCCCCTTCACTGTCGTACACACGAGGCGTGGGCCCCGATGAGCCGTACTTCGGAGGTGGCTACACGATGCGTCTCGAGCGAGCGGGGGCGAGCCGCTGGGTTCTTCCAGAAGCAGAATCCCCGCGCGCACTC
The DNA here is from genome assembly GCA_016929495.1 of Polyangiaceae bacterium. Taxonomy (GTDB): domain Bacteria; phylum Myxococcota_A; class Polyangia; order Polyangiales; family Polyangiaceae; genus JAFGIS01. The sequence goes on along the minus strand of JAFGIS010000001.1, from coordinate 5,144 downwards.
TACCAGCTCGTACGAAAGGAACGTGAGCGGGGGCGTACTTCGGGCGGCAGCAGCGGTGAGCCGGCCTTCGACGTAAGCATCGACGAACGGTTGAGCCCGCAACAGCTGCGCGAGTGGCTCGCAAGCCTCTTCTGGGCGGACACGGCGCCGATGCACGTTGCGCTCGTCCTGAGTCACGTCATCGAGCTCGAGCGCCCCGTCTTGGGCAGGCTCGCGGGCGTGAAGTGGTCGGCGGCGCGTTTCGAGGTTCGGGCGAGCGCCAAGGATTGTGCTCGGTTGCGCGGCCCCGTCGTTGATCTCGCAGGGCCCGCCGCCGCAAGCACGCCGGACATCGTTCGCCGTATCGTCGATGCTAGACGCCGCGGGCAAACGCCCTGCCTGGCCGTGGGGGGCCGAACCTGTTTGTCGTCCGAGCCAGGGCATCCCAATTGCCTCGACCGACTCGGTAGTCGATTGACGACTCTGCGCACCGCCAACCCCGGGGACGGGCTGCGTGCGGCGCGGTTGCGCGTCGAAGCGGCCGAATTCGATATCCTGGAGGTCGATGATCCGGACAAGGTCCTGTTTCGCTTCGACGGTGCACGAGCGCTGCCTGAAGCGCGCCGCGCGCTCGAGAAGCAGCGGTGCACGGTTTTCATGACGATGAATGCCGGCATGTACGAGCCCAACCACGAACCCGTCGGCCTGTTCGTTTCCGAGGGCAGGGTTCTTCAGCCACTCAATGAGCGCGACGACGCGGGCAACTTCTACATGAAGCCGAATGGTGTCTTCACCGTGGGAACCGAAGGGGCTCGCATCGCATACGGTCGAGAGATGCATTCATTCTTCGCTGACGCGAGCCAACTGCGCGACCCCATACGGCGAAGCTACGGCTGGAACGCCACTCAGTCCGGGCCCATGCTACTCATGGCGGGTCGCGAGCATCCCGAGTTCGATGCCAACTCTCGATTCCGAGCCATTCGCAACGCCGTGGGCGTGCGCGGACGGGACGCGGATGCAGAGAGCGTGCTGTTCGCAATCTCCAACACGGAAGTGACGTTTCACGAGCTTGCTACGTTGTTCACACTGCTCGGCTACCCCGATGCTCTCTACCTCGACGGCAACGTCTCGCGCATGGATCTTCCGGCTTTGGGTCGAATCGCGGGCGATCAGCGGCTGGGTCCGATACTCGCGGTTGCGGATTGCCCGCGTGACTGAGTCACTCTGGAATTGGTCCTTCCCGTGATCAGCGAGCGGACCCACGGCACGAAACATGGGTCCTCGAGACCGGTCTGCGAGCTGCCCTCGTGAAGCGAATTCGCGGCGTCGACGTCCGTCCAGATGTACACCAACTTCGACGGCGCCGGCGCCTCGTTCGGGGATACATCCATCCGAGCCGAAAGCAGCGATGTGGCGAAAGCCAGCGTCTACGCGAGCGTCGATTCCGCGGACACGAACCGCGTCGTCATCGTCGCCATCAACCGCAGCACCTCCGAGCTCACGGCCGGAATAACGCTGGCACACCCGACGACCTTCGAGTCTCTGGAGGTCTACACGCTGACCGAGCGGTCCGCGTCGCCGGTTGCCGGGGACCCGGTCGACGCCGCCGCAACGAACGCGTTCTCGTACGTGATGCCAGCGATGTCGGTATCGGTGCTGGTGCCGGAGAGCTGAGCCGCCGCTCGGCCTTCAGATTACCGTGTTGCACATGCACCGATAGACCTGATCGGCTCGTTGCTTGGCGCCGCCGCCGGCCTTGAGCGTGTTGACACCACAGACGTCGTCGTTGTTGCCGCAGTCCTCCGGTCCGCAGCCGTTTTCGAGGTAGCAGTCGAGGATGTCACTGCACTGCAACTGATCCGTCTGCGGCGCGTTGGTGCAGCTGTCGCACGAGCTGCCCCGCCAGTCGGCGGCCATCTCGGTGCACGGGGGCAGGCAGCCGAGTCCGTCGTCACCGAAGACCAGGTTGCCGTCACAATCCACCAACCCGAGGGTCATGTCGATCGAGAGATTCGACTCGCTGGTGTGGGCTGCCCTGTGGCCCATCCTGGATCGCGGAGCAGCGGAAAAAGCCGGCCTCACAGAAATCCCACCGGACTGCACCACCGGCCGCCAGAAAAGGCACGAGTCTCTCGATCAAAACTGCAACCTGCTGCATTACGTCGCATGCAGCCCAGATCTGTCCTACGCTGTTGGTTGTTCGCCGGTCTTCTTGCCCAGACCGGTCTGACCGGCTGCGGTTCCGCGGCCACGACGCCAGACCTTGAGACAGGCGGCACGGACGCAGGCGGGGCGGGCGGAGGCGTCACTGGCGGAGCGGGCCCAGGTGCAGGTGGCGATCCCGGCACTGGCGGGGTCAGCACTTCTGGCGGGCAGGCCGGCGCTGCTACGGGTGGAGTGTCCACCGGCGGCACTGACACGGGCGGCGTGTCCACCGGCGGCGCTGACACGGGCGGCGTGCGGACGGGGGGCACTGCTGCGGGCGGAGTGTCCACGGGCGGACGGTCCTCTGGTGGACGGTCTGCTGGCGGAAGGGCTAGCGGCGGAGAATCCACGGGCGGAGTGTCCACGGGTGGTCGGGCCACCGGCGGGGTGTCCGCGGGCGGAAGGACGGGCGACGGCGGAAGGTCCATGGGTGGCTCTGGCACGGGCGGCACGGCCACCGGCGGAGTGTCCACGGGTGGCAGGGCCACCGGCGGCACCAGCACCGGCGGCACCAGCACGGGCGGCACCGGCACGGGCGGCACCGGCACAGGCGGCACCAGCTCGGCGCCCCCCAGCATCGGCCCTGCTGACTGCGGCTGCACGCAGAGCTCCGGCGAGTACTCGGGCAACAATGTCAGGTCGACCATCGTGGTCGACGCGGGCGAAAACTACGATGGAGGGTGCAAGACCTACCGCGCCGACCCTGGCACGCTGGGAGACGGCAGCCAGGCAGAGGGCCAGTCACCGGTGTTCCGGGTCAACGGCGGTACGCTGTCCAACGTCATCCTGGGCGCCTCCGCGGCAGATGGCATCCACATCTACGGCAACACCACGCTGAAGAACGTCCACTGGCTCGACATCGGCGAAGACGCGATGACGATCAAGTCCAACGCAACGATGACCCTCGATTGCGGCTCATCGAACCAGGGTGAAGACAAGACGTTCCAGGTGAACGCCGAAAGCAACATCACGATCAAGAATTTCACCGCCAAAAACGCGGGCAAGTTCATGCGCCAGAACGGCGATACGACGTTCAAGATAGCGGTCACGATCGATCATTGCGACATCTCGAACATGGATGAGTGTATCTTCCGCACCGACAGCACCTCGAGCACCGTGACACTGAGCAACACCCGCTACCACAACATCGGGGATTCGCTGTTCATCTTCGGTTCGAACAACGTCAACGGCAATTCCAGTCAAAGCACGGTGACGAACTGCCAGAGCTACTAGCGGGGCGGGCCGGCCGCCGCCGGATCTGGTGGACCCAGGCCGCATGTCGAAGGTGCCAGCGATCCGAGGCCCGAGCAGCAAGACCACGCGGACGTGGTTGCTGGTCGGCGGCGTTGTGGCGAGCTCGATCGTGCTCGCTCGTGGACGGTGCGCTTCGACGCCACCGGAACCGACCGCGCCTGCCCGTAGTCGCGGCTCCGAGTCGCCCCCCGCGGAGCCGCTGAAGCTGCCGGTGCGCGTGTACAACCCTGCCCTGTCGCGCATCGCTTTCGCTCCAGACGAGCACGCAGCGTTGGCGATTGGCACCGAGGGCATGGTGCTGCGGTCGGTCGACGATGGCCGGTCCTGGTCCAGGGTCGACACGGGGACCAGCGAGCAGCTCATGGACGCGGTCGTCCACCCCGCGTCCCGATCGATCCTCATCGCGGGCAGCCACGGGACCCTGCTGCGCACGCAGGACGCGGGGGAAAGCTTCTCGCGGGTGTGGATCGATACTCAGGCCGGTTTTCACGCCATGGCCGTCTCGCCCGTGGACGGCACCATCATGGCCGTGGGCGACGATGGCGTAGCCTACACCTCGAAGAACGGGGGAACTAGCTTCACGCCCGAGAACACCGGAGTCACGAGCTACCTGGCGCACGTCGTGGCAACTGCGGACCAAGCTCGCTTCGTCGTCGGTGGCGACCTCGGGCTGCTCATGATGCGCGATGAAGCAGGACATTGGCGGTCGACGCCCGCGCCGGCGAAGATGCTCGTCACTGCGCTGGCGGTGCTGCCTGACGGTTCGCTGGTCGCTGGCACGCAAGACGGGTTCGTTCTGCGCTCCGCCGACTCCGGCCAGAAGTGGACCCTGTCGCACAAGATGCCCGAGGACGTGTTCGTCCACGGGTTCGAGTCGAACCCGTCGGGCTCGGTGCTGCTCGGCCGCGTCAGAAGCCGTCATGTCTTGTTCTCCGGCGATCAGGGCCGATCGTTCGAGCAGCTGCCGTTTCAGCCGGAGCAGGGGCTTTCGCGCTTGGTCTGGCTCGAGGGTCAGGGCTTCGTAGGGCTCGGGCTGCTCGGTGCGGTCATCAGCTCCGACCCCACGGGCAAGCATTGGTTTGTTCGCCCAGATCCGGCACTGAAGAATCCAGCATCGCTCGCAGTCCATCCGGTGACCCAGACACTCCTTGCCGTGGGGGCCTCCGGCCTGATCGCGCGCTCAGCGGACCAGGGTCGCTCCTTCCAGGTGATCCGTCCCGGGCTTGGCGGGATCCTGCGTTCGATCGCATTCCATCCCGCCAACGGGTGTCTGGTGGCTGTCGGCCTCGATGCCACGATGGTACGCTCCGACCGTCGCGGCACCGAGTGGAGTCCCGTTCGACTGTCCGTCGATCCCCGTGTCGAATGGACCCAGGTCGTGTTCGAGCCCGAGACGGGCGCCTTCATCGCTTCGGGGAGCAACGGGACCCTGCTGCGTTCGACCGACTGCGGTGGCAGCTGGACGCGAACCGAGGCCACCAAAGCAGCGCTGACGAGCTTGCTGGTGTACGGCAGAGGCGCCGTACTGGCGCTGGCAGCCAGCGGGCCCATCCTGCGTTCGACCGACGGCGGGCGGATCTTCTCGCCGTCCCAGATGGACTCGGACGCGAGTCTGCGGCGCGCCGTGTCGACCGGTGGTGGTTCCGCGCTGGTGGCGGTGGGCAACCGGGGCCGCATCTATCGATCGCGCGACGAGGGTCGGCGTT
>JAFGIS010000122.1 GCA_016929495.1 Polyangiaceae bacterium | reverse complement strand
CTCGATGTGGGGCTTCTCGGCCATGGTCGAGCGGCATAGTACACGAGGTGTGCCGACTCGGCTTCACAGTCAGCGCACAAATCTACGCATCGGCCGCCGCTCCGGTTCCACCGAGGAGGTCCGAGGCGAACTGGTTCAACCGGTTGCCGCCCAGGGTCACGAGGAGGGCGTCAGACGGGAGCGGAGGTCAGCTTGCACGCGTCGAGCCCCGCTTTGAGCTCGGCGACCAGGGCTGCCGCGCCCGACGACACGGCCGACTCGGCGTGGAGGAGCCAAATCGCGACCTTGTCACACTGCTCGTGGCTGAGCGCGAGACGTGGCCGACGCTCGAGGGCTCGTTCGAGTCGGAAGACGACGGTCGCTCTCTCGTCGACCGTCGCGGCATTCCGCCGAGCCTCGAGCGCCATCCTGAGTCGCTCGAAGCGCAGACGTTCCGCGGTACTCCAGGCCAGGTGTCGCCCAAGTCCGCCGGGACCGGCCTGGTCGAGCGCAGCCGAGTAGAGCCCACGGGCCCTCGGGTCGTCTCCGAGCGGCCGATCCAACAGGATTTCCACGCCGACGTGGGCCACCGCGCGAGCTCGGCCGCGATCGAACCCGAGCGCGATGAGCTTCGCGCCGAGTTGGTGGCACAACGTCCGGAACGTGGAAAGCTCGTGGAACAGCTCGTCGATCACGTGGTGGTCCTGCGCACCAGCCATCACGTCCGCGTCACCAATGGGAGGCACGCGGGCTCCGATCATCGAGGCAAAATCGGGCAGCATCGAACCGAACACGTACGCAACCTCGGGCCGGAGCCAAGATGCGACAACGGCGTGTCCGAAGAAGTTCAAGGAAGCGTGCTCCGGTTGGTCACTGTTCGTCGAGGCGACGTTCGATCTCCCGGCGTTCGTCGTCTGGCCAGTCCAGGAACGGCCGCCGCGCCAGCTGAGAATTGCGAAATCGTCTGTCGTCGCTGACCTCATCGCCGACCCAAGGGGGGCGGTGGGCCACCGCCTCGGCCAAGTGCTCGACGCTCTCGGCCTCCACCTCGGCCACGACGAGTCCCGCGTTGTGGCCCAAGAACTCGTCGACTTCCCATGCGAAACCCCGGTGCAGCACGCGGTAGCGCAGTTTGTCCACCACACGCCCGGCGCAGAGCGTCTCCAGGATCAGCTGTGCGTCGGAGGCGGGGATCGGGTACTCGAACTCCGTCCGGGCGAAGCTTCTCTCGGGCCCTTTGAGGGTCAACAGCGCTCCGCCGGGATGGATCCGGACGCGGACGGTCGCGGGGCCGTTCGTGTCGATGTAGCCCTGCCGCAAGCGGGAGGGTGTGACCTGCTTCTGCCAGCGGGTACGCTTGACGAGGAACTTCTTCTCGATTTCGAGGTGAGCCATACGCGTCGTCCAGAACGCGTTTCCTACTAGCTCTCGTCGAGCAGCCCGCGGAGTTGGGACGGCGCGATCCGATACGGCTTGCCGCAGTAGTCACAGGCGATGTCGAGCACCTCATCGGCCTTGACGATCTGCTCGATTTCCGTCCGGTTCAGCGTAGCCAGTGCCGACAGGACCCTGACCTCGCTGCACCAGCAGTCGAACCGCACCTGGCTGTGGCCCAAGTGCGTGAACGGCAGACCTTCCAGAAGCACGTCCAGCAGCCAGGACGGTGAGAAGTCCGGATCGGTGAGCTGCACATCGAAACGGCGCAGCTGCCGTTCCCGAGCGACCATGGCGACCAGCGACTGACGACTCGCGCCCGGAAGCAGCTGCAGGAAGTAGCCGCCGGCCCGCCTGATGGTGCCGGCCTCGAGCACCGAGCCGATGCCCACGACGGCGAGGCTCTGTTCCGACCTCTGCATGTAGACCATGAACGCGTCGGAGATCCGGCGGTCCGGAACACGCACGACACCCTGCTGGACCCGGCCGCCTGGCAGCGACCGCATGACCCTGAGCATCGCCCCGGCTCCGACATCGATACCGCTGGCCCCCGGAGGCAACTGTATCAATCCACGTGTCCGCCCGGATGGGTCCGCGTCGGCGACCAAGCTGCCCAGGCCGCCCACGCCCTTGATAATCGTCTGAACACGCAGTTGAGGTGCCATGGTCTCACGGAAGAGCACCGCTGCCGTGAGCAGATCCGCGAAGTGTCGCGCCGTGTCACCTTGGCCGTGCTGCACCGCCAGGGCCCCACGCACGGTTTCCGACGTGTCTGCCGCAATGACACGAAATGCCCCGTCATCGGTCATGGCCCTGAGTACGACGTCCGCGCTGGTGCTGCTCACCCCCCAATCGTAGCTGTTCGTTGGGATGCGGCCAGCGGTGGCGTGTGGGCTTCTGGGGTTTGCGGCCCTCCATCCCCTCGCTCCCCCTCGCTCCTGACCCGCTCGCCCGTCCGTCCGCCGAGCTTCCAGCGCTTCGAGCCCGTTGGCGCGCTGCCGGGGACGCGCCCTCGGTCCGGCACCCCTCGCGGATCATCCAACCGCGAGAGCGTCGAAGAGTGCTCCGTCGTTCGCGTGGAGCTGCTCCCGTCTCTCGTCGAGCCATCATCGGTGACCTGGATGCCCGTCGACGGTGCTCGACGGCGTGGAAACGTATCGGGAGGTCGCAACGTCGTTCGTGGAGGTCCACCTGTCCGCCGCGAGCCATCGCATGCACGAGGTGATGAAGGTGTTGACCATCATCGCCACGATGTTCATCCCGCTCACGTTCGTTTCGAGCATCCACGGCATGAACTGCGCGACCCATGCCTGACTGCGGAATATGCCGGAGCTCACTTGGGCCTGCGGGTGGGGCTTCTCCTCTTCTTCCGACGCACGGGCTGGCGGTAGAGGGCAGGGCACGAACACCGCCCTCACGTCGCCCGAGCGGCACCTGCGAGATGGACACGCCGCGTATCGGTCGTGCAAAGGACCGAACGGCCGGTATTCCTCGCCGTCCTGCATGATGTAGTCGGATTGGACGCGCGACTCGGGGCGCGGGCTACGAGGAAAGCGGGGGATGACGAGCCGCCTTGATCCCGTCCGGGAATTGTTCTTTGCTCGCTGGCTCGAAGCCCACGTCTGATGCACGAAATCGAGTTCTTTCAGCTGCAGCGTTCGGTTCAAGACCGGCTCATCAGGGCCACTCGCGGCGAAGTGCCCGTGCCACTGATGGTGGCGCCGACGCCTCTGCGCGCCCCCCGCGCATGGACGGCGCTTGGGACCGCGGCGCTGCTGGCGGCGGTCGTCGTCGGCGCGCTCGGATTCGGCTCACTTCATAGCACCCTCGCCATTCAGCCCGCCACGTGGGTCGCCGGCTACTCCGGGCCACTCGCTCTTGGAGTTTTCTGCATTCTGATGGCGTTTGCACTGCGGCAACGCAGCGCGGCGATGCCCTTCCGTCCCTGGATCTTCTTTTTTCCTTGTGGGGTGATCGATGCCCGCAAGAGCTGTCTTCGCATCCACTCGCTCGACGAGTTTGAAGGAATCGATACCACCCAGGGCTCCTCCGTCGTGCAGGCCCGATTCAGCGGTGGAGTGCGGTTCGCCTTCGACGTGGGGGATCCCGCCAAGGTGGAGAAGGCCGTCGCAGCCATCGGCGAGGCCCAGCGCCTCTGGCAAGCGAGTGCGACCCCTGAACGCCAGCGCGAACGTACACTGCTCGATCCGCTGATGGATACGGGCTTCACTAGCCCGTTTTCCCCAACGGCGCCCCGCGTCCCGCCGCGCCGCGTCCGCGTACCGCTCCTTCTGGGGATTGGGCTTCTCGCCGGCGCCGTGGTCGGCTCCGCGGCTTGGGCGGCACGCAATCGTTTGAGCGCGCGCCGTATGTACGATGCGGCTCTCCAGCTCAACTCGCCGCAGGCGTACCGCGCCTACCTGGCTCATGGCGGCAAAGTTGCCGCCGTGCCGGAGGTATTGCTGCCGCGTGCGGAGCTCCGGGTAGCCCAGAAGGCGGGCACCGTCGAGGCGATGGATCGCTACGTGCTCGACCATCCGCGATCCAAGATCCAAGTCGAGGTCGACGCCGTATACCGCGTGGCTCTGCTCGCCGCGCTCGAGAAGGCGAAACAGCTCGGGTCGCTGTCGGCTCTGGTCGACCTCGAAAAGGGGCACCCCGGATCCACTCTCATCAAGCCGGAGCTCGAGGCGGCGAAGACGGCCGTCTTCCAGAAGGTACTCGACGCGTTCCAGGAGGCCTCGCCCAGCGCCTCTCCGCAAGTGGTGACGACGTTCACCGAACTGCTGCGCTACGCCCGCCGCAATGGGCCCAAGGTCGAGGTTCGCTTCAAGCGCAAGCTGCCGAGCAACGTGACCCAGCTCGAGAAGGCAATCCGCATGAGCCGGTCGTTCACCGGCGACGAGATGATGCCGCTTCCGTACTTCGATACCGCGCATGGCGAAGAGCGTGAGCGCTGGGTGAGCGAGCAGCTGTTGCCGCGCCTGCAGCAGGCTTTTCCCAAGGATGTCCTCGACTTCCAGGCGGGGCCTCGGATTGCCGACGATCAGGAGCTCGGGGAGGTCAAGGTTCCGACGCTCTATATCGAACGAAACGTGACACTGAGTGGCGCGTTCCCGAGCCTTGCTCCTCGAGGCGTTTTTGCCGGCGTTGGCACGAACTACCGTGTCGAGCTGTACATCCCCGGAGCAACGACCCAGTTCTCGTTCAAGTACTCGACGTGGAGTCCGCCTCACCTCAGGGTCTACAAAGAAGAAGGCGGCAAGCCCGAGGACGTCTACCGGAGCACGACGCGGGCGTCGATCGACAAGTTCGTCAAGAAGCTCCTGGACTACGTGTTCGCGAAGCCGAAGTGATGGCCGCCGACGCGCCGATGTGAAGGTGCTTGCGGCGGCCGCACGGCCGTTCGCTCATTTTCACGACTTCAACGAGGGGCGTGCCGTCCATAGTACTTTGTTTGTACGACGCGGTTCCTATGTGCCCCCGCTTCCACGTTGCTCACAACGCTGGTATGGAAGTCAGACACGTGGTTCGAAATGGTGCACCCGAACGAGGGCGGCCAGCGGTGATCGACCGACGGCGCGGCCGCAGAGTGCTGATTCGACGAACGGTCCAGTTCTCCTGGGACCAGGGAGAAGCATCGGGCTGGGCTCGCGATATCGGGCCCCAGGGCATGTACGTCGAAAGCGCGAAGCAGCCCGCCTCCGGGGCCGGTGTCCGAATGACAGTACGCTTCCAACGTGCCCCGGCCGTCTCGATCCCGGCCCGCGTCTGTCGAGCCAACAGCGAAGGGTTTGCGGTGGTGTTTGAGAAATTGGGGCCCAACGAGCTCGAGACCATTAGGAAGGTGCTCGGCGGGACGTAGAACGTCGGTCACACCCGCACCAACCCTCCGTCGTGACTCGCCGCGGCGTACTACTGCCGCGTTTCGGTTGAGTTGAGGGGCCGGAAGCGCCGCCTCCAGCTGGGTGAAGGCGGCGCTTCCGGCCCCAAACCCACTCGTCTGACCCGCGCACCCCTCGTTTTTGGGCATCGTTTCAATTGAAACGATGCACTACGGCAGCACGTCCAGATCCACGGTCACCGGCGCATGGTCGCTCGTCCCGAGCGTGCGGCCGACCACGGCGCTCCGTGCGTGCGCCGCCAGGTTCTCCGTCGCCAGAACGTAGTCCAGCCGCCAGCCGAGGTTTCTGGCGCGCGCCTGTCGCCAGTAGGGCCACCACGTGAAATTGCGCTCGTTGGTAGGGTCGCAGGCGCGGCCCACATCCACGAGTCCTGACCCGATGAGTTGCTCGAACAGCGCACGCTCATCCGGTCGCTGACCTACTCTCTCGGGGTCACGCTGGCTCGGGTGCACGTCCATCTCCGTCCGCGCCACGTTCATGTCGCCGCACAAGACCACCTGGTCGCCTGCTGCATGCAAGGCCCGGACATAGTCGCGCATCACACGCAAGAACGAGAGCTTGGCGGTATAGTCTTTGCCACCGTTCGGAACATAGACGGAAATCCAGCGCAGAGAACCGGTGCGCGCTTCGACGACTCTGCACTCGAAGTCGAACTCCGGCTGCGTGAACCTGGGCTCGGTCGTACAGAAGGACTTCTTCAGATGCAGACTCACGCCGGAGTAGCCGTTGGGAGCTCCATGCCACGTCGACCAATACTGCCGGAGCGCAGTGAGCGCCTCGGGCACCTGCTCCGCAGAAGCCTTGAGCTCCTGCAGGCAGACGACGTCCGGCGCGCTTTCCGTCATCCAATCGATCACCTCCGCATGCCGGCGTCGGATGCCGTTGACGTTCCAGGTCGCTACCTTCACGACAGCCTCGGCTACTTGAATGCCGGGATCTCGCAGGCCCGATTCCGACAGCCATCGACGTCCACGCGGAAGACCTTGTGCTGCGTTTTTGCCCAGCAGCCGTCCGAGGTGGTGTCTTGCTCGAAGCGGTACACGCGTTCGCCCGCGCCCCGGTTGGAGAACACGGGCGAAACGAGCAGCTTGTCCTCGCTCAGACCGATGCGCGCCCGGAAGCGGAAATGGTTCTGGTTTGCGTAGCGACTCGAGTAGCCCTCCTGGGGTGCACGGAACCAGAGGCTTGTCTTGATGGTGCAGTCGTCGGTCGAGACCTTCACGGTATGGAAGCTGTGCGAGTGCACGGTGACATCGATGGGAGCCTCCTGCGTCCAAGCCAGAGCCACCGTGGCGGCGAGCAGCGACGCAGAGCCCATCGACGCGACCATCAACCTACGGATTCTCGAAGCCATGCGGATCTCCTCACGGTGCTTGCAGGGCCTTCGTGTCACACGGACGCTAGCACGTGTTCCGCATCGGTTAGTGCACCGTTTCGCTAGAAGCGATGCCCGACAATGAAGGGGTGCCGCCGGTCAGACCGTGTCGGCCTCTCGGCCACTTCTGCCTACCAGGAAGCGAGGCCTCGTTCGGGGGCCAACTCTGTTCCCTGCAGGAAACGAAACGCTCCATCCAACCGCGGCTGGCACGTTCCGCAGTCGAATTCCCTGACGGCACTGACGCAGGCGGCCGTCCACCCGCTGTCGCAGCACGAGGGGATGGACCGGCAGACGCATTGGGCCAGGGAGCCCTCGCTGCATCCGGGGATCCCCGGAGTCGCATAGCAGCAGTCTCCGGCTGTGTTCTGGTCCCTCACGTTGAGGACGAAGTCGCCTTCCGCGCCCTCGAATCCATCGACCACCAGTGCGACGGTTGTCCCCTGCTCCATCGTTGCGACGAGCATCGACGTGGAGTTCCCATAGCCGTCGTCGTCATTGCAGGAGCGCACCGGCTCGAGACACCCCCCGTCTTTCAGGGACAGCACAGTATCGAAGTTCGAACCGCGGGTGTCGAACACGTAGGTGCTGCGGTACGGGGCCGTGTACTCCATGACGTAGTCGCCCGATCTGGGACTGGCCCCGCATTCGGAAGTCCAGCGATCTGTTGCGCCCACCGTGGATCCCGAAACCGAGACAGGGGGCATGTCGTCGAACGCGTCGTCCGGACATCTGCCGCAGTTGCCGCAGCCGAGCGGCTCGACCGCGTCGACGCACCCCTGCTCCCAGCCGTCGATGCAGCAGTGTGGCATGCTGGCACACACGCACTGTGCCACGTCCACCGGCGTGCAGCCCCCCGCGGAAGCATGTTCGTCGCAGCATGAGCCCGGCGCCATGGCATCCACGGACAAGCGGAAGCTGCCCCGATCACCCCCGTAGCCGTCCACGACGACCGTCACCTGCTGTTCTGCCAGCAGGGCCATCGAGACGCGGGACGTGGAGACCATGTAGTCGTCGCTGCAGGCGAGCTCGGTCGCGCCGCAGGGGCCCTCGAAGACGCCGAGCACGGTATCGAAATCGGAGCCCTGGGTGTTGAACACGTACACCCCCGAGGAGTGCGCGGTGAACGTCGCGACGAAATCCGGCGAGCCCGCAACGGCGCCGCACGCCGACGTGTAGCGATCGATGTAGGTGCTGATGTCGTCGCTGGTCGTGCTGGGGACAGCGCTGGAATCGAGCTCCAGGTCCGGGCAGTCGCGCACCTCGGCGATGTGCACCGTGACGGAGCCTTCCGCGCCGCTGTAGCCGTCCACGACGATGGTTACGTTCTGTCCCCCGACCAGATCGAGGGTGACCTCCGAGTCCGAGCCGCCTTCGCGGTCGTCGTTGCACGCGAGCTCTTGGCCGGAACAAACGCCGTTCTGTATCGCGAGCACCGTATCGAAGCCCGAGCCCTCGGTATCGAACCTGAACCGGCCGCTGTGCGGCACCTCCCAGGCGAAGGAAGTATCGCCCGTGCCACGACTGGCCCCGCAGGCTGGCGTGTACGTGTCCGCGAGCCCTTGGGTGGTCCCCAGCAGAAGATGCGGCGGAGCACCACGAAACGAGAACTGCGGACAGTACGGCTGAGTGGAGCCCCGCCCCCCAGTGGCGTCAGCGGGGCGCACGACGGTTCCGCCTGTGCCACCGGTCTCGGGCGGCCGCAGCCGTTCCGTGCCCATGGGGCCTCCCGAGCCGCCGAAGCCAGAGACGCTTCCCGTGCCAACACCGCCACCGCCACCCGTGACCTTGGCGTCCGCACCGCCCTGTCCGCTAGTGACTGTGGCGCCCACCGCTCCAGTGGTCGTGGTGCCGTCAGCCGCACCCTCGTACAGTGGGCTCGACGCGCCGCAGGCCCACTGTGCCAGCGCCACGGCTGCCAGCGAAGCGGTACGGTTGCAGCGGTGCAATGCGGGCCCCATTGGTACAACGCTATCGTCCCAGGCAGCCACACGCAAGCCACGCCGCTCAGCTTCGCAGCGTCCTGCCGAAATCCGTTGCTGGTCTAGCGTCTATGGGGCACGAAAGTCGTGCAAGATGAGTCAAGTTTCGGATCTGATGCCTCTGGTCGAGAGTCAACAGCCGTGAGTCGACAGTCCGGACGATGGCGATTCCGGGCTCTT
>JAFGIS010000121.1 GCA_016929495.1 Polyangiaceae bacterium | reverse complement strand
GTGCCGCCGGTGGAGGTGGTGCCGCCGGTGGAGGTGGTGCCGCCGGTCGAGGTACCGCCGGTCGCGCTGGCTCCGGCCGCTCCGCCGAGGCCACCCGTGCCGGTGCTGCTGCCACCGGTGCTGCTGGTGCCGGCGGTCGGTTCGGTCCCGCCGCCCGAGTCGTTGCCTCCCTCGAGCGCTCCACCGGTGCTCGGTCCTTGGCCGCCTGCGTTCTGATCCCCACCCGTTTCGTCTGCGCCGGCGGCGCCTGGCTCGGCTCCGCCGTTCGAATTCGGCGCACCGCCGGACGAGCTGCTTCCTCCGGTGGTGCTCGAATCGCCGCCAGTGCCCACGTTGGGCGATCCGGCCTCGGTCGTCCCGCCTTCGTGGCCGCCCTCGCCGCCGGACCCGCCGTCGCCGGAGGCTCCACCCGTGCCATCCGTGTCGGCCTGACAGAGACGGTTGCGACAGTGCTTGCTCAGACAGTCGTCGTCAGACACACAGCGGTCGCCATTCTTGCACCTGTCGCAGTCGGAGGACCCTCCGCAATCGACGTCCGTCTCGTTTTCGTCCTGCTTGTGGTTGGTGCACTGTGCGTTGCTGGCGCAGGGCTTGCAGTCCTCTCCTCCGCAGTCGACCGCCTCTTCGTCCTGATCCTGGGTCAAGTTGCTGCAGTGCGACTCTCGACAGGTCCCATCGCTGCAATCGCCTGAAGCGCAGTCCGAATCCGTGCGGCACTCGTCCCCGATCACGCACTTCTTGCACGAGGGGCCGCCGCAATCGACGTCGGTTTCGTCTCCGTTCTTCCGCTTGTCGTTGCAGGCTGCCGGCTGCAGTCCGTCGCCCACCCAGTCCGTCGGGGCGCAGGTCATCAGAGCCGCAGAAGCAAGCGCTGCCACGATGCCCCCCACCAGAAGACGCCGCCACGGGCAGTTCACAGATCCAGTCTACCACGTTCGTGGCCCTGCCCAGCGCGAAGCGCCATTGCTTCGCGGGAAGAGCACATGCACATACACGGCTGCCACACGGCAGGCGAGGGGTCCCAGGCTCCTCGCGCGCTCGCAGGAGTGCAGGTGAGCCCGCGCGCTATTGCGTGAACAGAACGGACCGCCCGCGGACCAAAGCGGACCCCCTGGAATCGGTTCCACAGCCAATCGAGAGCTGGATTCGGGGCCAAGAGCCCGGAAGCCCGGGGTCCGGAGGCTCAGCGGGCCCCGTAGAAGGAGAAGTCGTCGAAGGTGACGTCGATGGCGCAGCCCGACGCCGTCCCGCACCAGAACTGGAGCTGTATCCCCACCAGCTCGGTCGGGTCCACCGGGCTGAAGGGCTTCCCGCCCGTGAAGTCGCTCCAAGCGAACTGAACGGTTCCTGGCGATGTGGTGATGTCGGTGAGAGTCTTGGTATTGAGCATGCAGTCCGACCACATCGTGGCCTCGGACGTGTACTCGCACTCGCCGCAGGTGGAACCGATAGGCGTGGTGTGGCTCGTGCGCAGCGAAACGTCGAGAGCGGCGGGAGCGAGGTTCCCGCCGACGGTGAACGAGAGACCGGCGAACCTCGACGCATCGTAGGAAGCGTTGAAGGCCAGGACAAAGCCTACGAAGTTGCCGAAGGGCACGCTCGAGGAGAGCTCCAGGCTGCCCCCGGCGGTGATGGCTGCCGTGACTTCGATGGAGGACGGATAGAGGAACGTTTTTCCCGATAGATCGCTGTCGCCCCACAGCTCGTTGCCTGTGGTCCAACGGATATCCGTTTCGAACTCGCTGAAATCGGTGATGACGCCATCGGTGGGGGCCGTCCTGTGCGAGCACGCACCCGCTTCGCCGCTGCTGCCGCCCGCTGCGGCTCCGCCCGCTTCCATTCCTCCGGCGCTGCCGCCGGCTGCGGCTGCGCCGGCGCTGCCGGCTGCCCCTGCGCCAGCGGTCTGTGCGCCGGCTGTGTCTGCGCCGGCGGTCTGCGCGTCACCCGTGTGTGAACCGCCGGTGTGTGAGCCGCCGGTTTCTGCGCCGCCGGTCGCAGGGGCTCCACCTGTGGTGGCGCCGGTCCCACCGCGGCCGCCGCGCGTGCCATCCAGGGAGCCGGTGCCGCCGCCCTGTTTGCTCCCGCCGGCGGAGTTGGGGCTTTCCTCATCGACCAGGGCCCCGCCCGTGCTCGTGCTGCGACCGCCCGTGCTGCTCTTGCCGCCAGTTTCGGCTCCTGCAGCAGCGGTTGGCTCGGCTCCGCCGTTCGAGTTCGACCCAGCGCTGGACGGACTACTTCCTCCGCTCGCGCTCGAATCGCCGCCGGTGGCCACGTTGGGCGCCCCTGCCTCCGGCGCGTCTCGGGCTCCGGTCTCGGTCGACCCTGCTTCACCATGGCCGCCCTCACTGCACGCCCCTCCCTGAGTGGACGCTCCACCCGCGCCGATCACGTACGGTTTGCAGAGCCCACCCTCACAGCGGTTGCTCAGACAATCGTCGTGGGACTTGCAGCGGCTGCCATTTCGGCACCTGTCGCAGCCCGAGGGCCCTCCGCAATCGACGTCGGTCTCGTTCTCGTCCCGTTTGCCGTTCGCGCACTCGTCGTTGCCGGCGCAGGGCCAACAGTCCATTCCTCCGCAGTCGACCGCCTCCTCGTCTTGGTCCTGCATGAGGTTGCTGCAGTGCGGCTCCCGACAGATCTCGCCCGAGCAATCGCCCGAAGCGCAGTCCGAGCTCGTGCGGCACCGTTCCCCGATGACGCACTGCTTGCACGAGGGCCCTCCGCAATCGACGTCGGTTTCGTCTCCGTTCTTGATCCGATCGTTGCAGGTAGCGGGCAGCGGTCCATCGCCCATCCAGTCCGTCGGGGTGCAAGCCGTCAGGGCCGCAGAGGCGAGTGTTCCTGCAATGCCGCCGACCAGAACGTGCCGTGACTGCCGATTCACGGGATCAGTCTAGCGTGCTCGGCTGCGCCCGGTACAGAGCACTGTTGCGTCGAACAACGAAGAAGACACGAACCCGCGCGACGACTGCACGGCAGATGACACCCCGGCTTCTCGTACGTTCACGGGAACGGGTGCCGAGCCTGCGAGCCACTTCAATAAGCCCGAAGGCATCGGAGTTCACGCGTACAGTGCGCGCATGTCGGAGCTTCACGGACCTGCGCACCCCTGAGTGCAGCTCGACACAGGGACGGGGCGGCACGTGCGGTCGAGCTCGCGGATGCATCACGAGATGCAGCCGCACATGGGCCACTGCCTCGCATTCGGCCGCGGACCTTCCCGCATTCTGCTCACCGAGTACTCGGTGGACGTGACGGTCGGGCAACGGGGCTTTCGCCAGCAGTGTCTCATGTCCCATGCGGTGGTTGCTTGCTTCATCGTCGGGCGGCACGCAGCGCTCATCCCCGAACTGGACCTGGACGCGGCTCCAGTTCACGCGCCGCGCGAAGCGACCGGCCGCGAGCAGCGCGGACCGGACGCAGCAGAAGGGGCCGACAGGCTGTCGCGCTGCAAGCGCGCACCGGGGCCTCGCGTCCGTGACGCATGTAGGCTAATGTAGGCACCTGCGCCAACGGGCCGGTGTTTGTTCGAGCTCGAGTCCCGACGCCCAATCCGGCTTGCACAGTGATACTCTCGTTGCGACTGCCTTGACCCCCGGGGACATCATCGCCGACCGCCTGCGCTTGCTCCGCCCGCTCGGGCAAGGAGGCATGGGTAGCGTGTGGGTGGCACATCATCTGACGCTCGATACCGAGGTGGCGGTCAAGTTCATGAGCGCTGAGCTCGGCTCGAACGCGCAGGCCGCGGCCCGGTTCGAACGCGAAGCCAAGGCAGCGGCGCGGATCAAGAGCCCGCATGTCGTCAGGATCTTCGACCACGGCATTGGTGCCGGGGGGGTGCCGTTCATCACCATGGAACTCTTGGCCGGCGAAGACCTGGGCTCCATCATCAAGCGCAAGGGCGCGCTGACGCCGGAGTTCGTTCGCGCGGTCGTCACTCAGTCTGCTCGAGGCCTGGCTGCAGCGCACAAGCTCGGCACGGTGCATCGCGATATCAAGCCCGAGAATGTGTTCATCTCGGACGAGGACGGCGAGCCGTTCGTGCGTCTACTGGACTTCGGCATCGCCAAGCAGGCAACCGAGGGAGACCACGACCTGACAGGAAGCCGCGACATGCTCGGCACGCCGTACACCATGAGCCCGGAGCAGGTCATGAGCACCAGACTCGTCGATCCTCGCTCTGATCTCTGGTCGCTTGCCGTGGTCGCCTATCGAGCGCTGACCGCCCGCTGGCCGTTCGAGGGCGAAGCCCTGGGCCAGCTCCTGGTCAACATCAACGCGGGGCAGTTCAGGCCACCGACGGCGCTCCAGCCCGGCTTGCCCGAAGCGGTCGATGCCTGGTTCTTGCGTGCGCTCGCTCACGAGCCCCAGTCGCGTTTCGCATCCGCGCGGGACATGGCCGAATCTTTCTCGCTGGTCCTTGGATACCAGAGCTCGATGCAGCGCTTCAGCGCGGCCACGCTAGGGGCCAGCGTTGGCATGCGCTCGGCCCTGCCAGACACCATGGCCGCAGCCGTGTCGAGTCGATCCCTGTGGCGAATGCGACCCGCGCGCTTCGTGTGGATCGCGCTCGGGGCGTCGGTGCTCGTGGCAGCCGTGGGGTTCGCTGCATGGTGGAAGCTCATCAGGCACGCCGATCTGAGGCCCACGGTTGCTTCGGAGCCTGCGGACATGGCGCCCGTCACGAGCGCTGCTGCGGCGCCCACGGCTGCGCCTGCGGCCCCACTGGCACCAGCAGCGGCCCCTGCGGCCTCCATGGCGTCGGCGGCCGCGTCGGTCACGGCGCCGGCCGCGTCGGCGCCGAGCGCGCCCGTGATCGCTCCGGCGGGGACCAAGCCGCCGTCCGTGGCTCATGCCCGCGTGAATGCCGGATCATCGGCACGGCGGCCAGTCCGGACCGCAGGGGCCGTGCCGCCCGCGCCTGCGGTCGGTCAGCCGTCGCCCAAAGCCAGTGCATCGCCGACCAGGAAGGATCGGGGATTCTGAGGAGGATCGTATGAGACGCCATGGGCTTCTGGGTTTGCTGCTCGTCGGTGCGGCCGCCGCCGCGACTGGCCCGGCACGGGCTCAGAGTGCGGCTGACAAGGAGACCGCCCGCACGCACATGGACAACGCGGATGCTCGCTTCCACGCCAAGGACTTCGCCGAGGCGCTCAGGCTCTACCAGGCAGCGGACGACATCATGCACGTGCCGACGACGGGCCTCGAAGTCGCCAGGACGCTCGCCGAAATGAACAGGCTGGTCGAAGCGTACGACCGTGCGCTCGTTGTGACCCGCTTGCCTTCGGCGCCGCGCGAGCCCGCGCCGTTCGTCGAGGCGCGCAAGAGGGCCCAAGCGCTCGCTGACGAGCTGGCCCGGCGCATCCCTTCGATGGTGGTCAAGGTACAGGGCGTCGCTCCCGATGCGGCAGTACAGGTACAAGTGGATGGCGCTCCGATCGCGCAGAGCGCAGCACTGTTGCCGCTCAAGCTCGATCCGGGCAAGCACCAGATTGTGGTCACGGCCCCAGGCTACGAACGCGTTGAGCTCGAGCGAGACATCCCCGAGGGGCAACTGACCGAGATAGTGGCCGAGCTTCGGCCCGCGCCCCCGCCACAGGCCGAGCCGGCTCGGCTGCCTGCTCCCGTTCAAGCGCAGCCAGCGCGTCCCGCGCCGCCGGTCAGCGCCCCGGCGCAGGCGACGCCAGAGGCCGAGCCGGAGATACCGATGCTTGCGTACGTGGGTATTGGAGTCGGAGCGCTGGGTGTCGGCGTGGGCGCGGTCACGGGGACCTGGTCCTGGGCCAAGACCGCGAGCCTTCGCGACGAGGACTGCGGAGGTGGAAACAGCTGCAGTCCAGAGTCCAAATCAGAACGCGCGACGGCGAACACGCTCGCCAACATCTCGAACGTCGCCTTTGGCGTGGGCCTCGTGGGCGCGGGGCTTGGCGTATACGCGCTGGTTGCGGCTCGGAGCGAACAGCCGCCTTCGTCGACGAACGCCGGGGAGTTGCGCTTCGATGTGGCGCGTGGGCAGGCGGTGCGCCTGCGGCCCGAGCTCGGCCCGAACGGCGTTTGGCTGAGCGGGCGGTTCTGAACACGCGCTCCGCGCGCTGGATCTCGGCCAGCGATCGCGGACATGCGCAGAAGACGAGCCTCGCTGCGCTTGCGAAGTCGCTCGGGGCGAGGCCCCCCTCCGCCGGGCTCGGCGCCGAGACGATCGTTTCGCAAGGAAAGTCGAGAAGCCGTCGACGGCAGAGCCCACACTGGGACGCAGAAACGCCGTGACACCACCCTGGGACAAGCTCAAGGCCACTCAACGGATGCAGGACTACATCGAGTCCCATCTGACCGAGCCGATCACACTGACGGCGTTGGCCAGAAGTGCCCGGTACTCACCCTGGCACGCAGCGCGGATCTTCCGGGAATGCACCGGCAAGACGCCCTTCCAGTACATACGGCTGCGTCGGCTCTCGGCGGCCGCGCTGTGTATCGAGGGGACCTCGACGCGCATCGTGGATGTTGCGCTCGACTTCGTCTTCGATTCACACGACGGCTTCACGCGCGCGTTTTCTCGACACTTCGGCATGACGCCTGCTCAGTTTCGGCAACTGCGGCCCAAGCTGGAACTCTTCATGCCCGCGCAGATGCGGGACTTCTACGTCGACAGACAGACAGGAGAATCGTCCATGGCAGCCAGATCGCTCAGTACCGTATTCGTGCAGGTCATCAGCCGTCCCGAGCGCAAGCTCGTGCTCAAGCGCGGACGCGAAGCCAGACACTACTTCGAGTACTGCGAAGAGGTGGGCTGTGGAGTGTGGGACGAACTCGGCAAGTTCGAGGGAGCGCTCCACGAGCCGATGGGCCTTTGGCTCCCGGACAAGCTGAAGAAGCCGGGTACGTCGAGCTACGTGCAAGGCATCGAGATGCCAGCCGACTTCGAGGGTGAGCTGCCCGAAGGGTACGACGCCATCGATCTGCCGGACTGCCAGATGATGGTGTTTCAGGGACCACCCTTCGACGACAAGGACTTCTCGGAGGCGATCGCGTCGCTCTGGGATTGCATGAAAGCATACAAACCGGAGACGTACGGCTTCGTGTGGGCTGACGACGACGCGCCGCGGTTCCAGCTCGCGCCTCTCGGCTACCGCGGCTACATTGAAGGACGCCCCGTCCGCTCCGTTCACGCAATCTGAGACGACCGCTGCGACCGCCACGAACAACATCGAGCTGTCGACGGCGGACCAACCGGACGGAGAGATCTTCTACAACGCTTCCGGTTCCGCCAGGGAGGTGGAACTGTCGCAGAGCTACGAGGACCTCGACGGCCATGCCGTTTCAGGGCCGCTGACCCTCGAGCCCTATGAGTCGGTGATCCTCATACGGCAGTAGTTGCCACATCCCAGAGGCACGCGTCTCGACCACCGCGTGGCGGCGCGTTCGTTCAGGCAGGCTCTTCGCCTGGCCCCTTGCGCGGCTCGGCCCCGCGTGCTTCGTCCGCCTCGGCTCGCCCTTCCATGAGGCGATAGGCGCGCTGGCGCGAGATCCCCACCTGCTGGGCTGCGCGTGCCACGTTGCCGCCGTGAGCTCGCAGGGCCACCAGCAGCGCTTCGAGCTCGTCCTGACGGCGCGTCTGCACCAGGTGCTCGAACTCCGCCGCGCGAGCGCGAAGCTGCCTTGGAGCAGGCGCGCGCGCAGGCTCTGCGGGCGCGTCACCGGCCGGCCCGCGGCGGGCTGGGGATCCGGACATCGCTGGCGGCAGGTGTGACCGACGCAGCACCGGCTCGTGAGGGTGCAGCGCCAGCAGCCGCCGCACGAGAAGATCCAGCTCCCGCACGTTGAACGGCCAATCGTGCAGGCAAAGGGCCTCAACGAAGCGGCTGTCCACGAGGGCCGGCCTTCCGTCGGTGTTTCGAGCCAGCAGGTGGCTGAACAAGCTCGGCACGTCTTCCACACGTTCCCGCAGAGCCGGAAGCGTTACCACCAAGCCACTCAAACGCGCGTACAGGTCGGCACGGAAGCGTCTGTCTTGCACGGCCTGTATCAGGGGTTCCTGGGAGGCTGTCACCAGTCGCACGTCGAAGGGCACCGGCGTCGAGTCGCCCAGTGGAACGACCTGCCGGAGTTCGAGCGCACGGAGCAGCTTGGGCTGCACCGACAGCGGTAGGTCTGTCACCTCGTCCAGGAGCAGTGTGCCGCCGTGGGCTGACTGAAGGTAGCCCACGCGGGTCCGGTCCGCGCCGGTGAACGCACCTCTTCTGTGGCCAAACAGCTCGGACTCGGCCAGGCCCTCGGGCAGCGCTGCGCAGTTCAATCCCACGAAGGGCCCGGCGCGGCCGCTCCATTCGTGGATGGCCCGAGCCGCGCACTCCTTGCCCGTCCCGGTTTCGCCTTCGAGCACCACGGGGAGATCGCTGGTGGCGGCGCTCCGGGCGGGCGCGAGCGCCTGCTCGAGCAGCGGCCCTCCGACCAGGCCTTGAGCCAGTGCCCTGCACAGACTCTCACGCTCGTCGCGGTTCCAGGACACTGCGCGCGCTACACCGACCCAGTCGCCGACACGAACCACGTCCCCAGCCGCGAACTC
>JAFGIS010000120.1 GCA_016929495.1 Polyangiaceae bacterium | reverse complement strand
GCGTGCTCGAAGACAAGAGCTACATGCGCTACTTCAGACATCGCACGAGCCATTGGCTCGGGATGGACGTGCACGATGTTGGCTCCTACCAAACCGGCGGTTCGCCCCGTGAGCTCGCCCAGGGCATGGTTCTGACGGTGGAACCCGGCCTGTACGTGCCCGAAGACTCGGACGCGCCGCCAGCACTGCGCGGCATCGGCGTGCGCATCGAAGACGATGTCTTGGTCGTTGCCGGGGGTGCACGTGTGCTCACATCCGCGGTGCCCAAGACGCCCGACGAGGTCGAAGCCGCGTGTCGGTAGCCCAAGGCGACCCATGGGTTGTTCGTTGCGTTCACGCATCACCGGCCGTGTGGTCAACCGGTGAGTGCCACAAGCATGTGCTCGGGATCCAGAGCTGGAGCCCCGATCGTCGGCCCGTTGGCCCGACGGCGAGCACAGACCGTTCGCGTTCGAGGCATGGCGGCGCGCACTTCGGTTGGCGACGCAGTCCCTGGCGGGGGCTGGACGCCATCCCGCGGCTAGTTCTGGGGCGGGCCGGGAGCCGCAGGGCGCGTCGTCGGTGGCCTACGGTCGCGACTTGACGGACCGAGGGTCGCGTATATCGTTCAATGGGCCACACGGCGTAGTAGAAGGGGGCCGTTGGCCGGCGACTGAGGATCGAGGATGGCGAATGAGGATGCACGCAAGCTCTTCGTTGCGGGCTTGTCGGAGTCCATCGACGAAAATGTCCTGCGAGCCCTGTTCGAGGGAACAGGAACGACCATAGTCAGCATCAGCCTGCCACGTGACCGTGCAACCGGCAGGCCTCGGGGCTTCGGTTTTGTCACGCTCGCGACCGAGGACGAGGCCGAGAAGGCGCGCGGCGTGCTGGACGGTACGATCCAGGGGGGACGCGCGATTTCCGTGCGGCGTTTCCACAACGATCCGCCCCGGCGTTCCGAAGCCCGTCCAGAGCCTGCTGCGTCTACGGCGTCCTCAGAGGGCTCGACGTTGTACGTAGGCAATCTGCCGTATGATGTGACGCAGACCGAGCTTGAGGCTCTGTTCGTGCAGGGAGGCTTCGGGAGCATTGCCCGGCTTCACATGCCTCTCTCTCCAGAGGGACGCTCGCGCGGTTTCGGCTTCGTCACCCTCGGAAATCCGGATGCAGCGCAACGCGCTGTGCAGGCACTGCATCAGTCGGATCTTCGAGGCAGGCGCCTGATCGTGAACCTAGCGCACGCGAAGCCGGATCGGGTCGAGCGTGTCCCTCTGTCCGAGCGACCCGCGCGGCGACCGCACAACAACGAGCTGCCGCGCGAGCCTCTCTCGCGTCCCTCCGAACCGCCGCAAGGGCGTGCGCCCGGTGGTGCTCCGTTCGCTGGCGACTTCGAGGAGTCAGCGCGCCCCGTCGAAGGCCGGCGTGCGCGTGCCACCGAAGCCAAGAAGAAGGCCAAGAAGACCAAGCGGCGGGCGGTGACGGAAGACACGCGGCACGATCGCGGCGCGCGCGGCGGTGCTGGCAGCTGGCAGAAGTGGACCGATTGGGACGAAGACTGAGAGATCGTGTGAACTCGACGTGGACCGCCGCTCACCAGTGGCCGCCTTGACCCGCGTCGGAATCGGTCCTGAGCCGGGCGGCACGCGCTGCGGTCTGCAGGCTGCCCGACGCGGCATCTCTGCCTTGGTCCGGCGCGCCCTCGAGCTCGTTGGCTGCCACGTCCCAATCCGCGTGCGGCCTGGGAGACTGGTACTTCCGGCCTGCCTCGGTGGCAAACCCGCAGCGTTCTTCGGTGCACGGCCAGTCGGCCTGGTTCTGGCCGATTGCGCGAGTCATAGAGTGCGTGCTACGAGCATGACTCGTTACAGCTCCGCACTGTGGATCGGCGACCATCGTTGCTTCGTTGCCTGCCGCCTTGTGCGGTAACGTCGGCGGACGCCTGAAAACGACCGATGATATTCGACTGGCTTTACGGCCTGTTCTCGAACGACCTTGCCATTGATCTGGGCACGGCCACGACGCTCATCTACGTCAAGGGCAAGGGTATCGTCAGCTGCGAACCTTCGGTGGTCGCGGTGCAGCGCGACGCGAGGGGCGACAAACGCGTGCTTGCAGTCGGTCGCGAAGCCAAGGAGATGTTGGGGCGTACGCCTGGCAACATTCAGGCCATCCGGCCACTGCGTGACGGCGTGATCGCGGACTTCGAGATCACCGAGGCCATGCTTCGGTACTTCATCGCTCGCGCTCACAACCGCCGCACGCTGGTCAAGCCGCGGATCATCATCTGCGTTCCCTTTGGCATCACGGAGGTCGAGAAGCGGGCCGTGAAGGAGAGTGCGGAAAGCGCTGGCGCACGTGAGGTCTATCTCATCGAGGAGCCGATGGCCGCTGCGATCGGGGCGGGCCTGCCGATCACTGAGCCCAGCGGCAACATGGTGGTGGACATCGGCGGCGGAACCACGGAGGTGGCTGTCATATCCCTCGCCGGCATTGTCTATTCGCAGAGCGTGCGCGTCGGCGGCGACAAGATGGACGAAGCGATCATGGCCTACATGAAGCGCAAGTACAATCTTGCTATCGGCGAACAGACAGCCGAACGCATCAAGGTCACCATTGGCAACGCCTATCCGCTGGATCAGCAGGCGACGATGGAAGTCAAAGGCCGAGACATGGTTGCCGGCATCCCCAAGACCGTCGTCGTCAACTCCGACGAGATACGAGAAGCCCTCTCGGAGCCGACCAATGCCATCGTCGAAGCAGTGCTCTTGGCTCTCGAACGCACTCCGCCGGAGCTGGCCGCCGACATCGTCGACAAGGGCGTGGTGCTGACCGGGGGTGGCGCGTTGATCAAGAACATGGACGTGCTGTTGCGTGAGGAAACCGGGCTACCGGTGATGGTCAGCGATGATCCGATCAGCGCCGTCGTACTGGGCAGCGGCAAGACGCTCGACCACATCGAGCTGCTCAAGGAAGTGACCATCGGCTGAGTAGCCGGCGCCCCTAGGTGTGCCGTGGGCCCATTTCGACGGTACCGGGACATCGTTCTCGTGGTTCTGCTTCTGGCAGTGCCATTCTTCTTCTTGCGCGGCAGCATCAAGAGGCCGGAAGACCTGAACCCGATCGACCGCGCGCTCATGCGCATCGCGGCGCCGTTGCAGTACGCCGCGTCGGCCCTCGCGCGGGGTATCTCCGGGGTCGTCGGAGACTACATGTACTTGGTCGACGTGCGCCGGGACAACAACACGTTGGCCTACGAGAACTCCCGGCTCCGAGCGAAGATCAGACAGCTCGAGAGCGCGCAGGCCGACAACCGCCGCCTTCGTCGACTGCTGGCCATGCGCGACACGCTGACGGACGAGACCGTGAGCGCGGTCGTGATCGGTAAGGACACGACCGAGTATTTCCGGGTCTTCCACTTGGCCGTGGACCACCCGGGGGGCCTGGTCCAAGCGAAGATGCCCGTGATTTCGCTGGATGGCGTGGTGGGCACGGTCAGCCGTACCGCCGGGGACCGCGTCGATGTGCAGCTCACGGTGGACAGCGGGTTCGGAGTCGACGTCGTAGTGGACAGGACCGGCGCACGGGGTTTCGTGCGCGGCACGGGCAACGAGTCAAGGTACGCGGTCCGGGTGGAGTACATGCAGCGAACGGACGAGGTCAGTACCGGTGATCTACTGCTGACCAGCGGCGTTGGCTGTCGCTTCCCCAAGGGGCTGCCGGTCGCACGAGTCAGCCGGGTCGCCAGAGGCCACTTTGGTATCTACCAGGAGGTAGAGGCAGAGCCGACCGTGGATTTCTCGCGGCTCGAGGAGGTGTTGATCGTTCTGAGAGAGACGAAGGAATGCAGCGCAGGGACGGATCCTCGCCGGCGCTCGCAGGCCAAACACTGAGGACACGATGCGCCCCGCGGCCCTTTTGTTGCTCGGAGTTCTGCTGCTGCTCGTCCAGTGCAATCTGTACTTGTTGATTGGCGGATTCGGTATGCACGGCGCCACGCCGAACCTGCTGTTGCCGGTCATCATCTTCGTTGGAGTGCACGAGCCCAGCATGGCGCGCGGCGCCTTGGTTGCATTCGCACTGGGGCACGCGCTCGACTTGTTCGCCTGCGCGCCGATGTGGCTGTTTACGTTCGTCTTCGTCGCGATCTGGTGGTTGGCTCGGATAGCAGGGGTGCGACTGACCGCGCAGACCGCCCTGACACGGATGTCGCTCGCCTTCGCGTTCACGCTCGTCGAAGCGGCGATCACACTGATCCTGCTCGCCGTCTTCGGAGCGGACACGCAACGTCCGATCGAGCTCGCGACGATCGTTCCTTTGCGCGCCGCCGCGACGGCGCTCTGCTCGCCCATCGTCTTCAGGCTGGTGCAGCGACTGTACCCGCCGAGTACCCCTGTTCGAGCCGCGACGGAAGCCGCCGCAACGTGAGCGGGCGCGGGTGACCGACCATGATGAACATCCAGCTCCAGCGCTCGGACGTCGGTGAGTTTCGACGGCGCTATCGCTGGATGGTGCTGGCGGTCATTGCCGCCTTCTTGGTGATTCTCGGCCGACTCGTGCAGCTGCAACTGCTCGAGTACGACGTCCATCGCGCCCAAGCCCGTCGCAACATCGTGCGAGAGATCAGTCTCGCGACGCGTCGAGGTGTCTTGCGTGACGCGAGAGGTGCGGTGCTCGCGTCCAACCGCCCATCGTACAACGTCTATGTGGTGCCCGGCCTCATCGACATGAAGAAGACCTGGCCGCGGGTCATGCAGCTGATGGGGATCGATCCGGCGGAGCGCGCGATACTGGAGAAGAAAGTCCTGGCGATCCGCGATCGTCCCGGCGACGACAAACGCAAGCTGCAGCAGCTGGCACTCAAGGTAGACGTGAATCGGGACGTCGTCGCGAGGCTCGAAACGCACGAATCGGAGCTGGCCGGCGTGGATGTGGCCTCCGTCCCGGTCCGCTACTACCCCCACGGGGCGCTCGGCGCCCACGTGATCGGGTACATGCGTGAACTCGACCAAGAGATGCTCACGCGACTCGAGTCGCTCGACTATCGCTCGGGAGACAGGATTGGTGCGACGGGTGTCGAGCGGCGCTGGGAAAGCTACCTTCGCGGACGCAGGGGCTGGCGCAAGGTCATCCATGGCCTCAAGCGTGGGCGTGACCGGGAGCGGCTGGAAGCGCGCTATCTCGACGAGCCACGACGTATGGCGCCGGTACCGGGACGGGATATCTCCCTGACGATTGACGTGGAGCTCGAGAAGGCGATCGACCGCGCCATGCGTAATCAGCTGGCGGGGGCGGTGGTGGTGGTGGACGTGCGGACGGGTCGGATCCTCGCGGCCTATTCGAAGCCGAGCTTCGATCCCGACCTCATCTCGGGCGGCGGCGGTCTTGAAGCGGCGCGGGACGCGTTCAAGCGGCTCTTTTCGGACCCGCTGAAGCCCATGCTGGACAAGACCATGTCGGCCGCCTATCCGCCCGGCTCGACTTTCAAGCCATTCACGAGCCTGGCGGCGCTCGACGAAGGCATCATCAATCCGGCCAGCCGCGTCGACTGCCGAGGAGGCTACGAGTACGGCAAGCGGTACTTCCGCTGTACGGGCGTGCACCGACAGGTGAACTTGCACGAGGCGATCGTCCAGTCGTGCAACACATACTTCTACGACATTGGTGCGAACGAGCGCATGCAGATCGACATGCTTGCGCAGATCGGCATGGACTTCGGACTGGGCATGAAAACAGGCATCGGGCTCAATCCGGAGGCGCGCGGCCGCATGCCGACGCGCAGCTGGTATACGCGGCGCTACAAGGACGCCTTCCGTGGTGGTTTCACGCTGCTCGCTGCCATCGGTCAGGGCGCGGCGACGGTAACGGTGCTCCAGCTCGCGTTTGCCTACGCGGCGCTAGCCAACGGTGGAACGCTTTACCAACCGCAGGTCGTCCGAAGCATCGAGACGAGTGACGGCACCATCGTCCAGGAGTTTCCCCCTCGCGTCCGTCGCGTGGTCGACCTCAACCGCGAGCACCTGGCCATGGTTCAGAGCGCTTTGCACGGAGCGGTCACCGAGAAGAAAGGCACGGCGTACGCGCAGGCGATTACTGGAGTCGACATGGCGGGCAAGACCGGCACGGCCCAGGTCAGCCACGTGGGGCTACGCAACGTGGATCCGGACAACATCTGGTACTTCAACCGCGACCACGCGTGGTTCGCAGGGTACGCGCCTGCGGAGAATCCGGAAATGGCGATCGTCGTGCTCATCGAACACGGTGGCGGTGGCGGCAAGAACGCCGTGCCCGTCGCCTCGCGCATCGTGCGCGACTGGCAGAAGCTGCGTTCGACGCGAGCGCCCGTCTCCCGCGAGCCGCAGCGGGACGAAACCGAGGAGGCAGAGTGATGAGGGGGCTCGAGCGTGTCTCCTTTCGCAGCGGGCCGCAGATCGACATGCCCCTGCTCGTGGCTGTTGTGGCCATTGCGACGGTGGGCCTCGTCAACCTGTACAGTGCAACGAGCGTCTACATCCATTTGGGGGAACGCGCCGGCCTGGCCGATATCTACGTCACGCAGGTCTACAACATCGTCGTGGGCGGTCTGTTTGCCATCGTGGTGGCCGCGGTGGACTACCGGCACTTCGAGCGTCTGGCGTACTTCCTGTACATTGGCGGGATCATCGCGCTGCTGTTGGTCTTCGTTCTGGGGTCGGACATTCGAGGCTCGTCCCGGTGGATCCAGATCGGCAACTTCAGCTTCCAGCCCAGCGAGTTCATGAAGATACTGGTTGTTCTCGTGGTGGCTAAGTACCTGCACAACGACCCAAAGACGGAGCCGAGGACGCTCGTGGACCTGAGCCCGGCGCTGCTGCTCGCGGTCATGCCGGCCGCGCTGGTCATGGCACAGCCGGACTTGGGTACGACGATGATCTACCTGCTGTCGGTGGGGACCGTCTTGGCGATGACGCGGATGCGGCGGCGGAGCCTGCTATGGGCGGCCGTGGTCATGGGCGCGGTCGTGCCGCTCGTGTGGAGGTACGGGATGTACGGGTATCAGAAACAGCGCATCTCGAGCTTTCTGAACCCGGAAGCGGACACGACAGGTGCTGGTTGGCACGCGCTGCAATCGCGCACGGCCATCGGCAATGGGGGTCTTTTTGGCGAGGGCTTCATGCAGGGAACCCAGAACCAGTTCAACTTCCTACCCGATCAACACTCCGATTTCCCCTTCGCCGTGTTCGCCGAAGACTGGGGCTTCGCGGGTTGTCTGATCCTCCTCGGCTTGTACTGCTTCTTGTGTGTGTGGGCCGTGCGCGTCGCCGCGCAAGCCAAGGACCGATTCGGCGCCGCGCTCGCCGTCGGAATGGGCGCCATCATCTTCTGGCACACCATCTTCAACATCGGCATGGCGGTGGGTCTATTGCCGGTCGTCGGTGTCACGCTTCCGTTGTTTTCGTACGGAGGCTCGAGCGTCGTTACCGTGCTCATCGCGTTGGGCCTGCTCATGAACGTCTCTGTCCGGCGCTGAGCGCCGGTGGTGCCATGCCTTCCGTGGTGCGGGCCGGCATGGGTCGGATCAATCGATTCGGAACAGGTCGTCCAGGTCCTGCTTGGTGAGCCGCTTGGCCCCACCGGAGTCTTCGCTGAGGACCGTGGCGACCAGGTCCTTCTTCTTCTGTTTCAGTTGAAGGATCCGCTCCTCGATGGTTCCGGCTGCCACGAGCCGGTAGACCGTCACCACCTTGGTTTGCCCGATGCGATGGGCTCGGTCGGACGCTTGGTCTTCGACGGCAGGGTTCCACCAGGGGTCGAAGTGGATGACCGTATCCGCGGCCGTCAGGTTCAGACCCGAACCGCCGGCTTTGAGGCTGATGAGGAACGCAGGAATCGTGGGGTCGTTCTGGAACCTGTCGATCCGCTCGGCGCGGTCCGTCGTACTGCCGTCGAGGTATTCGTAGCGGAGCCTGTCTTCATCGAGCGCATCGCGCACGAGCTTCAGCATGGACACGAACTGGCTGAAGACCAGTACCTTGTGTCCGCCCGACTCGACCTCGTCGAGTAGCTCGCGCAGCGCGCTCAGCTTGCCGCTGTCGTCGTGGCTGAATTCTCTTGGCAGGCCGAGCAGACGGGGATCGCATGCGGCTTGCCGGAGCTTGGTGAGGCCTGCCAGGATGTGGATCTGGCTCTTCGCGATCCCGACCCGCTCCACCTCGCCCAGGACCTGAGCGCGAACCTCGCGCAGGACCTGAAGGTAGATGGCCTTCTGGTCGGGGGCCAGGTCGATGATCTTGTCGACCTCGATCTTGGGCGGCAGATCCTTGGCAACTTCGAGCTTGGTGCGGCGCAGGATGAACGGATGAATGATGGCGCGCAGGCGGGTGGCCTGCTTGGAGTCTCCCTGGTCTATCGGACGGGCAAAACGCTCCTCGAACTTCGGAAGCGGCCCGAGCAGGCCCGGGCTGACGAACTCGAAGATCGACCAGATCTCACTCAGCCGGTTTTCGATGGGAGTACCGGTCAGGGCCAAACGGCGTTCAGCAGTCAGCTCCTTGGCGGCTTGGGCCGTTGCGCTGAGCGGGTTCTTGATGTTCTGCGCCTCATCCATGATCGCATAGTCGAGGCGCAGCTTCTTCAGTAGGTCGATGTCGCGCCGCAGAAGAGCGTAGCTCGTGATGATGACGTTGTTGCTTTCGAGTTCGGTTTGGTACTCCCTGCGGCCCGCGCCATGCCACAGGGCCGTGGTGAGCGACGGAGCGAAGCGCTCGATTTCGCGCTGCCAGTTGGTCACGACGCTGGTCGGCGCGACGATAAGGGCCCGCAGCGCCTTGGCCTTCGCGTCCTGCTTGAGTGTCAGTAGCAAGGCCAGGGTCTGGATTGTCTTGCCCAGGCCCATGTCGTCGGCCAGGACCCCTCCCGAGCCGAGATCGTGAATGAAGCGAAGCCATGACAGGCCCTGCTCCTGGTAGGGCCGTAGCGTGGCCTTCAGGCCTCGCGGCTTTCTGGCTGGCCGGATTTCATCGAACGAGGACAGCTTCTTGAACAAAGCCTTGGCACCCGTGGACACGGCTGCGGTGGTCGCGTGCTGCAGGAGTTCCTGGATGCGGCCCGCCTGCGAGAGCGGCAGCTTGCCCGTCTTGTTGGTGCCGCTCAACAGCTCGACCTCGCGGTCGATCATGGCCTGCACGCGTTCGGCATCCAACGGGGCATAGCTGTTGTCCGAGAGGCGGACGTACTTCTTGCCCTCCCGCAGACAGCGCTCAAGCTGCTCCCTGTCGATGCCCACGCCCTCGCTGTCGTAGCTGATCCGTACTGAGAGCCAGTCCACCCCGCTCGAGACGCGCGCCGTCATGGCGATGGGCGTGCTGCGGACGCGAGTACCCACCAGTTCCTCGGGCACGTAGAGCTGCCATGGTTTCGGCAGAGAACCGATGCCGTCCGCCCAGAACTTGATCGCTCGCTCGGCCTCTGCGCAGAAGGCTTCGCCCGCCGGATCGGGCAGCAGGCCGCGATCGAACAGCTCCTGAGCTGCTTCCTGCTGGGCGGCGATGTCGCAGCGTATGCAGGTCGCGCGTTTTTGACCTTCGGGTGGAGGCAGAACGATGATCGGCTGCGAGATCCCGTCGGGCCGGATTTCGACTTCGACGTCGCCGTACGTGGCGCTGAGCTCCGCCCGGGCTTCGGTCAATGACCCGGTCGCACGGACCGTGAAGCGGGGATGCAAATCGATGA
Organism: Polyangiaceae bacterium; assembly: GCA_016929495.1. Classification (GTDB taxonomy): domain Bacteria; phylum Myxococcota_A; class Polyangia; order Polyangiales; family Polyangiaceae; genus JAFGIS01. The sequence goes on along the minus strand of JAFGIS010000120.1, from coordinate 7,012 downwards.
CCTCGGCCACCTGCGACAGGTTCGGCAGCTCGGCGCCGACCTCCCCCGCCACCTTCGGTAGCCCGCGCGTGATCATGCTGATCAACTCGGAGGCGGGCTCCGCGATCGCTGGGCTGCGGACCAGGCGTCTGAGGGCAGCCGGCGAAACGCGACGGTCGATAGGTCTGGCGATGCCCTCGGTCGTGTCGATGTGCCAGCCTGGCGCGCCTTCGAACCAGGCACCGCTGATGAGCTGGAAACGACGGCCGTTCCCGGGCCGTTCGAAGGTAACCTTGGCCACGATCGTGTCGCTGCCCACCAGCTCGAGGTCGAATCGGGGCTTGAGAGGCTCGTCGTCGTATCGAAGTTGCATGAGCGCAGGCTCGAGGAGTACCCGCCGCTCGCGCAGGAGCGGCAAGAGCTCGGCCGCATCTTCGCCCCGGATATCGACGGCTGGGTGACGCGGATTGCCGCTCTCGAACCGGGCCAGGACGCGCAGAGCATCACGGTCGGGCGTTGGGGCCAACGCCTGCCAGCCCAGCGCGACACTGGGCAGCAGTGGGACGCGCGCGTCGGTATCGAGAACCGTGACCGTGAGGCCGCCTTGGCGCACATGGACGCGGAACTCCAGCCCCAGAACCTTCATGGTCCCGTCAGGAGTGAGCCAGGCGCCAATGCCCGTCGGTCGCGCGGCGGTATCCGAGGGCGGAGGCGCCTGGACTCCCGGCGGTACGGGCAGCTGTTGGACTTGAGCCCGCCGCCGTCGATCCCGGCGACGACTCGACTTGGACTCGGTAGCCGAGGGCGCAGCGGGTGCCGCCTGGGTTGGCTGGGCTTCCCGACGAGGCAACCTCGCGCGCGCCTGGTTGCGCACGGCGATGAGCAGGGCGGCGACGTGCTTGCAGTGCTGTCCCGTCTTGCGGAAAGCAGGGCAAGTGCAGTGGGAAGTGATGCCCTCTCCCCCGAGTCGGATGGTCACCTCGTACGGTTCGGGGTCCGAGCCCTTCACTCGTCCCTGGGCTACCGAATCGTTGACTCCGACGCTCTCGACGACCTTGCGCTTCTCGTAGTCGAGGCCACGCAAGAAGGTTCGGGCTCCCAGCAAACGCCGTAGGCCACGGTCCGAGAGTGTGGATAGGGCGTCCGCTAGTGAGGACACGTCGGTAGTCGCTCCGTCATCAGTAGGTGGTTCATGAAATGATTGGCGCTATGGCCAGACACACGGCAGCTCCCAGACGGCCGACGATGTGAGCGGCCGGCCCGGCAGAGTTGCCCAACGCGTCAGCTAATGCGTCCGCTGCGATGGCGGCCCCGAAACCCGTGCTGCCTGGCCGCGTGTCGGCGGACCGTCGCGCCGCAGTGAGCACAGCCCGCGTCCCGTCCAGAGCCAGTGATGTCGAGAGCCCGGCGAGGGCCGCCACGATGACGAAGGACGCCAGACCACGGTTCACGAGTGTGGGGTCATCCGAGCGATTGAGCAGGCCCAAACCCAGGGCCACGCTCAGAGGGACAAGGACGGCGGCGCTGCTCGCGAGCACGCTCTTGTCGAGCGCAGCACGAGTTGCGATCTCGATCACGGAACGGTAGTTCGGGGCGAAGTCGGAGGGCACGCGGACTATCGCATGCTCCCTCGGAAACCCCCGCAGTTGACGATCGACCTCTGCCGCCACCCGTCGAGCTGCCCGCGCGGCTCGCTGAAGGCCGTCTCCAGCATAGGCCCACACGAGTGCGGCCCCGAGAAACCCGCTCCAGATGACGCCCGGCGTCGCCGGGGTCGGTTCATCGGGGCTGGTCGAAAACATCGACAGCACGGTGGCCGCGCAGAGGGCCACGAGGACGCCGACGACGGACAGGTAGTTCTGAGCGACAGCGACGCTCGCGAGGCCGGCTTCGTCGAGCCTTCGTGCGCGCTGCTGCTCGTCACCGGCCGATTGGGCCATGGCAATGACGCCGCGGACGCTATCGGCAACCGGCGCGAAGTGGGCGACGGCCAGGACATACGGTCCAACGGCGAGCGCGGCGGCTGTCGCAGTCAACACGGCTAGAGGCCCGCCTGCGGGGAGGCCCGAGCCAACGCCGATCTGCCAGGCTGCAGCCATTGCGATCGCGAGGGTGGCGACGGGCAACAGAAGCGACCCGAGCCCCAGGCCCAGAGCCTGCAGCGTGGCGGAAGCCTCATGGACACGGAGCGACTCCAGCAACTCCCGCGTGGCGTCGGAACGACGCCCCACGCGCCAGCGTGCCGCATGGCTGAGGCCGATGACTGCAAGCAGTCCGAGTAGGCCAGCGAGGAGGAAGGTCGACGAGTTGCTGCCTCCGAGCCAGATCGCGGCTCCCGCGAGCCCGCCCACGGCGACCACCGAGGTCGTGGCGTGGCCTCGCCACAATGCAGTCGTCGGGCTGCCGGTCTCTTCGGAGGTGACCACCATCACTCCGAATGCGGATGCGATGATGCCAAAGGCCCGAACGGCGAGCGGGAGGCCAACGAGTGCGAGTACACGAACGTCTTGCGGGGGCGTTTTCGTGCAGAGCAGGGCCGCGACTAGGAACACCACAACGTGCCCGAGCGAAGCCGAAACGAACAGATCCGCGGACCGTGAGGCGACCGACCCCACGCGGTCGCCCACGAGATCCGCGACGACCGCCGGGTTTCGAGCGTCGTCGTGCTCAAGGTTAGCCGCGCGTTCACCCGCCATGTCGCCGCCGGCATCCGCGGCAGCGTGGAATGTGGCCCCCGCGCGTTGGATCAGAAGTGCTGCAACCGCTGCACCGACGCCATAGGCCGGTAGCAGCTGGACCAGACGCGCTGCCAGGTCCATCGTGCGCTGCTGCGGCGGTCCACCGCTCGCTGTCGCGTGGACGAGCCCGGTGAGGATGGCGACGCCCAGCAGGCTTATGCTTTCCGCAAGGAGCCCCGCGGCTCCGCCGGCGCGGACCGAAACGCGCATTGCGCGACCCAGGCTCAGGCGCGCGGCCCCGAGCGTTCTGGATACGGCGAGCGAACCGATCGACACCGAGGCTTGCACCGCGGTGCAGGTTGCCGCGGCCCCCAATATCAGCGCGATGGAGCTCCAGAACAGCGAAGCGCTGCCACCCCTCGCATTGGCGTGGTGCCCCAGCAGCAGGTGTGCGGTCACGAGCAGCCCGATGAGCACGGCCAGTCCGCCGGCGATCCGGCGAAAGACCGCATGCAGCAACGCCGTCGTGGCTCTGTGGACAGCACTCACCACCAGGCGGGCGCTTGCCGCTGCAGTCTGTCGGCTGGCCACCCACCTGGTCAGCAGGAGGGCGAAGGCCAAGCCGGTCACGTTTATCGCGAAGACCAGCCCCAATGCAGTCACCACGCTACTAGAGCCCGCTACGCCAGGACGCGGCGCAGTCGCAGCGAAATGCGCGACCGCCGTCCGTCCAGCGACCGGGTCAGGCCACTTTCCGACGGGGTACCACCCGCTCGGTCCGGTGGAATTGCCTCACGTCATTTCTGTGAGCCAAGCTCCAACCGGCGAGCCGGGACGCTCCCCCGCAGGAGCGACGAGCCTGAATGTCAGACTCTTAGCACGCACCCCACGGCAGGAGCAACCTCGGACGGGGAGGCCGGCTTCGACGTGGCCCCAGAAGCAAGTGGCCCGTTGGCCGACCGTGATTTCGACCTGCCGACTGTGCCTTCAGGGTTCGTCGCAGGATTCGACGGCCTCGAACCGGGCGAAGCCGTCGAGTTCTGCGGCGCATGCCCCCCGTCCGAGCCAGCGGACGCAGTGCCACCTAGTGCCGTTCGGCCGGAGTCTGGCCAGCCGTTGTGCTCCGCCCCCGCAGGGCGACGGACTGAGGCGGCTCGAACAGCCCAGAATAGTGCGAATGCTCGGCGCTCTAGCTGGTCGTCTGTTCGCGGCAATCAGTCCGCCTGGCGGCAGACTGATTGCTGCTCTAGTGCCCCGTTTGGATGCAACTAGCTCGGGATCTGTTTGCCTTGCATCACCATCAGGTGGTAGCGACCGAACTCGTTCTGCCCGAGTGTGAACAGCACCTCGATGAGCAGCCGGTACGGCGTCGTTTGGTCAGCGATGATGATGGCTTCCGAGAACGAGGGGTCTTTCTCCTTCGCTATTCGAACCTGGCGGTCCAGGTTGCGTGCTGCTTGCAGAGCGTTGCCGAGCTTGACGATGTAGAGGTCATTCGGCCCCGAGCGCTTCTCGTCGGCTCCGACACCCGTCTGGACCAAGGACTCTCTGCTCGGAAGCCTCAGAACCATTTGGTCACCCACGAGGATCTGCGACTTCGAAATCGTCACCAACACGCCTTCCTCGGCGGGCTGCGTCGGGATGATCGACTTCGGCAACCTCAGATCTTCACTCTGAGGCACGGAAGCCGTCGACTCGCCCAGCGTCTTCAGCAGGAAGACGAGGATGATCGTCATGATGTCGAGCATGGCCGTGATGTTGAGGAAGTTGACCTCAACGCCCTGCGCGTTTTTGCGTACGGCTTTGCGCAGCTCCGACTTGAATCGCGCGATCGGCGCCGCGGGATAGCGGTTCGAACGGTCCGCCGAGGTCGGCTGCGTCATAGCGACACCTTGAAGTTGACATTGTCGAACAGTATCGCGCCCGGCTTGAGTGCATCGTTCCGCAGCGCGTCGATCACGCTCACCAGGGTCTGGTAGGGCGTACCCGGGTTGGCCGTGATGTACACCTGACGCTCGTCTTCGAAATCCCGGTTGGATGCCTTCAGCTTGGACGCACACTGGTTGAGCGCCGCGAAATCGTATCGCCCGTCGCGCTTCGCGATCGCGACGCCCGGACCGAGTCCCTGGCAGCCCGGAGCCACGTTGCCGCCCGACGCCTTGATGGAGAACCCCTCATTCACGATGAAGACGGTCAGGTTGAGCGCGGTGCTTTCTATGTCCTTGCGCACTCCAGCACCCCGGCTCGCCGGGGGCGTCGTCTCGATGCTGGCCGTGAACGTGACGGCCACGGTTGCCAGCACGAAGATCAGGATGTTGACGATGATATCCAGGAAGGGGACGATATTGAGCTCGCCTCCCTCCTCATCCGGAGCGAGTTCCCGCGGGGCCGCGAGGCGTCGCACCTTCGCCCGCTGGGAAGCACTGAGCGAGACGCTCTTTCGTTCTTCCATCGTCGGGGCTCAGTGGATCCTATCAGAGCTGTCCCGGCCGGTAGACCGTGAGCAGATTGAAGGTCCGCTCCATTGTGGTCTCTAGGTCGTGCTGGATGGCCTTCGCATTGTTGTGAAGGACGACGTGGGTGAGCATGCAGAAGACGGCGATGCCCAGGCCCAGGGCCGTGTTGTACATGGCCTCTGCGATGCCGTTGGAGAGCATCGCCTGCTTGTCCGACTGTGACAGGCCGGCCGCTGAGATGGCCCCGAAGACGGAAATCAGACCACTGACCGTCCCGAGCAGGCCAATCAAGGTTGCGATGTTCGCCAGGGACCACAGCGAGCCGACTCGCTTCTCGGCCTGCGGCTTGAGATCGGCGAGACGCTCGCTCAGGGCGGCGTCGATCTCGTCAGGGCTCTTGTTGGCATGCGTGAGACCCGCCCGCACCAGCTGCAGGATGGGATAGTCGCTCGCTTCGCTCAGCTTGATCGCGCGATCGATGTTGCCGGCAGTGACGAGCTTGCGCACCTGGGCAAAGAACTCCTGCGAATTGACCCGGTAGCGGGTGAGCTGGAAAACGAAGCGCTCGGTCACGATCGTGAGCACGATGGCCGACACGATCAGGTTCAGCACCATGAACGTGGGATTGTGCTTGAACGCCGAGATCAGCTGCCCAGACTGCGCTCCTTCGGCTGCCAGAAGCAGAAGTTGCATTCCCCTTGTTCCTTTCCTATCGCTCCGATGATGGCGAGCTCGCTCGAGTGATCTACGCGAGATTGTTCGGACTATAGCTTCCCGCTCAGAAGCAACGCAAGCAGAGTGCACGCTCGAGTCCGGGGCCGATGACCGCTGTTGTGCGTCACACTCGTCCAACGTGGGTGGTCTTGTGCGTTGCCGTGCAGGCCCAGCGGCCGCAACTTGCGAGCTTCCTGGCAGGTCGCAGGCGCTTGCTGACCGGCAACACAACGGACGACCGGCTCAATAGCAGCAGAATCGGCATGGCGGGGTTTGCTCACCCCGATGCGCTGCTTCGGCACACCGGGGACGAGCGGCCGGAGGGAGCCCCTCTCCGTACGTCGTCGCGGGGCGCCCGCGAGAAGCGGCGTGCGGCGCGGCCAGCCCGACTCGGCGTCCCCTGCGGCTCGGCTTCTGGTGCAGTGTTCAAAACACGTGCGTCTGCGCGTGTTCGTCTCCGGCCGTCTGTGACCTGCCGGCCGTGCGTGACTCGAGACGGCCGCAGTGCGGCAAACTCGCCCCACGAGGACTGGCGCTGGGCCATGTCGGCCGCCGCTCGGTCGCGCCTGGAGGCAGCCGGCGCCCCCTCGGCTTCGGGAGGCAGACGCGCATCTACGAAGAGATCGCGAAGCGGCGAGAGAGTCACGTGCGGCGGAGCCGAGCAGTACCGCGCCTCCGGGGTGTGCTCGCCGCGCCGGAGAAGGCCGGGGGCTCTCGATCTCGGTTGAGATACGAAACAAGAGGTTGCAACACACCTGCGCTCGCGCATACTTTCGCCGCCCGGACCCAAGAGAAAGGTTGGCGTGCGTGCGCGTCGTAGGTGGCATCCACCGGGGGCCTCACCGCGACCGCTCGCGCAAGGATGACGCTCTGTAGACAGTCGAGCGGGCCTTTGCAGCAGACACTTCAGAACACGATGGTCGGCCCGAGGTCTGGAACTTTTTGCCAGTGCGCGAAATCACCTACCCCGCCCAAACTCTCTTGACTGTCGCGGGTCTGCTTCAGCAAGATGCTGGGGCTTTGAACCGGAGAGCGATCCGGCATCGAGCGTAGCAAGGAAAACCACGAAGTTGAGCATTCGGCCCCCCGGGCTCACCTAGGGCCGACCGAGCAACTTGAAGCAGGAGCACGGAAGGTAACCACCCATGTCTAGTCTCTGGCATCACTATCAGGCAGGCGGTTGGG
>JAFGIS010000119.1 GCA_016929495.1 Polyangiaceae bacterium | reverse complement strand
GTCGTGGAGCCCGCCGAGCACGTTCAAGGCCAACGGATCCAGGGTGTGCCAGGGCGATCTCGATACATGCACCCTGGCCAAGGCCGAGGACGATAGCTTCGACTACGCAAGCTATGCGGACTACTGGCGCGCCTCCCTCGAAGCCTACGCCGACGCAGGCGTGGTGCCCGACTTCATCGGGATCCAGAACAATCCCGATTTCGTGCCCACCGTCGTGACGCCGGGGGAGGGGTGCAGATTTCTGCCGCGCGAGGGAACCGCGACGGTTCTCGTCGGGGGTACCCAGGTCCAGGTCGACTACCCGGGGTACGCGGAAGCTTTTGCTGCGGTCGCCGATCGGCTCGCGAGCCTTTCACCGAGTCCGAAGCTGGTTGCGCCGGACGTTTCGGTCGCGGCGGCCCTCTCCGGTTACGTTGCCGAGCTGGACTTGGCGCCCGTGTCAGCCCTTTCTCATCATCTGTACTGGACCGATCCTTCGGTCGTCGATGTTGACGCGTTCCAGGCGCTCGGCGACGTCGGGCGGAAGCACGATCTGCCGCTGTTCCAGACGGAAATGGAGTCAGACGGCATCGGGACGGCGATCCTGATGCACTACAGCCTCGCGGTCGAGGGCGCTTCGGCGTACTTGCTGGGCGTGCTCGTCAGGCCGGTTTCGAGCTCGCCCGTCGCGCTGGGTACGCTCATTGCGACGGACGCGAGCGACTTCACGCTGGACGACGCCTACTACGCCGTGCGGCAATACGCACTTCATACGAACCCCGGGTGGATTCGGGTGGACGCCAATTCCGACTCACCAGAGCTGCTCGCGTCTGCCTGGCTGTCACCCAATCGAGATGCGCTGACGGTCGTCTTGGTCAATCCGACGGCCAACGATCTGGAAGCCAAGCTCGACCTCGGGGACTTTGGTTCGACGACCTCCGAGGTGATGCGCACGGTATTCGGCGGAGTCGAGCGTTCCACGGATCTCGGCGCCCTGTCAGCGCAAGGGATCCTGCGTGTCCCCGGCCAGGCGATCGTCACGGTGGCGCTGCAGGAGTAACAGAGACGGGATGCTGGCGGGCCCCCGCGCGCCATCGGAACGGCTACTGCGCTCCTCGTTCCAGCACCCGCCGTATCTGTTCCGGTACGAGGCCGTAGCCTTCGGCGGCCGCCAACAAGGCTGCGTTGTGCGGCAATTCGGTTAAGAACGCCGGAGCGTACGAGGTACCAACGAGGCCCTGCAGGCGCCGCAGCAGGTGAGGTAGGGCACGCGTGATCGTCTGGCGCGCCGCGTGTTCATCTCCGAGCTGTATCTGCGCATCGTGCAATGCCAGGAAAACCACCGATTCGTTGAGCAAGCTCGGAGCTCCGCTCTCGAGCAGCTCCACGGCTTCCTGGGCGAGCTGTGCCGACCGTCCGGGTTGTTCACAACGCCGCTCGGCCTCGGCCCACATGCCCAATGCGACCGGCAGCACGTCGCGAAACCCCGCGGCCCCGTAGCCTCGCGCGGCCGTGCGCACCAGCGAGCGAGCCCTCGCCCAAGACGTATCGGAATGCGTCCGCAGCAGTTCGCACCCGCGATAGAAGAGCACGCCCAGACTCGAGCGGTCCGGTGCAGCCCAGCCGCCGCCGGCCATCAAATCGGCGTCCGCTCGGGTTTCGCTCAGATGCAGATCGACTTCCTTGTCGCGTCCGAACGTCGCGGCCCAGCCGAGCAAGTTCATCTGGGCGTGCCTCACGGCACCGGCACTGCCCAGCGCGTCGGCCAGTGCCAACCCCTGAAGCAGTGCGGAGCGAGCCTCTTGGCGTGCCCCGATCGTCGTCAGGGCAAAGCCGACGTTCGTCGTCAGCATGGCCTGACGCTCTCTGAGGCCAGCGGCGCGGGCCGCATTGGCGGCATTGCGTCGTGCTTCGAGCGCTCCGATCAACGCGCCGCGGGTCTGCTGAACGATCGCCAACACCGCCCAGGCGTCCACCGCGGCCGCAGCAAGGCCGTGGTTGCTCGCGAGCTGCAGCAGCCGCTCGGCCTCGGCCTCGGCCTGCTCGAACTGGCCCGCGTAGGCCAGACGGCTTGCCAGAGCCGCCGAACAGCGTGCCTCTTCATCGTGCATATCGAGAGCGGCAGCCTCGTCCCTGACCACCGAAAGCCGCTGGGAGACGTCGTCGCCCATGCCGCGCGCATCGTCGTAGCGCGCGCGCGAGCCGCGCGCTCTGACCGCACTGCGCTCGTCGTAGACACTGTCCTGGAGCGCAAGGACTGCCGTATCGCGTTCTCCGGAACGTGGATCCAGCCGGCCCCACGCCTCATCGAGCAGGCATGCGCGCTCGAAGGCGGTCACCTTGTCGTCGGCGAACATCAGCGATCGTTCGGCCATTTGCACCGCGTCGCCGAGCGCGTTGGTCGCCAACGCGTGCCGTGCGGCGCGCGCCCAGTGCTCGGCTGCACGCGCCGGCTGATCACCCAAATCGTAGTGCCCCGCGACGGTAGCCGCGTCCTCGCCCATCGACGCGAGCCAGTCGGCGGCCAGCGCGTGCAGCTCCCGGCGTTCGGCCTCACCCAAGGAGTTGTAGGCCACCTCACGAACGAGCGCATGCTTGAACATCCACTCGCGCGTGCCGGTGAGGCGCGGCTCGTTCTGCTCGATCAACACCTCTGCAGCGGCCAAGTCCCGCATAATGCCCTCGGCACCCGGTATGCCGAGGGCCTCCAAGGCGGCGTCCCAACAGGCCTGGCCGAGCACGCTCAGTCGACCGACGGCGTCACGGCACTCTTCGTCGAGCGCATCCAAGCTGACCTGAATGGCCGCCTCGATGGTCGGCGCATGTTCACTGGCTCGCCCCGCCGCGCTGAGCCGCGACAGCTCCTCGGCGAAGAGAGGCAAGCCGGCTGCCTGCACGGCGATACGCTCGACCACGCCTGGATCGGCATCGTTTCCGAGCATCGCGTTCGCTATGGCCCTCGACGCGCCCAGCGACAGCGGCCGTAGCTCGACACGCACGTGATCGCGTCCCTGGAACCGTCGAGGATGGTCGGTCCAGAACGACGGACGAGCCATGACCAGCAGCAAGAGCGGCTTGTGCGCCGCCCTGCCCAACATGTGGTCCAGAAACCCGATGCTCTCCGGGTCCGCCCACTGCACGTCCTCGCAAACCAATACGGTCGGCGAGTCGACGACCTGGAGCAACAGGTCGGTCATGGCCAGCCAGACCGCGTCGCGCGCGCCGCGCGGATCATATCCCTCCGGCAGCGGTTCGTTCACCAGCAGCCGTGCGAGCAGGTCTCGATTGCCGGTCGTGAGCTCTTCGCGAGTCTGCGGGCCCAGTCGAGCCACGATGGCTCGTTCCGCCTCGCTCGCCGAGCCTCCTTTCGGCAGTCCGACTACTGCGCGCAAGATGTCCGCAGCCGTGCCGAGCGCGTGTCCGCGGGCATAGGCCTCACTGCGCTGGTACACGATGTCCGGAGCCTCGGCTTGGGCGGAGATGCGTGCCAGCACTTCGCGGCGAAGACGCGTTTTGCCGATACCCGGCGGCCCCGTGATGCTCACCAGCACCGGCGTCTGCTCGCGTGCAGAACGCTGCAACGCCGCGGAGATCTGAGCGAGTTCCGGATCGCGTCCCACGAAGGGCGCCCCGCCGGGTGCTTCGCGTCGCGCGCCGCGCACGGGTTCGCCGACGATCGCCGAGCCATCCCCCCGAGAGCGAAACTCGTAGCGGCCTCGGCCGAGCTCACTCGTGGTGACGTCCGCGATGACGACACCGGTGCTCGCTTCGCGCGCCAACGCCGCCGCGCGATCGACCACCTCGCCGACCGGCCACACGTCGCCCGTCTGGCTGCGCAAGTTGACGCGCGCGCGTCCGGTGGCGATGCCGACCTGCGCGCCCGCGCGAGCCAGGCGCCGGGCCAAGTCCAATGCGACCGTCGCTTCCGTGCCGACGGCGCGCCGTGCTCCGAGATGAGCTACCAAGGCGTCCGGGCCAAGGGGCACGGAATCCGCGCCCCGGGTTCGCAGCTGCTCCAGTGTCCGCTCCCGCGCCGAACCCGGCGCGAGCCGCAAGGCGACGATCGTATTCACGAGCCGCGACGCGCTCGAACCCAGCCGCAACGACGCAATATCCGCCGGTTCCAGCGAACTCAAGCGTCCTACGACTTCGAGTGACGCATGCAGCGTTTCGGCGACCTCACGCGCCGACTGTGGCCGCTCACCCGGGTCGGTCTGCAACATGCGGGCAACGAGTTCGTCGAGCGCACGGGGCAGGTCCTGGCGAAACTCCCGGAGGTGCGGGGCCGGCGTCGTCACCATGCGCGCCAGCGTGGCGATCGGCGTGGCGCCCACATGCGGTGGCCTTCCACTGATGAGCTCGAACAACATCGCGCCGAGCGAGTAGATGTCGCTGCGGCCGTCGACGGACGCATCGCTTCGGATCTGCTCGGGGGCCATGTACGCCGGCGTACCGACCACGTCTCCGGTGCCGGTGATTCGGATGTTCTCGTGGGCAGCCACGCCGAAGTCGACGAGCTTGGGAAAGACGTCCAGGTAGTCGGCATCCGGGTTGGGCCCAACGCACAGGAAGACATTGCCCGGTTTGATGTCCCGATGAACGACCCCCGCATCGTGTGCGGCCTGCAAAGCCACCGCGACGAACATCGCGAGCTCCACACAGCACGGCACGTCCAGGCGGGCGCGACGCTGACGTGCGGCCAGATCCTCTCCCTCGAGCCACTCCATGGCCAGGTACGGCATGGCTCCCGTGTCCTCGAGCACGCCGTGGGCCACGATTTTGACGATGCCCGGATGGTCGAGCTCGCTCAGAAGCTGCCCCTCCCGGGCCCAACGAGCAGCGTCTTCGACCGTGGCTCCAGCGTCCGACTCCATCACCTTGAGCGCAACGGTCCTCGCGGTCACCAGGTCGTGTGCGCGGTAGACGACGCCGCCGCCACCGCCGCCGACACGGCGCTCGACGATGAACCGGTTGCCGAGCTTCTGCGGTTCGTCTTCGGGGATGACCACGCCGACATAGAAGGTAGACCAATCCCAAGGCAGTGTCGCTTCGAAGCAGAGGGGCCGCGTCGGCCGCGTGACGCGGCGTTGCCGGCAGTGGCGCGATCGCCGGTTGTTCGTGGCGTGTGGCCCCCGGGCTTGTCTGCGGCCGGCCGCGTGGCCTCCACGGGACGGCCTAGATCACCGATCAGCTCTCCCGAACACCAGACTGGGCGCCGGCGTGTCAGCCGCACCCGGCGCCACCGCCTCCCCCGACCCGTTGGTATCCCCGACGACCAGTCCGTCGGTCATGCGCACGACGCGCTGCATGCTGGCCGCGAACCCCGTGTTGTGCGTCACCACCACGATCGTGGTCCCGTGCTCGCGGTTGATTTGGAAGAACAGATCGTGGATCGACTCGCTCGTCCCCGTATCGAGGTTGCCCGTGGGCTCATCGGCCAGGACCAACTTCGGTTCCAGCGACAGGGCACGCGCAATGGCGACGCGTTGCTGCTCGCCACCGGACAGCTCGCCAGGGCGATGCGACGCCCTGTCCCGCAGACCCACTTCTTCGAGCAGACCTGCGGCGCGGTTCTCCATCTGCTTGCGCGAACGGTTCTGGATGAGCCCCGGAAGCATGACGTTCTCGAGTGCATTGAACTCGGGGAGCAAGTGATGAAACTGGAACACGAATCCGATATCACGGTTGCGGACGGCGGCGAGCCGCCGTCCGCTCATCGTGGTCAGCTCCTCTTGCCCTAGCCGGATCCGTCCGCTGCTCGGCAGGTCGAGCGTGCCGATGCAGTGCAGCAGCGTGCTCTTGCCGGCGCCGGACGGACCCACGATCGCCATGATCTGTCCAGAGTAGATGAGCAGATGAATGCCACGCAAGACATGGAGCATCCGACCCATGTGGTCGAAGCTCTTGTGCAGATCCTCAATGATGACGAGCGGTTCAGCCACGGCACCTCTCACTCGTAGCGGATGCCCTCCACCGGTCGCAGCTTGCTTGCAGAAAGCGCCGGATAGACGGTCGCCAAGGTGGTGATCGCGAACGCCGCGACACCTACCAGAAGATAGTCGCTCCAGACCACCGAGATGGGGAGCCGATCGACGTAGTAGACCTCCGGGTCCAATCGAACCCCGAACTTCTCGAGTCCGAGCATGCTCACCCATCCGGTCAGAATGCCGAGAATCGTGCCCATAGCGCCGATGATCATGCCTTCGGCCATGAACACCCGCAGGACGGACTGATCACTCGCGCCGACGGCCTTGAGGATCGCGATCTCCTTGCTCTTCTCGGTCACCATCAACAGGAGCGTACAGATGATACAGAAGCTCGCCACGGCGATCATGATCGACAAGATGATGAACGTGGCAATCTTCTCCAGCGCGAGCGCGCTGAACAGCTTCTTGTTGAGCTCCTTCCAGTCGTGGACCGTCAAGTCCTTGCGCCCGATGGCCGCGACGATGGCACCACGAACCTCGCCGACCGCCTCGGCGTTGTTGACCCGGACGTCGATTGCGGTCACCCGGTGCTCCAGCGCCAGGAACTCTTGGGCGACATCGAGCAGCATGTAGGCCTGACTCGAGTCGTACTCGTACATGCCGCTGTAGAACACCGCGGCAATGCGGAATTGTCGGCTGCGGGGCAACACGCCCATGGGTCCGAGGTCGCCCAGCGGCGAGATGAGCGTTACCTCGTCGCCAACGTACACGTGCAGCGTCTTGGCGAGCTCCCGGCCGATGATGAGACCCGGATAGACCTCGTCGAGCGTGTGGAACTGTGGTTCCGGGACGCCGAGCTTCTCGCTGAAGAGCAACCGAGAGCGCGGCCCCTTGAGGTACAGCTGCCCACCGGAGCCAATGCCGATAGGCTCTTCCGCGGGCAGGTTGACCAGCTTGTCCGGCTGCTTCAGGTACTCGAACCTGCCGACTTCGATGTTGTGGATGAGCTCGATGACCGAGCTAATCGTCGACGGGTCGATGCCGCGCACCAGCACGCCCGCCGTGTTCGTGCTGCTCGAGGCCATCGCCTCGCCTCCGGCCACTGGCGTGGCGGCGACCACGCCAGGGACTCGGCGCACGACCCGCAGTGCCTCTCGCCAATGGTCGAAACCGCCGACGCTACCCGTATCGAGCTTGATGTGCGAGTTGTTGCCGAGGATCTTGCGCTTCAGGTCGGCCCCGAACCCGCCCATGATCGAAATCGTCGCGCACAGGGCGAAGGAGCTCACTGCTACGCCCGCGATGGACAAGAACGAGATCACCGTGAGAAAACCGCTCTTGCTCGCGCGCACGTGGCGCGTCGCCAAGAAGGAGACGAACCCCACGCCCTCGAAGCGGTTGAACAACCAGGGCAAGAGCAGCGCCAGCGAGCCCAGCACGAAGCCGGTTGCCGACAGGGCCGCACCGACCCGGACGAGCTGGTGCCACATGACGAAGTAGCTGCCGCGGCGCTCGGGCAGCATGATCGCCCAGGCCCCGAGCACGGCGAAACCCACGAAGCACAAGCCCGTGAGGCCCCACAAGAGGCTCCGCCTACCCCCGCGTCCGAGCCGCCGCAGCCCGAGCACGACCAGGCAAACGACCAGAACCACACCCACGCCGACGAGCGCTATGCGTCCGCCCATCCCTATCCAGCTCCAGGCGCGGACAACGAGCTCCAACACGGTCGTTTGCTTCGGCCGTGCGAGGCGGGAAGGTCCCATTCCGGAAGCGCCCAGAACGCAAAGACCGAGTCCGAGGGTCTTGAGCGCGCTCATCGCGATACCGTGTCCTGGCGCAGCAGGGGAAACGCGATGACGTCGCGGATGGCGGTCTGTCCCGTCAACGTCATGGCCAATCGATCCACGCCCATGCCGAACCCTGCGGCCGGAGGCATGCCATGCTCCAAGGCGCGTATGTAGTCCTCGTCGAAGTCCATCGCCTCGTCCGAGCCTCGTCGCTTCTGCTCCAGCTGGTCGCGGAAGCGCGCCGCCTGGTCGTCTGGGTCATTGAGCTCGCTGAAGGCATTGCCGAGCTCTCGGCCGTCCACGAACAGCTCGAAACGGTCCACCAGCGCCCGATCGCGATCGTTGCGGCGCGCGAGCGGCGACACCTCGGCCGGGTAGTCCATGATGAACACCGGGACACTTCGACGCCCGTCCGCCGTGCGATAGTCCTCGCACAAGAACGGTTCGGCCAAGTACTCGTAGGCATCGTAGCGCCGTTCGCCGGAGCTCGCAGCGCGCTTGAAAACGTTGCCGAGGCCAGCCCAGTCGAAGCCTCGCGCCCGCGCCGAGGCGCCGACACACTCGTCGCGCAGCCGCATCACCTCGGCGAAAGCCGACTCCCCGCTCGAGACGGCCTCGAGCCGGGCGAGCAGTCCGATGGGCAACCCCGCCTTCTCGAGGGAGCGCTCGACGGCCTCGCGCAGCGGCACCCTGGCGAACGCCTCGTCGAACGAGAAGGTGCGCGCGTTGTGCCAGCGTGCGACCTCGGCACCGAGTCCTCGCTCCGAGAGCCTCTGCCCGACGAACGCATCCACCTCCCGCATCAGCTCCTCGGCGAGCTGCATCAGCGTTTCGTACCGCGCGTACGCCTGATAGAACTCGAGCATCGTGAACTCGGGGTTATGGCGCGTGCTCAGCCCCTCGTTGCGGTAGCAGCGACCGATCTCGTAGACGCGTTCGAAGCCTCCGACGAGCAGGCGCTTGAGATAGAGCTCGGGAGCGATTCGAAGATACAGCTCGAGGTCGAGCGTATTGTGGTGCGTCATGAACGGACGCGCCGCCGCGCCACCGATGAGCGAATGCAGAGTTGGGGTTTCGACCTCGAGGAAGCCGCGGTCGTCGAGAAACCGGCGCAGTCCCTGGATCGCCGCCGCCCGAGCCACCAGAACGCTGGCTACCTCGGGGTTGGCCACCAAATCGATGTAACGTCGCCGGTAGCGCAGATCCACGTCCGTCAGTCCGTGCCACTTTTCGGGCAGTGGACGCATGGCCTTCGTGAGCAGTCTCACCTCGGATAGCTGCAGGCTGAGCTCTCCCTGCCGCGTTGCCATCGGCTGTCCGCGAGCCTCGACCACGTCGCCGAGGTCGAGGTCCTCGAGAGCCCCGAACTTGTCGCCCAGGATATCCTTCTTCGCGAACAGCTGCATCTCGCCGCTCGCGTCGCGTAGCACCAAGAAGCTCGCCTTGCCGAAGCCTCTGCGCGCCATCAAACGGCCAGCCACATGGTAGGTCGTCGCGCCCGCGAGAGAGCTCACGCGTTCGGCGTCGTAGCGAAGCTCCTGCGGCGGCTCGAGCAACGCTTCGGCGAAAACGCGCCTGATCTCGGAAACCAGCGTTCGATCGCCTGTGTCGATGTCGTTGGCGAACGGCTGGTCTCCGCGCTCGCGTATCCGAGCCGCCTTGGCTCGGCGCGATGCGATCAATGCTTCTTCGCCGCTCAGAGTCTGCCGATCGTCCGTCAAGTGGGGTCCTGGTCCTGCTCGGGGGGTCGTGCTGGCCGCGCCTGGGGTCCTCGGCGTTGCGGCTCGCGGGCCAAACGGGCACAGTCCGAGCTTGCGGGCCTTACCGCGGGTCGGGCCGGGCGTCCACAGGAGCGCCGATGCTGCACCCAGTTTGGCTGCCGATGCTGCACCCAGGTTGATTCGTCGGGTCCGCCCGCAGTCCGCTGGAAGAAGCGGCCGGATAGGGTGAAGCGCCTGTGGAGTTCGGCACAGTCCTGTGGCCGCTCGCGCTGGGCGCGGGCGGCCGGGACCCCAAGCTGAGCAGGCGAAGCCGGAGCGTAGCTTGGGCGTGCCCCCTTGCCTCGCCGCCTGCGCGGCGAGTCGGGGGCACCGCGAAGACCCAGCCCAGCTCGGGAACTCGGACCGCGGATCCGCCGTGCCCGTGCCTTCCTGCCTTGCCCTGCTCGTCGGAGAATCGTCAATCAACCGCACCCGCGCTTCGTGCGTGTCGTGGTATCTTGCTTGCCGCAAATGATAGGAGACGATCAATCCGCACTTCTTTCGGCCTCGTTGCGACATCAAGAAGACGCCGCATTGTTGCTGAGCACCTCACACGATCAGTCGTGGCACTTGGCGGGGTACGTGACCGAGTGTGTGCGGAAGGCATGCCTCACCATCGCGCCCTTTCGGAAGGCGCTTGCTCACGAGCAGGGCAGAGACGCCGACGCGTTGCTCGAGGTCGTCCTAGCCCTCGACGGTCGCGCATCGCGTCTCCGCCTGCACGGTTGGGCGCCAGCTGGATCGAAGCTTGCGCAGTGGAGCGAGACCCACCGCTATGACCGCACCGGCGCGCACGCGGACACTGCCGCCGCGCTGGTGGACGAGACCGCGCTTCTGCTCGACGCAACGCTAGCCGCGTTGTGGCTGGCGTACCCGTTCGATCCGGGGACCCTCTGATGGCCTGGCTAGCTCCCGACAGTGTGCTACCGCGCGCGCTCCGAGTACTGGCCGCGCGTGAGTCGGTGGCCGGACGGGTCTGTGTTGTTCGCGACCTTCGCGGAAGAGTACGGATTGCCGCAGAGCACGGCACGGACGCCGCGGCCATACAAGAAGACATGTTGCGGGAGCTTGGCGCTTGGTTCGCGGCTCCGGTCATCAATGGCCGAGGCTCGCCGGCTCACCGACGGATTGCGGCTGAGCTCTTCAGGAGTGCACCCGACTGGCCCCCAGATTGGCCCACGCAACTTGAGCTGCCCGATGGTTCGATGGGGCCTGTCCCGAAGTGGGTGATTGGGCGGGTCGTTCTACAGAGCAAGGAGTCTTGGCTCGCCGCAACCGGAGCGCTTGCCCCGCAGCCTCCCCGCGTCGTGTCGTTTTATTCGTTCAAGGGCGGTGTCGGACGCACTACCACCCTCGGGTGTGTGGCCGCCCGTTTGGCCACGGAGCGCGGGCTCAGGGTTGTCGCCGTGGATCTCGACCTCGAGGCGCCCGGCACAGGGGCCTTTCTGGGCGCACGCGGAGTCACGGGAGTGACGGACCACATCCTGTCTCACCTGGCGACTGGCGACGTCGGCGACGTAGACCCCGAGCCGGTGGTGGGATTCTCCAACTTCTGGGTCGTACCGGCGGGCAATCTCGGGCCGGGTTACCTCGAGAAGCTTGCACGCATCGATTTCCTTGCCGCCGGCGCGGGCGCCACGGCGAGCCCGGCAGAGGAAGCACTCCGCGCTCTGCTGGCCGCGATCCGTACCAAGCTCAGTCCGGAAATCATCCTCCTGGACAGTCGCGCCGGACTTCACGACATTGGTGGTTTGGCGCTGCATCGGCTGTCCCACTCAGACGTGTTGGTGTCGCGAGCCAACGCGCAGGCGCGCGCAGGGATGCAGGTCGTTCTGGCTGCAATTCGTCGTTTTCGGTCCGTCGAAGAGCGGGACGTTCGACTGGTTCAGACGATGGTTCCGCTTCCCTATGACAGCGACGTCGCGCAGCCGCTCATAAGACGTTGGCGGCGGGACATGTACGATATCTGTCTCGAAACCATCTACAGTGACCTCGACGAGGTGCCCTCTGAAGACCAGGAGGCAGCCCACTTCCCGCTGCTCGTCGCGGAACGTGCGGAATTCTCGCGCACCGATTCCTTGGTCCAAGTGGCGCCGGAGCTGATGCCTCACTTCGATCCGATTGCAGATGTTGTGGCTCCCGAGCCCGAGGTTCCCGCGGAAGAGGACGATTGACATGTCAGGGAAGGCCTACACCTCCGAAGAGCGCTCCGTACTGCTCAACGGGCTGGCGAGCATCCCCGTTGACGCGGACGCCGACGACTCGGTTCTTCAGACCTTCCTGCCAGGTCCGCAGCACCAGCGTGCTCTGGACCACCGGGTCCTGGTGGTGCGGGGTGAGCGAGGCGCGGGCAAGACAGCTCTCTTCCATCTCCTGCACGCTGTCGCCAGGAAAGGGATCAGACTTTCCGAGGTTGTTTCCGGAGCTCCGGACGGGCAACGCGTGGACGGCTTCGTGGAACAGGGCACCGACCATCCGCCTGCCGATGTCGTTGAACAGTTTGCGGCCGAGGCCGAGCAGGAAGAGCTTCGCGCCTTCTGGTTGGGCCACCTGGTGGGCCGTCTCCGCGCAGACGGCATCACGGCGGCCGCCTTCCCGGAACCGTTTGGGCCAATGTACCAGGCCGTGCCAACCAGTCCGGCAGCATGGGTACCCCAGGCGCGCGCCTGTCTCCCCGCTCTCTATGCCTGGATGGACGCCCTGGAGCGCCAACGTGACGCGCCCTGCTTCGTGGTTTATGATCATCTGGACCGTATCGGGGTGACCGATCGCAACGTCCGTGAAAAGGTTTCCGTTGGATTGCTCGGGCTCTGGCTGTCGCTCTCACAGCGCTACGAGCGAATCCGCGGGAAGGTCCTTCTCCGGGAGGATCTGTTCCAGGCAGCGCTGACGTCCTTCGCGGATGCCACCAAGTTGGAGGCGCGGTCGGTGCGGCTGGACTGGAACGCGGGGAGGCTCTTTGCTCTTCTGGTGCGGCGCATGGCCAGCAATGACCCGCTCCGCGCGTGGCTCAAGGATGTTGCGCAGATCGAGCTTTCGAAGAAGAAGCATCTCGGATGGATGCCGCAACCGGAGTTCGACGATCGTGGCCAACGGGCCTTCGGGAAGGCCCTCGTGGGTCCCTACATGGGCGCTGGGCCAACCAAGGGATTCTCCCATACCTGGCTCATCAACCACCTGCAGGACGCCCACCAGCACGTCACCCCTCGCTCACTCCTGGTCCTGGTGAGCGGCGCAGCGACGCTCGCCTTGGACCGGGGGCCCAGGGCCGGGTACCGGAGGCTGCTGGCGCCGCCCGAACTGCAACAGTCGCTCGAGAAGGCTTCGCTGCGACGAGTTGCCGAGATCAGCGAGGACTACCCAGTGGTTCGCAGACTCGAAGGATTGCGGGGGAAAACGCTTTTCTTCAGCCGAGGCGAGGTCGTCAGAGCCCTGCGTGCCCAACCCCTAGACGACGGATTCGATTCCGATCCTGAAAGGGCATTCGACGAACTGATCCGCATCGGTGTTCTCGCCGATCGCCGAGGACGCATCGACGTTCCCGACGTCTACCGCTCAGGTTTTGGTATCCTCCGCAAGGGTGGAACGCGGCGCGTCGGGTAGAGCCATAGGCTCGTCCGCCGCAGGCTCACCCCGCTCTTCGACTCGTGTGAGCCTCGCCCGGTTGGCCGAAAACGAGCGCGAGACCCACGCGTGTTTTCGTCTTGCGGGTTGCGCCGCGGCTAGGACACGCTCTACTCCCCGGCCCCCGCCCCGTCCTTGGCCGCGGTCCCTCTGGCCGCGTGCTGCAGCAGATACGCTTCGATGAAGCTGTCGAGGTCTCCGTCGAGCACGCGTGCCACGTCGCCGATCTCGTGCTCGGTGCGCAAGTCCTTCACGAGCTGATAGGGCTGCATCACGTAGCTGCGGATCTGGCTACCGAACGCGATTTGGTTCTTGCTCGCCTCGTACTTCTGCTGTTCCTCCTCGCGCTTGGCGAGCTCGCGCTCATAGAGCTTCGCCTTCAGCATCTTCAGAGCCATGTGGCGGTTCTGGTGCTGACTGCGCTCGGCGCGGCACACGATCATGATGCCGGTGGGGAGGTGGCGCAGACGCACCGCCGTTTCGACCTTGTTCACGTTCTGGCCGCCCTTGCCGCCAGCGCGCATCGTGGTGATCTCGATGTCCCCCTCCTGGACCTCGATGTCGATTTCATCCTCGACATCGGGGGTCACCTCGACCGCCGCGAAACTGGTGTGCCGTCGCGCGTTGGCGTCGAAGGGGCTGATCCGGACCAGGCGATGGACACCCATTTCCGAACGGAGATAGCCGTAGGCATTCGCACCGGCCACCGTGAAGGAGGCGCCGTCGATGCCCGCCTCGTCGCCCGCCTGGTAGTCGATGATATCCGTCTTGAAGTTGCGGCGTTCGCACCAGCGCAGGTACATCCGAAGCAGCATCTCGGCCCAGTCCTTGGCCTCCGCGCCGCCGCTTCCCGGATGGATGCTCACGATGGCATTGGCGTGATCGGCCGGCCCGGACAGCATTCGACCGAGCTCCGCCCGGCGGACTCGCTGCTCGAGCTCCAGGGCTTGCCGCGTGGCGTCCTGTATCGCGCTCTCGTCGTTCTCGGCGACGCCGAGCTCCAGGTACTCCTCGACATCCGTTACTGCGCCGATCAACGACTTGGCGAGCTCGAGTTTCTCGACCGCATCGGAACGCCGCCGCATGATCCCCTGAGCCCGCTCGGGGTCCTGCCAGAAGCCGGGCTCACTGGCGATCTGGTCGAGCTCGGAGACCCGACTCTCTAGTTCCGCGACGTCAAAGCGACCCCCTTAGCGCAAGCACGCGCCTTCTGAGGTCTTCGATGAGGGCTCTCGTATCTGACAGCATGGCGGCCCGTTACATAGCCGGTCCTCGGGGACCGTGCCACCCGGAGCGGCCATGGTGGGTGCGACCCGCGCTTGCGGCCGAGCGGCTGGTCCCCGCGGCGTGAACGGGTGGGTCGTTTCAGCTACGCTTGCTCCCGTAGCTTCAGGTTGCTGCTTTGACCCAGGACAGAACGACATGACTCACCCTTCTGCTGGCGCTGCCAAGGAACCCGTGCGGATTCTGTCGAGCGGCCCGACTCGAGTGCTACTGCTCGGCGGCTTCTTGATCGCCCATGCCTGCGCGGAACCGGCCAAGGACGCCAACGTCGACGGACCCA
Organism: Polyangiaceae bacterium; assembly: GCA_016929495.1. Taxonomy (GTDB): domain Bacteria; phylum Myxococcota_A; class Polyangia; order Polyangiales; family Polyangiaceae; genus JAFGIS01. Next base: position 16,966 of record JAFGIS010000119.1, on the reverse strand, counting down.
CGGGGGGCAAGGACGGCACCACGGAAACGACCACGGGCGGGGGCGGGTCAAGCTCTGGAGGCAAGAAGACGGGCGGCACCAGTGGCAAGAACGATTCGGGCGGAGGCAACTCGACCAGCGTTGGCGTGGGCGGCAACGTCCCCACCAATACCAAGCTCCAGGCCCTGTTCGGCAGCTACAGCCCGACTCAGCCCACGTTCCAGCTGAAGAACAACGACCCGGACAACTTCTCTTACGTGCTGCTCGCGTCGTTGCGCATGAGCTACTGGTTCACTCCGGAGGGCCCGCTCTCGAAGTATACGACCCGGTGCGACCAAATCGACAGCCGCGGCAACACGGTGCAGTGTAGTGACGTCGTGCTGACGATCGTAGACGGCGATCCGGCCAGGTTGGACATAGAGTTCGACGTGCCGGCGACCTGGCGCCTGTGGGGCACTGACTCGATCAGCCGACTCAACCTCGGCCTGATGAACGACAACACGCAGGGGACGCAGCCGGATCTCACCAACGACTACTCGTACGTCAAGCCGTCAGGAGACTTCACGGTGGACGACAAGATCGCCATCTACCAGGACGGCGTGCTCGCGTGGGGCAAAGAGCCGGAGGGAGCTGTCACGGCCACCGGCGGAGCCGGCACGGGCGGCGCGCAGTCCGCGGGCGGATCCGGAAGCGGTGGCACACCAGCGACGGGCGGCACCGAAACGGGAGGCGACCAGCCCGCCGGCGGAGCCGGCACGGGCGGCAGCGAGGCCACGGGCGGATCCGCGAGCGGCGGTGCAGAGGCTACGGCCGGCACCGGCATGGGTGGCGTCGAGTCTACCGGCGGATCCGCGACCGCGGGCAGCGACGCGACAGGTCCTGCTGGTGCGGGAGACTCCGGGGCGGATGCGGGCTCCGTTGCCGGGTCTTCGTCTGCTGGCAGCCCGGGTGGGTGACGGACCAGCCTCAGCGTCCCTTTGCTTCACGCCGGATGCCGACGCGGATCGGGCGCGACAAATGCCTGCTCGTCGGATCCGCGAAGCGCCAGAGCTTGTCGGCCCAGGCTCCAGCATAGTCGACCCCAATGCGCGTCGAGCGCGCGACCCGGACACGCTTCCCGGCAGCTAGGAACAGATCTCGGCCGCACAGGTCGGCTCCGGTATCCATCAGCGTGATGGCAAACGCCTGGCAGAGCCGGCCGGGACCACTGGTGAGGCGAGGATCCTCGGGACAGAGGCCGCGTCGCTTGCCCATGAGATCGACGCCCAGCAGCGGCTCGACCGCACGGATCAACACCGCGTGCGGCAAGCCCCTGCGCGTGGTGACCAGATTGAACTGGTGATGCATGCCATAGACGAAGAAGACGTAGGCGTGACCGGGCGGTCCGAACATGACCTCCGTCCGTGGCGTACGCCGTCCACCAAATGAGTGCGCCGCGCGGTCCTGGGGGCCGCGATAGGCTTCGGCCTCCACGATCCGTCCTGCCACGGCCCCCTCGGCCGTGCGACGCACGAGGATCTTGCCGATACACTCGCGAGCGACCGTCAGCACTGGCCGCGCATAGAAGGCCCGGGGAAGGGGAGTCAGTGGGGACGACGTGGCAGGCCTTGTAGCTTGCATCGGCTCGGCCACGCAACGGTCGAGCTCGAGTGTCGCTATCGAGCAGGCTGCCCGCCCGCCCGAGTGCCGGTGAACCACCCGTCGGTCAGGACATCGAGCGTTATCGTCATCTCCAGCGTTCGCAGAGTGCAATCCGAACGCTCGTCGACCGCCAGACCAACGTTCGCGCATTCGGCCACGGCGCGCTGCCACGCGAACAGCGCCTCCAGCACTCGGCGAACCAGCGCGGCATCGGCTGCGTCACGTTGCTGTCTTAGCCTCTCGATGGCCAGTTCCTCACTCGTGAACACGAGTCGGTCGAGATCCCAGGTGAGCTGTGCGTCGAAGAACACATCCGTCCCGCCTGCCTGGACGAATCGGTAGGGGTCGGACATCGTCGGGGAGAGGCGAAGCGATTCAGCGACCGTACGCCCTCCGCGCAGCCTGAGCTGGGGCAACAGGGATGACGTGCGCGACCTGGAATCGAGCCCGTCGAGCCAGCGCTCGGCGCTGGCGCGCCCGGCGGCTCGCAGCGCCGCACGCACGGTTTGCCGTGCCAGGCGCGAAGACAGTCGATACAGGGGCGCCCGGCGGGGCTCGGGCTTCGCGCGGGGACTCTGTTGTGCGCCTGGTGGCGTCTCGGCCGCCTGCGATCCGGAAGGTGTAGAGGCGTTGTGCTCTTGCGTTGCGGACGGCGCCGAACTCGACGTCTCAGCGGGCGTCTCGCTGCTCGCTTCCTCGGAAATGGCTCCTACTCCAGTGCGAGGCGAGGCCATTCGCTCGAGCGGCAGAGTCACGCTCAGCCAGGCCGCTTGGTCCGAACGGTATCCGGCCAGCTGCCTCCAGGTGGCAGAGAGCGTTACCGTGAACGAGCCGGAAGCACGCGATGGGTGCTCCCACGCGCCGGCAGGTGTCGGGCTCCAGAGCAACGCGGCGCATACCGCGCACGAAGCGGACCAGCGCAAGAGGGGCGATACTGATCCCGAACCGAATGGGATGAACATGTGCACGCCCCCTTGTCGGTCAGGGCTCGGGCCGGGTTGCGCGCCAAATCGACCCCGCCAGGACCCGGTCCGAGATCGCGTGGCTCTTCTGGGCCGCACTGCAGCGGCCTTCCGGCTTGGGTTGGGACGGAGGGCGGCCGCCCGCGATGCCCAGAATCCGACCGTGTGCTTGCACAGTCGCCCCGGGTCGTTCAGTATGAGGCCGGAGAATAAGCCATGGTCTATCCGCGTCGCGCTTCAGTTGTGTCATGTGCACTGGCAGGCCTATTGGTCTTTGTGTTTGGCTGTTCGGGCAGGTCTCGCACGTTCGAAGGCGAGGCAGGCAGCGCCGGAGCCAGCGGCGCGCAGACGGGAGGCTCTTCGGGTGGGGATGGGGCGCAGCAAGCAGCGGCGGGGGGCGGAAGCGCGAGACCGGGCGCTGGCAGCGGACACAGCGGTACCGGGGGCGTACGGGGGCCGGTTGGCGGCGCGACGTACACCGGCGGCCAGCCGGAGGCTGGCGGCGGGAGCCACGACGGCGGAACAGAATCGGGCGGCGGAGGCGACACGGATGCGGGATCCGCGGGTACGCGCTGGATCGACAACGAAGCCGGCGCATCACCTTCTGGCGGGACGGGCGGGGGCGGTGGCTCCGAGAGCGGTGGATCGGCAGGCAGTAGCTCGGGGGGTGGTGGCGGGACAGTCTTGCCCAACGGCTCTGCATGCGCGGCCGACGAGCAGTGTGCAAGCAACCACTGTGCCGATGGCGTTTGCTGTGATGCCGCTTGCGATGGGCAATGTGAATCGTGCAAGCAAAGCGGAGCGGTTGGCCAATGCAAGGTCATCACGGGTGACCCGCTTCCGGCGCGCGCGCCTTGCGCCGGGACCGCGCCCTGCAAGGGGCAGTGCGACGGCACGAACGGCAAAGCCTGCAGCTTCCCCGACAGTGGCACGGTTTGCGCCGAGGCCACGTGCTCCGGCGGCGACGTCACTTCGGAGTCGGTCTGCAACGGGGGAGGTGCCTGCACGACCCCAAGCACCACCACGTGCCCGAGCAGCCTGTGTGCGAGCGACGGCAGCGCCAAGTGTGCGATCAGCTGCACGTCGACCTCTTGCGGTACGGGCTCCTATTGCGACACCAAGACGGGCGCTTGTATCCCGAAGCTGGACGACGGGGACACGTGCTCGGCCAACGCCCAGTGCACGTCCAACGTCTGCGCCGACGGCGTGTGTTGCGACGAGGCGTGCACAGGTTGCTCGGCATGCACCCTCGCCTTGAACGGACAGGGGGGCAGTGCCCGGGACGGGCAGTGCCTTCCGGTGGTGGCAGGCAACGCCGCACCGCATGGTGCCTGTGTCGCCAGTGCCAGCGCCCCCTGTGGCCAGAACGGCCTGTGCGACGGAGCCAACGGCTGCCAGTATCCGCCGGTGAACACTGTTTGTGCCAGTCCGTCGTGCTCGGGATCGACGTTGACGACCAGCACTTGTGACAGCACCCATGTCTGTGTCCCCAACAACGAGCCCTGCCCCAATTCCTTGGTGTGCGCCTCCGCGACGCAGTGCAAGACCGGCAGCTGTGCCGACGACGAGGACTGCGCCGCAGGCTACTGCACTGCCGGCGCCTGCTCGACCACGAGGAAGGTCGGCGATGCGTGCGGCAGCGCTGGCGAATGCCCCAACGGCTATTGCGTGGACGGCTACTGCTGCAACGACCGGTGCGACGGAGAATGCCAGACGTGCAAGCAGTCTCCAGGGCAGTGCTGGTCGACCACGACCCCGCGTACCGCTTGTACCGGGACCGGGACCTGTGGCAAGAAGTACTGCGACGGCACACACCCCTCCTGCGTCTTCCCGGGCGCCGAGACCGCTTGCCCGGATCAGTGCAATGCCGAGTGGACGGCGGTGCTGGAGTCGACCTGCAACGGGTCGGGTGCCTGCGGCGCAGGGACGCCGGACGACTGTGCCTCGAGCCAGTACTGCAGCACCAGCACCAATCGGTGCACGAACAAGCTCTCGAGCTACTCCACGGCATGCACGAGGGATGTGCAGTGCTCCAGCGGCAAGTGCTGCAGCGTGTGTGTGGACGCGAGCAGCGACAACAACAACTGCGGCAGCTGTGGGAACACGTGCGGGGCCAATCGCCACTGTGAAGGCGGTGGCTGCGCTTGCGACCACACCATGCCTGCGGCGTGTGGCAGCACGTGCGGCAGCTGGAACTTCGAGTCGGGCTCCACGGAAGGTTGGGACGACATGTTGACGCCCGGACAGGAGGGCTACATGATGACCAACGGAGCCGGAAACCCTTCCATCAGCTCGGCTCACACAGCAGAGGGCAGCTACTCGCTGGCGGTGCCGATCACTCTCACGAACGGGGGAGCAGCCTGGTGCGGCGTAGTGGGGGTGCAGATGTGTGTGGAGGGGCAGGCGACCAACCTGGCCGGTCGCCATATCGCCGGGTCGATCTATGTCACTGGATCGCCCATGAACCTCGACGCCAACGCGTCCGTGCTGGCCTGGGGTCCCCCGACCGACATGAGTTTCGAAACCCTGTACATCATGGAAGATGCCCTGCAGCTCAATACTTGGTATCCTTTCAACCTGACCATCTCCGAGTCTCGCCCGATCGATCACATTGGCATCATGATCGACCCCAGAGTAGTCGACGGCTGGTCGGGCACGGTGTACATCGACAATGTGAGGTTCCTCTGAGTCACGTCGCCTGAAGCCCGCGTTCCCATGCTCGAGGCGTTCGCCCGTTCCAGCAGACGACTGACAATCACGCTGCTTGCGGTTGCTGTCGCACTCGCGGTGGCGGCAGCTGGTGTCGGCGTGCATCGGGGGCCGAGCACGCAACAGCTGAAGGGATCTAGTTCCGTCGCCCCAGTGCCCGCCCCCGTACCGCGTCGAACTCGTCTCGCGCACTCTGCCACGGCCCGCTGCCGAGCGGAACCCAGCCCAGAGCGTCGGCGAGGTCGTCGGCGTCCGGGACCAACTCGACCCCGAGTGCCAAGGGTACCCAGCGCCCGCGAGACTGTGCGCCCAGGGCGGCGCGCACCACCGCGCCGGGAGCGAGCGGTTCCAAGGTCTCGTGCCCGGCGGCCGCGACGGCCGACAGTTCACGTTCGATGCGCTCGGTCTTCTCCCAACCCGGCACCAGCTCGACGAGCTTCACGCTCAAGGGTGCTTCGAGCTCCGTTCGCGCGTACTCCGCCGTCTCGGCCGTGACCTCCCAGTACACGTGCAGCCCAGCGGCGTCGGTCCACCACATCAGAGCGTCGATGCTCGGCTTGAGCACGCGCTCGGCCGTCTCGGGTGGCTGGGCTTCACTGACCTTGGTGGGCTCGGCCTGAGCCTCGGTGGGCTGGGCGGGCACGGCATGGGTGGGCTCGAGGGGCTCGGCAACGGCCGCGTCGTCGGCCGCTGGCTCCTCGGGAGTCAGCCGCTCGAGCTCCTTCGGCTCCGCCCCAGTGCTTGGCTCAGGTTGCGGCGTCAGGCCGGACACGTCGGTCGGACGCAGCAGCACCGCCGGAGCCTCGGGCTCGGGCGCAGCCACGGCAGCCTGAGCCTCGGGCTCGGGCGAAGCCACGGCAGCCGGAGCCTTGGGCTCGGGCGCGGCGACGGCAGCTGGAGCGTTCGCCTCGGGCTCAGCAGCAGGGACGGGCGCCTCGGGCTCGTCCGGCTCCTCCGAGACGGGCTCGAACTCCGCCCCCGTCTCTTCAAGGCGATTCCGAAGTCGATCCCGCAGCTGCCGCGCAGCCACGTGGTCCGGCTCGTTTTCGAGCACCTCGTCGAGCATCTTCAGGGCACGACCGAGGTGACCCTGCGACGCGTAGATTTCTGCCAGGGTGACCGTGGCCACCGGAGGTCCGAGAACGACAGCGGTCATGGGCACTCGCTTGCGGATGAAGGCGGCCGCGTCGGGTAGGTTGAGTCTCTGCTCGACGACGCTGGCCACTAGGTCCCGAGCGACGCCAAGCCATCCGCGCGCTTGTCGCCGTGAGATTTCGTCGTCCTCGCTCAGACGAACGATCTCGTCCTTGAGCTCGACCCGCGTGAGGACCTCGGGACGCTGTGCTCCGACGTTTCTGGCACGCAGGATGAGCTCGTCACGGCTGAGCGAATCGAGCGACGCAGGGTCGACCTTCACGCGCGGGACTCTAGTACCTCGCGTCCATTGAAGCGAGGGGTATTTCGACGCCTCCTCCTCCAGCGAAGGCGCCGAAAAACCCCTCGCTTTCCCCGGATGTACTCGGTCACCTCTTTGGTTCTCAGGCCCCGATTCAATTGAATCGAGGCTCTAACTCCGACGGCGTGCGAGGTCGATGGTCTGCTCGATGTCGAGCTCGATCTGGCGGACAAGCTCTGCCCGGCCAGCGAAGCGTCGCTCCTCCCTTAGGCGCGCCCAGAACTCGACGCACAGGCTCTGGCCGTAGAGATCCCCGCCAAACCCAACGACGTGCACTTCAACGCCTGGGCGCTGCCCGTCGAAGGTGGGCCGGACGCCCACGTTGACCGCGGCGGCGCCCAAGTACGCTTCCGTGCCGAGCTCGTCGACCAGCTTCGCGGAGCCGGCATAGACACCGTGCGCGGGCAATGCCTCTGGGATCTGGTCGAGGTTGGCGGTCGGGAATCCGAGCGTGCGGCCGCGACCATCGCCCGGGACGATTCGCCCGCATACGGCATGGTGCCGTCCCACGACGCGGAAGAAATCCGGGAGATCGCCGGCCGCGAGCGCCTGACGTGCGCGTGTGCTCGAATAGGGGCCCTCTTCGTCGCCGGCCAAGGGAGCGGCGATGGCCTCGAAGCCGAGGTCGCGACCCAGTGCGCCCAGCACCTCGATATTGCCGGCTCGGTCGCGTCCGAAGTGGAAGTTCTTGCCCACCATCACCACCCGTGCTTCGAGCGCCCCGATCAGCAGCTCGCGCACGAACTGCTCCGGCAGCTCGGCCGCGAACTCCCGGGTGAAGGGTTCCACGACGACCCGAAGCTCCGGGCACAAGGCCACCATGAGCCGGGCGCGCCGTGCGACGGTGGTGAGCAGCGGCACGGTCCGGCCCGCCAGCACGCTAGCAGGATGCGGATCGAAGGTTAGGGCGATGGGGTTGAGCCCCCGCTTCGAAGCCTCGAGGCAAGCTGCCCGGACAACCTTCTGGTGGCCCTTGTGCACACCGTCGAAGTTGCCAATGAGGACCAGAGTCCCCGCAGCCTTCGACGCGACCGAACGCGCTCCACAGACCAGCGGCGCCTGCACTGGGCGGCCTACTACTACAGGCAACGCGAGTGAGCCATGCATGCGGCCACTGATTCTTGTGGCAATCCGGATAGTCGGCCACTCGGGCCGCTGGCCAGTATCTCACTGGTTGGTCGCCGCACGCCGTCGCGCTACACCGGGCGCGACATGACGCCGGAGCAGGCGATCCAACGCGCGCGTCAGGGCGCTCTTGAGCCGGTGTACCTGGTGCTCGGCGACGAGGCACGGCTGCGTTCCGACGTGGTGCATGCTGTGCGAGAAGCCACGCTGCGCGGTAGCGTGCCGGGGCTGAACGAGGACCAGCTCACCGCGGGCGAAGACACGGTCGAAAAAGCCCTGGGCGCCGCGCGCACCCTGCCCATGATGGGTCCGAGGCGATTCGTGCTCATACGCTCGGTCGAGCGCTGGGAGACGCCGACGACCGCCTCGAAGAAGACGAGCGCATCGGACAAGGCGCCGCTCGAGCAGCTGTCGCGTTATGTCGCTTCGCCCACGCCCACGACGACTCTGGTCCTGGTGGCGAGCAAACTCGACGGCAGGCGCAAGCTCGTGACGGTCGGCAAGAGCGCCGGCTGGCTGGTTGCGTGCGAAACCCTATCGCGCCGCGCCCTGCCTGGATGGATCGAGAATGCCGCTGCCAGCCGTTCGAACAAGCTAGCGCCCGGAGTGGCCGACCTCATCGCGGAGCTGGCCGGACCGGAATTGTCCGCAGTGGCCGATGCCGTCGAGCGAGTCTGTCTGTACGCGGGCGCCGGTGCCGAGGTGACCGAAGACGACGTGGCCCAGTGCATCACACGCGTGCGGACTTCGACCGTGTGGGAGCTGGTATCGGCCGTGGGTCGTCGCGACGTCGGCGCTGCTCTCGCAACGCTCGACGACGTGTACGATCCCCAGGACCGAGGGCTAAAGCTGGTCGGCGTGCTGGCCTGGTCGGCGCGGCAGCTACTCAAGTTCGAGTCAGCGACGCGAGCCGGGCTCAATCCGGCGCAAGCAGCTCAACGCGCTGGTGCGCCTCCTTTCAAGGCGCGCGAGCTGCAGGATCAAGTGAGCGCGCTGCCGCGAGCCGTTCTCGAGCGCTGGCTCGAGACTCTGGCGGAGGTCGACCTCGCGCTCAAGGGTGGATCCAGGCGCCCCCCGCGAGCGGTGATGGAACACGCGGTTATCGAGCTCTGTGGGGGCGCCCGGCCGAGCAGAACGCCGCGCGGACGGCTCACTCGACCTTGACCGGAACGGAGGATGGCATCATGTTCGGGCGTGCCCCGGCTTCGGGCGCTAGCGGCTGGAACGAGCTCATGACCCACAACGACGGCCCTTCGCCATCCAACGGAAGAGCCGCTTCGTGGGTGCAGAGTTCGAGCGAAGCTCCAGCCGGATCGTCCCCGTCCCAGGAGGAGCCCGCCCCAGCCAGCACGCCGCGCGGCAGGCTCGAGCATCTGGCACAAGCGCCGATCCCGACGCGCTGGGGCGTGTTCCAAACCCACGTGTTCCGCTGGAACAGTGAGGAGACCGAGCACGGCCTGTCGAATGAGCACGTGGCTCTGGTCATGGGCGAGGTCCAGGGGGCCTGGGGCGTTCCGGTGCGGGTGCACTCGGAGTGCCTCACCAGTGAAGTGTTCGGCTCGATGAAGTGCGACTGCAAACAGCAGCTCGAGTGGGCACAAGCGGAGCTCGCCGCTCGCGGCAAGGGCGTCATTCTGTACCTGCGCCAGGAGGGACGCGGCATCGGCCTCGCGAACAAGATACGAGCCTATGCCCTGCAAGCCGAAGGCGCGGACACGGTGGAAGCCAATGAGCTGCTTCACCTGCCGGTCGATGCGCGGCAGTACGATATGGCGGCGGAAATGCTGCGCGCGCTCGGCGTGCAGTCCATCCAGCTGATGACGAACAACCCCGAGAAGGTCGAGCAGCTCGTCCGACTCGGCGTCCGCGTCGAACAAAGGCTGCCCGCCATCGTCGACGCCAATCCGTTCTCCGCTCCGTACCTCGAGGTCAAGCGCCGGAGGCTGCGCCACGATCTGCCGAGCGGGATGTTCGGTGTCGTCCAGGGCGTCGAAGAACCGGGCAACGGCGGGACGAGGACGCACTAGACGGGGGTTGCGGCGGCGCGGGGAGGCAGGCGGGGAACGAAGAGAGGGGCGCAAATGCAGCGCGCTCAAAGCCGCCGGTGGTGACGCGGCGGTAGGTACCGAGGGGGCGCTGGGAGAAGCGATGGGCGGAAACGGAGAGCGTTGTATCTGAGCTCTTGTGCCCCAACGAAGACCAGAGCGAGCCCAGTGCGCGAAAAGGCCGTGATGACCAGGACTTGCGCCGCGCAACGACGGGTCTCGCGCAGCTGGCTTGGTCCCGGGGACGTCGGGTAGACTGGTCGGGTCAGATGACCGTTGGATAGAGCCGATAGGTGCTGTTGCTCAATATCCGGTAATACACTTGTCACCCAGAAAGGAGCCGGCCTTGCCACGCCCCCCAGAAGAAGTCCGCAAGCGTCTCGACGAATTGATCTCCCGCTGTGATGTCTTCTTGCCACCGGGAGAGAACGGAGCGGGCAGCGAGCAGCGAGAACCAAGGAGTTTTTCGGCGCCGAAGAGTGAACTCTGGCGGTTCCCTATCTCCTCGTTGCAGACGGTCACGAGTGCATGTGGCCGAGACAGTCCCCACCTTCGAGAACTCGAGCGCTGTCGCAAAGAGTTCGCCTCGGTGACTTCGTTCGGCCCCGGCCGCTTGGACCTGGACTCGTGTCGGGGGGCTTTGGAGGCAGCTCGCGATGACACACCGCGCAAGATCCCTCACCTCTCGTGGGATGGTTCCCAGTGCGGCTGCTGCAGGTGGCCACGGGAGGCCGGGTGAGCGTCAGATGACACTGCCACGGAGCCTAGGGCGTCGATCAACCGCCTAGACAGGCGCGCTGGAGCCCCAGCGGCGGGAACGGGATGGCCGGAAGGACTGGGCGTGAATGCCGGATCCATCCGCCTCGAGCCTCGTCACAGGCGCAAAGCAGAACCGACCCGCCCGCCGCAACGCCTTGTTGTGCCACATCGTCAGCCCTGAGGGTCCGGCACGGAAAGCGCGCGACAGATCTCGATGGCGAGGCGATTCGAGATCTCTGCGTGCCGTGGAACGGCCTCCACCGCGCCAGTGGCCGGGTTGCACCAGAGCGAGTGAGCCGAGCCCTCGCGCTTGAGATAGCAGCCATGACGGCGCAGGTGGCGAAGCAGAGCGCTGAGCTTCACCCGACGGACACCGTCTCGCGGATAGCATCATCAGGAAGACCGCGAAGAGCGTCCTCTCGACGGTCCTCGAGAATGAGCTGAATGGCGGCAGCCAAGCTGGCGCGCGCCTCATCCATGGTCGCCCCCTGACCGTTTGCACCGGGAACCTCGGGACAGTACGCGATGAACCACGGGCCGTCGCGTTCTATGATCGCGGTGAACTCGTTGTGCATGGGCTCAGTATGGCGTGGAGGTGGCGGAAGTGCCAGTCCGGCTAGCCTCTTGGAAACATCCCGAAGTAATCGGGGAACGGCGGCCGGGAGTCGACGCGACAAGCGTCGGGCGTCAGGGGCCTCGGAGGGAATGGATCAACGACTGCGCCGTCTGGCACTGATAGCGGAAGCGCGCGGCCCGGGACGCGCGGCGAGCCCTAGACACACGAAAGGACGCGCCATGCCCACAAACGAAGTCGAGCTCTCAAGGCGCAAGAAGCTCGCGCTCGACGCCATCAAGCGCTCTCTTGGCACGGAGGCCGGCGAGTTCGGTGCCACGCTGTTCGCCACCCACCATCTCGACGAGCTTGACCCGTCCTACTGGCAGACTCACCTCAAGATCGACAAGCCGAAGCCTGCGCACGTGCTCGAGCTCCTCTGCCTGCAATCGCACTGGAGCGACAGCGATGAAGAGGGAATCGACACGCTCGACTTTGGTCTGCCAGGCAACGTCTCGAACTATGTGCTCAGCGTTCGCTTCGACGAGAATGGCGAAGTCGACGAGATCTCAATGGAGAGCTAGCCAGACATCGCGAATGCTTGCAGCCGAGGAGGCCGGCCGTGGGTGTCCAACACGCCGATGCCCCGCTGCAGCTGGCGGCACGCTCGTCGGAGTACTCGATACGCCCATTGCGGCGCAAGCGTCTTGGCGAGTCCGCTGCGGGACCTCACTGCTCGGGTCGCAGATGCGCCAGCGGCCCGACCTGCGCGTTGGCCCTGACGTTGCTCGACGTGATCACGCAATACGGCCTGACCAGCGCGCCGGGGCCCACGGTCGAGTCGGTCACGACCGAGCCGACGTCGATGGTGGCGCCACCGCCGATGCGCGTGTTGCCTCGCAACTGGACGCCATCCTCGATCACCGCGTCCGGACCGATTTCCACCGTGTCGTCCACGGACGGGTGGCCGTGCAGCGTCACGCCGGCTCGCGCGTGACGCTCGATGATGCGGCGGTACAAGAGCTCCTCGACGTCGCGCAGCTGCACGCGATCGTTGACGCCCACCAGCGCGTCGGGGCTGCCGAGAACCGCGCGGACGGTGCCGGCGCGACCCAGGATGGCCACGACATCCGTGAGATAGTACTCACCCTGTGCGTTCATTGGGCGCACCTCCGAGAGCGCCTGACGCAGCGGCTCGATGCTGGCCAGGTACACTCCCGAGTTCACCTCGTCCACCTGGCGTTCGGCGTCGCTCCCGAGGTCACGGTGCTCTCGGATCTCGGTGACCTGCCCGTTTGCGTCGCGCAGGATCCGCCCGTATCCGGTGGGATCCGCCAGTCTGCAGCTGAGCATCACGAGCGAGGTGCCCGCGCTCGTGTCGAACTCCGACTCGAGCGCCTGCAGGTCTTCCCCCTGCAAGAGCGGCGTGTCACCGCACAGGATCAACACACGAGGCGAGGTAACTTGCCCGATGCCGGCCTGCGCCGCGTCTGCGGTGCCGCGCGGCACGGGCTGGATCACCGTCTGAATGCGCCCCGCACCGAATTGCCGGTCGAGCTCCTCGGCGATCCGAGGTTGGTGATTGGGCGGCACCACCACCAGCACCTGATCCGCTCCCACTTCGAGCGCCGCTCTGACCGGGTAGCAGACCATCGGCCGCCCTGCCACGCGGTGGAGCACCTTGGGGACCGAGCTCTTCATTCTCTTGGCTTGGCCGCCGGCCAGGATCACAGCCGTCAGTGTTGACATGCTGGCGTGCTTGGCACTTTATGGGGCGCAAAGCAACTGGGGAAAGGCGCGCCGAGCGGATCCGGCGTGTCAGCGCCTCCGCGCTCAATCGAACAACCCGAGCTGTCTCGACGCCGGCTGGCGCGTGGGCAATGCCGCCGATGTTCGCCACACCGCCCCTTCCGGCAGCCTGGCCAACAGCGGTGATGGCACGCCGGGCAGCGCTTTGCCAAACAGGGTGCGCCTTTTCGCGTGACTGATGATGCATAGGCGCTTGGCACGCGTCATCCCGACATAGAGCAAGCGCCGCTCTTCCTCCGGATCCGAGACGAGTCCCGCCGCCTCCAGAGGCAACAGCCCGCGCTCGGCGCCGGTTAGAAACACGACCTCGAACTCCCGTCCCTTGGACGCGTGCAGGGTCATGATGGCGACCTTCTGCGAACGCGGATCGTGCGGCTCGTCCTCTCCGACGACGCTGCATGGGATGCCGGAGCGTTCGAGGGCTTGCACGAGCTCTGCGTGCTGCGCTTTGGTGCGAGTGAGCACTGCGATGTCGCCGAACCCCACGTCCAGGGCCTCGGCTTCCCGGGCGCGGCCGGAGTCCACCGCGAACGTGCTGGTCCCGCCCACGATGCGTTCGATGCGCACCAGAACCTGTTCGGCTTCGCTCTTGACGCTCGGGCAAGCGACGACCTCGAGCGGCAGTCCGTCGCGGACCGAGCCGAGCTCGCGTTCTGCACTGAGCACGGACTGGGCGGCGGCCAGCAGCGGGCGGGGGACCCGGTAGCTTCGCCGGAGCGTCACGACCTCGGCCCCGGGGAAGAGCTCCGTGAATCGTGCGAAGTGCCCGGGCTCGGCGCCGCGGAAGCCGTAGATCGCCTGGTCCGGATCGCCGATGACACAGAGCTGCTCTCCTTCGGGTGACAGCAGACGCACGAGCGTGGCCTGGACGGCGTTGACATCCTGATACTCGTCGATCGATATCGAAGCGAAACGCTCGCGTACCCGAGCCAAAAGCTCCGGATGGGTCTCGAGCAGCTCGACCGCTCCCAAGACGAGATCGTCCACATCGCAGAGTGCATGGGCGCGAAGCTGCTCTTGGTAGCGTTCGAAGACGGCCAAGCGCTCCGGCTCGCCCGCGAGCCGAGAGCGCGGATCCGGGCTCTGCTTGGCCAAGCTGATACGCTCGAGCGCTTGCTCGGCCTGGCGCCGGCGTGCGCCGTCGCCGAGTGCCATCTTCACGAGCTCGAGTCGCTGTTCGTCCTCCGCGACCTCGAACGCTTCCGTCGAAAACTCACGCAAGAGACCGAGCCCGAGTCCGTGGAAGGTGGTCACCAGCGGCGCCTCGGCGTCCGAGCCGGGAACAGCGCGCATGAGCCGCTCGCGTAGCTCGAGAGCCGCCTGGTTCGTGAAGGTGATCGCCAGGGCCTGCTCGGGCGACAAGAGCCCCCTTTCGATGAGGCTCGCGATACGGGCCACGAGCGTACGCGTCTTGCCCGTCCCAGGGCCGGCGACGATCAAGAGCGGGCCCCGCTCGATGCTCGCCGCTCGGGTCTGTTCCGGATCCAGTCCGGCCAGAGCGGCGAGGTCGGTTTCGGACCGAAACAGCTCCAGGGTCGGCGGCGGTGCCTCCGCCTCGGCGCACGACCCGTTCTGCCCTGGCGGGGCCGGGGCAGCCGGCCCGAGCCGCAGTTCAGGCTTCGGGGGGGGCCTGGGCCGCGACGTCACCGGTGCCGAGTCCCCGGCACCGCCGCCGACGAACACCATTTGCCCGACGAGGTGGTCGCGCTCGTTCGGATCGAACATGCGAACCGTGCCGTACTCGCCGTCGTAGCCAGGTTGGACTTTGACGTCACCCGCTCGCATGCGCCGCACGGCTTCGGCCAGAGGCGCACCGGCCACTCGCCGGATCTGTTCCAGGGGCGCTTCTCTGAGCACGAAAAGCTCGGGACCCAGCGTGTTTCGAAGGTGCTCGACCAGCGCACAGGACTTCTTCGACTGCGCTCCAGCTCCGCACACCTCGGCTGCCACTTCCCCCAGGGGCACCAGGCTCACGAAGCCGGCGCCCTTCTCCGGGCGGGCACCCATGGGACGGTCCGCCAGGTCGAGCACGCGACTGCAGACACCCACGGTCACCTTTTCGCCGCACGATGGGCAGCGCCCGCCCAGTTCGCGGGTCTGTTCCGGGCTCAGCCGTACGCCGCACTTGCGGTGCCCATCCAGATGGTATTTCCCTTCCTCCGGAAAGAACTCGAGCGTTCCCAGCAAGCCGTTGCGTGTCCGCAGCGCCGCACACAGCGGCAAGTAGCCGAGCTCGGTGTCGAACAGGTTCGCTTCGCGCCCGAGCTTGGCCGGCGAGTGCGCGTCCGAGTTGCTCATCAGGGCGACCCGGTCGAGCTGACTGAGCCTCCAGTTCATCGGTGGGTCCGAGGACAGACCCGTCTCCACGGCGAAGATGTGCCGAGCGAGATCGCCGAAGCACTCGTCGATGCTGTCGAATCCCGACTGGGAGCCGAGCATGCTGAACCAGGGTGTCCAGACGTGTGCTGGGACCAGGAACGCGAGCGGATCCGACTCGAGGGTGATCTCGAGCAAATCGCGGGCGTCCAGTCCCAGGATCGGACGGCCATCAGAGGTCAGATTGCCGATGGCGCCGAGCCTGGCCGAAAAGCGCCGGGCGGCTTCGAGCGTCGGCACGAAGACCAAGTTGTGGTTCTTTCGGGTGCGGCCAGCCTTCTTGTAGATGTTGCTGATCTCCACCTGAAGGATGAAGCGCACCTCTCCGCGGCAAGCGCGAGGCAGGCCTTGCTCGGCCGCGCGCCGCAGCTCGGGGCGAAGGCGGAACAGGCCGTCTTCTGCTGGCTCGAGCTGGGCTTCGAGCTCCTGTCGCCAGCCGGGATGGGTGAAATCGCCAGTGCCTACGACGGTCACTCCCTTTTCGAGCGCCGCGCGGTGAAGGTTCCCGAGCTCGAGATCGCGACTCGTCGCGCGGGAATACTTGGAGTGCACGTGTAGGTCCGCGACGATCATGGCCCGTCGCGGCGACGTTACCGTCCGCGCTGCGCTCGTCTCAAGGCTTTGCGTTGGTTCCTGGTGATCACGGGGCTGGGCATCGGCCCGAACCGGGCGGCCGCCCCTACCGGCCCGGCGCGCGTGGTTGTCGCAGCCGGACCAAAGAGCTTCTCTCCGCCGGCCCAGCGCTGAGCAGCGTGCCGATGGGAGAGCGCGATATCGATGGCTGCGCTGGCCTCCAGCAGTCTCTCGTCGAGCCCCGCGCGGCCGAGCGCCAGACGCATCCCCGTCGCCACTGCCGACTGCGACACGAGCAGGGGCAGGTGTTTCGGAATCGGGCGATCCTCGTCGCTGTGCGCCAGCGCGTCCGCGCACGCCTCGCTGTTCATCGAGCCCAGCCCCCGGCATGCCAGCGGGCGAACGGCGTAGACCCGGCAGCTGCCCCGTTCTTGGTCCAAGAGCGGGCACGCTATCCGTTCACGGTGCCTGTCCGCTGCGGACATGGACTGCACGCGCCGAGCCGTTTCGCGGATCCTCGTTCGCAGCGCCTCTTGGTCGGGAGCCGTCAGCGAGGCGGCGATCACCAGCGCTTCCGGTGCCACGAGCTCCACTCGCGTGCCGTAGCAGCACCAGGCGCAGCCCTCTCTGCAAGCCGGACGCCGTCCGGAAGCAAGGGCCTGCTCCTGCAGCGTCATGCTCCGTGCCCTGACCTCTGCCATCAGAGTGGTCGGTAGTGCGGCGAGTCCCGGGCCATCGGCCTGCGCCCTCGACTCGGCAATGAGCGCTGTCGCCGTCTCGAGGACGCTCTGGACGACCTGGTCGGCGCCGCCTGCGATGTGGAACCGTTCGGACACGGCTCCCCGAGTCTAGAGCGCCTGGTGAACCGGCGCCATGGCGTTCGGTGTCCTACTCAGTCTCGCTCGAAGTCCGGGCCAGTCGGTGAGGCTCGAAAGCGTGCGCGTGGCGGAAAGGACGCGAGACGGCTTGCGGGTGAATG
>JAFGIS010000118.1 GCA_016929495.1 Polyangiaceae bacterium | reverse complement strand
GGCGTTGCTCCTTGGTGGCAAGGTGTTGCCTCCGACAGGCACGGCCGGATGACCTGCCGTCGACTCAAGACTCTCGACTGTCGACGCGCGCTGTGCGGGCCTAACCTTCACTCGACGCACCCTTGGTCTATTCGACGAGGCTTCCAGCCCAGAACGTGGAAACGAGCCACGCTGCTGCACACACCACGATGGTCATCAGCCAATAGAGGCGCCGGTCGGTGACGGAGGGTTCCTCGATGAGGCTGGCTTCGCGAACCACCTTGGGCGCGTTTTTCCGCGCCTTGTCCGCACCGTTCCCTGCATCGGTCTCCTCGCCCGCTTCGAGGCGCTTTCTCAGGTCGGAAGGACCGGAGAACAGGATCCACCACGGCTCGGCGGCGACGTTGGGGCTTCTGATCACGTAGCGAAGCCGCTCCGGGATGCGACACCGGGCATGGCAGAAGCTGCAGTCGATGGCCCGACAACCCGGCTCTGGGCGCAACGTTCCGCCACAAGACGGACACTGAAGGATCGCCACGCCGGTCGGTGACTGACCCACGTTGGCGGTGAGCTGGTCGCTCCGATACTCCTCCGAAACAATGGCCGCAACCGGTTCGACCCAGGGGAGATTGGGCTTGGCTGCCTTGTAGGTCCGGGTGCGGCCCGAAGCCGGTGCCGTCGAACGGAGCTCCCACGGTGCGAGCAGCTGAAACGTCAGCGGCTGCCCTGTTTCCGGATCTCGGGGGTGCTCGGGAGCGGCCTTGATCCGGAGCGTCTTCGGGATCTGCAGGCCGTCCTCCGTGATGGATCCGGACTGTGCGTGTACGGCCTCTGGCCGCTTCGGGCTTCCCACGGCGGCGAAGGGATTGTCCAGACCGATGGAAACCACCGAATGGGGCCATCGACCGTCCGGGCCCCCCGCCAGATCGCCGACCGCCTGAGCGAACTCGAGGGCCTCTTGCCACGAGCTGTTGGAGAACACCTGCTCCAGACCGCAGTGCTGACAGAGCACGCTGCCATCCAGATCGAGGTAGTTCAGCGGTGCCCAATGGCCGCAGCCGCGGCACTGGAACTCACAGAGCACACGAACCCAGTAGTGCACAGGCCTGGCACCGCAGCGGCCGCAGGTCTCCCCGGCCGCGCCTAGCGGCGTCGCGCAAAGAGCGCACAGCGACGTGGAAGCCATGTCTCCGTCGAGCCTAACACGCACTCCTACGTCTCGAATACCCCCTCACCGGCGCTCCGGCGCACCACGGCACATCCTGCACTCCGGCCGCACGGGGCGTCCAGCGCGAAACCCCGTTCCTCGGAGCACGGGCTCGGCGTAGAGTGTGGAGCGCCATGGAGCTCATTGCAGTCGGTGAAAACGCCGTCGGAGTCATCGCCGTGGGACAACACGCGACCGGGTTCTTTGCCCTCGGTCAGATCGCCACCGGGGTGATCGCGATCGGGCAATTCGCGCGCGGCTTCGTTGCGGTCGGGCAGCTCGCCGTGGGCGTCTTCGCGGTGGGCATGCTGGGCGTTGGCGTGTTCTCCACGATCGGGATGCTGAGCTTCGGGGTCCACTCCTGTCTCGGGATGCTGGCCATCGGAGGGTCCGCCAACGGCATGCTGCAGCTCTCGCTCTATCCCAAGTTCACGCGAGACCGCTACGCAGTACCCGACTGCACGCCCCTGGAGGAACTGGGCCCTCGGCAGCCCGGATGGGTCGAGGTCGAGGGTCGCGAGGCCAACGGGCGCGTGGAGTTGTTCGTCGGCATGCGGCCGCTCCAGGCTCGTATCAGCAGCCGCGTGTTTCGACGTCTCCCCAAGGCGGTCCGGCAGGGTGCACAGCTGTTCGCGCACGTCAGCTTCCTCGCGCGCGAACCTATTGTCGATCAGGTGGTCACCGTTCCTGCGAATCAGCCCCGCCGGCACCATCCGCTGGTTCTGATCCTCCGGTTTCTGGTGGTCCTCGCCATCGCAACGGGCGTTTGGCTGGGAGCGATCCAACCGGTGATCGTGGGGTACTTCGGGGGATAGGTGATGCCCGCTCAATCGTTGGGATCAGCGTGCACGCTCGTCGCGCCGACCAGCAGTGTTCCCGTTGCCCCCGGCTGCAAGTCGGCCGCGTTCGCTTCGTCGGTGTCTACGTGCATGTCGAGGCGGTAGTCAGGGTGCACGCGCACCTGAACGTCGTCGAAGACCAGTCCCCGATCCCCGCCGACGCGCACCATCACCCAGTCCTTGTCCTTCACCCCATAGAGCTCGGCATTGGCCGGGCTCATGTGGATGTGGCGTTTGGCCTGGATGGCGCCGCGCTCGAGACGCACGGTGCCGGCGGGACCGACGAGCTCGATTCCGATGCTTCCGGCGAGATCGCCCGAAGCGCGAATGGGAGCGTCGATGCCGAGAAGTCGCTCGTCGGTTCGCGAGATCTCCACCTGGGTCTCGGAGCGGACAGGACCGAGGATCCGTACGTCCGCGATCGACGAGCGCGGCCCGACCAGGGTCACGCGTTCGTCGCAGGCGAACTGCCCCGGCTGGCTGAGCTCCTTGATGGGCGTGAGCTCGTGTCCCGGGCCGAACAGGATCGCCACGTG
>JAFGIS010000117.1 GCA_016929495.1 Polyangiaceae bacterium | reverse complement strand
TTCTGTACCTTCTCGTCTGCGATCGAGTACTTCGCTGTGCAGGCAGGGCAGGTGATTCTCAACGTTCAACCTTTCGATGGGGCTCCCGAACACGGGAACGGACACGCAACGGCAAGGTCTCAGGGGTCTTTCCGGCAAATGGGCCGCCCTCGTCCTGTGGCGGAAGGGACAGCGGCTCGGGCGGTCCTCCTTTTATCATTCTGAGGGAGGAGCGCCAGAAGGTAGCACCTGTCGCGAGGCTTCGGCGCAAGCTTCGGAGCCCGCGGTTCGCGAAACCGGCGCGGACGTCCGGCGGCAAGACTGTGTCCTCAGGGCCGAGCGCACGGGCGCCGAGACGCGGAGCCTGAAGCCGCGCAGCCGTTTCCCGGCAGGGGCAGCCGGGGTGCTGGCCCCTGAGATGCGCCGAGGTCCCGAGGCAATTCTGGTACACTCGCTTGCTCTGCAATACCCGCTGTCGCCGGCTCTCTGAGAACCGCGCACATACAGCGCAGGGGGAAAATTCACGACAGGACAGTCATTGTGACACGTGGGAATCGGCGAGCATTGGCTAGGCGGAGCGGGAGCGGGCCGGCCAGCGGGTCTTTCATGAGACACGCCCGAGTCTTTCCGTGCATGGCATGCAGGGGGCACCCGCCCTCTGACTCGCTCCCAGTGGGGCCGTGAGGGCTCGACGCGACAGCAGCCCCGAGCATCAACCCCCGCTCACGTACAGCGCGGTTTCCAGTGCCTCCAAGCGCTCGGCCAGATCGAGATTCGCGCCGCCATCGTAGCTCAGGGCGAGCTCGAGCTGCCGCTTGGCGCCGGCCAGATCTCCCTTGGCAAGCAGGGAATCGGCCTGCTTGGCCGCGAGCTTGGCGCCGGCCGAGCGACACAGTTCGTGCAACGGCTTCCCGGAGCTGCTTTGGCGCGGAGCAGGGGCGCTGGTCAGAAGCTCCCGGAGCCGCAGCTCACCTTGTCGCAAGCCGATGTCGTAGCGGGTGCGAAGGTCGACGTCGGTGAGCACCCTGTACGCTTCGGTCCCGCGCTGAAAGACCCGCGTTAGCAAGTCCAGCGTCGACGCGTCGTCCGCGGGGTGGGCGTCGGGATGAAACGAGCCGACCCAGCCGCGATAGGCGTTCTTGATGGTGTCGTGGTCCGCGGTCGGCGGCACCCCGAGTAGCTCGTAGTAGTCGCACTCGTCCACGAGCGCCATCCAGGCCATCAGCCGCTGCTTCTGCTCTTCGTCCATTCTGCCTCAGCGCCCCGGGTTCGGGGCAGATGGCATTGCGTCGTGTCGTTCCTTCATGAGCTGCAGGTGGTCGCTGTCCGGGAGCCCGACCAGCCGCAGCCTCGCCGAGGTCGTCTTCCGTGTGGCGGCGTCGATGGCCCGTACGTTGAGGATCCCGTCTCGGTCGAGTGCGAAGATCACCTTGATGTTCACTTCGCCGCGCGGGGCTGCGCGAAGGCCGTACAGCTGCAGCTCGCCGAGTAGCGTGTTTTCTGCGAAGAAGTGCGATTCGCCTTGTCCCACGGCCACACGCACCGAGACCTGGTTGTCGATGGCCGTTACGAAAGTCCTGGCGCCCTCACAGGGAACCGCCGCGTTTCTGGCGATCACGGTCTCGCAGAAGCCGTTGACCGTTTCGACGCAGAGGGTCAATGGTGTGACATCCACCAACAGGGCCGGTGCTCCGCTCGGCGCCAGCGGCACGTCTGCGTTCGCCAAGGGGGCTGTCGCGGAAGCACGGGGGTGCGGCGGAGCCGACGACGCACGGGGCGCGCTCGACGACGAGTCCGGGCCTGGCAAGGCGGCTTTGAGCGACTGTGCGGGTGGAGTTCTCGATGCGATCAGCGTGCCGACGTCGTTTCGGGTCGGTGGCGAGCCGCTGGCCGGCGCCCGAGCGGGCGGACGACGCGAAACGGCTGGCGGCATCGGAATCATGCTGGAGCGTCGCACGCCGCCGGCGAGCGCTGCGGCGTGCATGGCGGCTCCGATGGCAACGACCTCGTCCGGGTTGAATTGCGACTCGGGACTCCTGCCGAAGTAGGTCTCTACGCGACGCCTCACCAACGGCATTCGCGTGGAGCCGCCCACGAGCAGCACGTGATCGAGCGCGTCCCGATTGAAGCGAGCGATCTCGAGCGCCCGCTCGCACACGTCGAAGGTTCGCTCGACGATAGGCGTCGCGAGCCGTTCGAGTTCCGTGCGTGTCATCGACACCCGCGCAGCCTGCCGATGGCCCTCCGTACCGATGAATTCGACATCGGTCGCGGCTTGCTCCCGCGACGAAAGCTCGCGCTTGAGAAGTTCGGATGCCGACCGGATCCGTTCGAACGAGCTCGGGTCCTCCTGCAGCAACTCCCCTACGGCGTCCTGAAGCTGTTCCGCGAGTCGTTCACTCATCGCGACGTCGATGTCATCGCCTCCGAGGAACGAGTCTCCGGCGGTCGATAGCACTTCGAGGACGTCATGGGACAACTCGATGAGAGTGACGTCGAACGTGCCGCCGCCGAAGTCGTACACCGCAATGCGACCGGACTTGCCCCGGTCGAGCCCGCACGCGATGGCCGCAGCGGTCGGCTCGTTCAGTATGCGCAGGGTTTCGAGGCCGGCGACGCGTGCTGCGACCTTCGTGGCAGCCCGCTGCAGGTCGTTGAAGCTGGCCGGAACGGTGATGACGGCGCGCTCGACGCCCGGACCCAGCGCTGCCTCGGCCACGCTGCGTGCCTTGCGCAACACGAAGGCGCTGATTTCGGCCAGCGCGTAGGTCTGACCGCGCACGGCGACCATCGGTGCCTGGCCCGGGCCCTGTTCCATCTGGAAGGGCAGGCGCTCGCGAGCCAGGCGCACCTCGTCGGAGGCCCAGCTGCGTCCAATCAGACGTTTGATCGAATACACTGTGGCGGTCGGATCGTTGAGCCGGTTTTGTCTGGCGGGTTCGCCCACCTGCACGGAGCCGTTCGCGCAAAACGACACGATCGAGGGGATCAGTGTGCGACCCCCCTCATCCGCGAGGGTGACGACGTGTTGGCCACGCTGGGCAGCCACCACCGTGTTCGTGGTGCCGAGGTCGATCCCCACGACGGAAGTCATCATTTCGCCTCCGGGGGCGAGGTAGTGCGCTGGACGGCGGCGCGACCGAGCGCCACGCCAGTCGATGTCGATCCGTGACCCAGGCTTCGTTCGATGGTGAGCAGAGCCTCATCGTACCAGCGCTCGACCTGGCTGGCGAAAGGCCACATCCACCCGTAGTCCGGCCCCACGAAGCACCGGACGACATGCGCGCGCAGCTCCGGGTCGCGGGCCGCCTCGATGCCTTTCAGCTCAGCCGTTGCGCGCAGGGTCTCGCAGTAGGCTTCCCACTCCAGTCTGGCTCGACACCAGGCCAGGCCGAGCGGGAAGAAGGGCAAGAGGTAGGCGAGCCCCATCACCAGCGAGCCGAGCCTGCGTGACTGCCGGAGGTGCACGCGTTCGTGCCGGAGCAGGACGAGCTTGTCGACGTCGCTCAGGGCTGACCAGAGCTGCGGGACGTACAGCGTCTGTCCGATGACGGTGTGATAGCGCGTCATGTAGTGGCGCTGGCCCCCCAGGGTCAGCGCCCTGAGCGCGATATCGACGACGCGTGACAGGACATCCCCGGACTTGGGGACAAGCCGAAAGTGAGGGAACTCCGCTTTGAGCTCTGCGAGGAATCGGTCCAGGGAGCCCACGTTGAACGCAGCAGAGTAGCACCGCTGCGGAGCCAGCCGCACGGCGAAGTCGGGGGGTGGGAACGCCTCGCAGGCGGACCAGCAGCTGCCCCGGTGTCTTGCCGGCCCGCAGGCGGGATCAGGCCGTTGCTGGGCCGCGTCGTGCCCCGGCTTCGGTGCCGGATCTGGCCGGAGCCCGCCGCAGGATGGGGACGGGGCCTGTCTTGCAGACACGCTAGCTGCCCAACGTGTCACCGGTTCGAAGGATCCTGCCATTGACCAGGTCGGTTCCAGCGCAGACGCGCCTGCCCTCGAGCTGACCCGACAAGAGCTCGACAGAACCCTTGCCTGTGCGCACGTTGGGACGACAGCCTGACAGACTCACCGCGCCCGCAGCCATGCCCGTTTCGTTGGATACCTCCCGTGCCGCCAGTATGCGCAGACAGCGTCCGGCGACCGTCGTATGCGCGCCGGGGCGGGGCGCGAGTCCGCGCACGAGGCAGACGATCTCTCTCGCCGAGCGGCTCCAATCGATCTGGCAGTGCTCCCGAGTGATCGGCGGGGCCCAGGTCGCCAACGGGTCGTCCTGTGCTTTCGCTTCGAGCTGTCCAGTGACGGCACGCGGAAGATCCTCGCGCACCACCTCGGCGGCCAGTTCGGCCAAACGCGAGGCGAGCTCGCCGGCGGTCTCGTCGGCACTGATGCTCAGCCGTCGCACAGCGAACACTGGGCCCGTGTCCAGGCCCTCGTCCATGTGCATCAGCGAGATGCCCGTCTCGCTTTCTCCGCGGATGATCGCCCAGTTCACGGGTGCCGCGCCGCGGTATCTGGGCAAGACGGACGCATGCAGGTTGAAACACCCCTTCGTGGGGGCCCGGAGCACCGGAGGAGGAAGGATGCGCCCGTACGCCATGACCACCACCACGTCGGTTTGGCGCTCGGCGAGCCACTCGTGCAGATTTCCGGTCTTGACTTTGACGGGCTGGTGTACTGGGAGCCCCAGCTGCAGTGCCGCGGTCTTGACAGGGGGAACGCACAGCCGGAGTCCGCGCCCTGCCGGTCGGTCGGGCTGGCACACGACGCCCACCACTTCGGTTGTTCGCGCCAGCGCCGTCAGAGACGGTACAGCCATTTCCGGTGTGCCAAAGAACACGGTTCGCACCTTCTGGTACATACCCTCGGGCTCCGCGTCCGGCCAGCCCCAAGATCCTCGCCGAGGATGCGCGAGCTTGACCCCCGTGCTGGGCCGGCGCAAATGCCACACAAGTCCGATCCACTGAGGTGAGACGATGAGCGAGAAGAGAAAACCAGTCCCGACACCTCCGCCCCCCAATGAGGACGAGATCCGGTTCGGTGACCAGCTCGCCGTCCTGCCGATTCGCAACGCGGTGCTGTTTCCCGGGGCCGTGGCTCCGTTCGATGTCGGGCGCGAGAAGTCAGTGGCGCTCGTCGAAGAAATAGCCAGTCAAGGCTCACCGGTGATCGCCATCTTCGCGCAGCGTGATCCTTCGACGGACGACCCGGGGCTCGAAGACCTGTACCCCGTCGGCTGCGCGGCGCGCGTCCTCAAGGCCTTGAAGCACAGCTCGGGCAACTACTCGCTCATCCTGCAGGGCGTGACGCGGATCCGTTTGAAGGCGCTGACCCAGATCACTCCGTATCTCAAGGCGAGAATCGTGCGCGTCGAAGCGGCAGCGACCGAGGACGTCGAGGCCGAGGCGCTTGCGATGAGCCTGCGGGACGTGGCCAAGCAGGTGATCCAGCTGATGCCTGACTTGCCGCGCGAGGCGGCGTCGCTGATCGACACGATTCAGGCGCCAGGCGCCCTCGCGGATCTGGTCGCAGCCAACCTCGACGCGCCCGTCGAGGAGAAGGCGCAGCTCATCGAGACCTCCGACGTCAAGGAGCGCATTAGGAAGGTGCTCCGGCTTCTGACTCGGCAGCTCGAGATCCTCAAGATGCGCGACCGCATCAACTCCCAGATCAAAGAGGAGATGGGGAAGAACCAGCGGGAATACGTCCTGCGCCAGCAGCTCAAGGCGATCAAGGAGGAGCTCGGCGAGGATGAGGGGGACCAGGGCGACCTCGACGGTCTGGAGGAGCGTCTGGCCAAAGCCAATCTCCCGAGCGAAGCCGACAGTGTCGCGAAGAAGCAGCTCAAGCGACTGAGGTCGATGCAGGTCGGCAGCGCCGAGTACACCGTCGTTCGCACGTACCTCGACTGGATCCTGGACCTACCCTGGGTCGCCGCGACCGAAGACAACATGGAGATCGGCGAGGTCCGGCGTGTCCTGGACGAGGACCACTACGGACTCGACAAGGTCAAGAAGAGGATCGTCGAGTATCTGGCGGTTCGCAAATTGAAGAAGGACAAGAAGGGCCCCATCCTGTGTCTCATCGGTCCTCCCGGAGTAGGCAAGACGTCGCTTGGCAAGAGCATCGCCAGGGCGCTCGGCAGGAAGTTCGTGCGCATCTCGCTCGGTGGTGTGCACGACGAGGCTGCCATTCGCGGTCATCGACGTACCTACGTGGGCGCCTTGCCCGGTCAGATCATCCAGGGAATGAAGAAGGCCAGCACCGTGAACCCCGTGTTCATGATGGACGAGGTCGACAAGATCGGTCACGACTTCCGCGGAGACCCGAGCGCGGCGCTGCTGGAGGTGCTGGATCCAGAGCAGAACAACTCGTTCGCGGACCACTACCTGGAGATCCCGTACGACCTGTCGCACGTGATGTTCATCGCGACCGCCAACGTGTCCGATCCCATCCCGCCTCCGCTCAAGGACCGCATGGAGATCCTCGAGATCCCCGGCTACACTCGGCGTGAGAAGCTGGCGATCGCGCGACAACATCTCATCCCGAAGCAGCTCGAAGAGCACGGACTGACCGACGACCAGTGCAACATCACGGACGAGGCCGTGGAAGAGGTCATCGAGCACTACACGCGGGAAGCCGGTGTGCGTTCGTTGGAGCGTACGATTGCCAGCGTCATTCGTGGCGTCGCAGTGAAGGTGGCGGAAGGTGACACCGAGAGCCGCACCATCAAGACCGAGGACGACTTGCGCGGCTACCTGGGGCCGATCAAGTACACGAGCGAAGTCGCGGAGCGTACGGAGGAAACGGGTGTTGCTACGGGACTGGCATGGACCAGCGTCGGCGGCGAGATCCTGTTCATCGAGGCAACGCGGATGTTTGGCACGGGCAAGCTGCAGCTCACGGGGCAGCTCGGCGACGTGATGAAGGAGAGCGCCCACGCCGCTCTCAGCTACGTCCGTTCGAACGCAGCGAGGTATTGCATTCCGCAGGACTTCCTCGAGAAGAGCGATGTGCACATCCACATACCCGCGGGCGCCATGCCCAAGGACGGACCCAGCGCGGGCATCACGATGTTTACTGCCCTCGTGAGTCTGCTCACCGGGAGCCGTGTGCGCCATGACGTCGCGATGACCGGAGAGATATCTCTGCGCGGACGCGTACTGCCGATCGGGGGCCTGAAAGAGAAGACCCTGGCGGCTCATCGTGCAGGGATCAAGCGCGTGATCGTGCCCGAGCGGAACAAGGCGGACTTGGAGGAGGTGCCGCGCGAGGTACGCGACGAGCTCGAGTTCGTGTTCGTCAACCGGCTCGATGACGTGCTCAACGCCGCGCTGGAGGCCTCCCCGCGTCCGAGCGAGCCCTACACCGAACAGACCGTCCCATCTGCCGGGGCAGCCAGCACGCAGGCATCGAGCAACTGAGGGCCGGGGTTGGCCTGTACGGTGAGCCGGCCAGTGGATGATATGTGGCTCGGTGGCCGAGTTCAATGATCACGGCAGCCTGTTGGCGGTCCCGTGACAGGCGCGGGTGGGTTGCGATTTACTACCCCGTGCAACTGGCCACCGACCGGGACGCTGCGGGTTCGGTTGATTGGCTTCTCGTTGCGCCTGAACCGTATCAGAGAGGCTCGCCATGCTCACTAGTACTCCGTTGCCTCGGGAATGTCGGGTCCGTCGCTACCCGTCTGAACCGGTACTTCCTGCCCTTGGGGCGGCGCTTCAATGGAAACGCCGCACTGGGACGCGAATGATGGGACTCGGGGCACTGGCCATGATCGTCGGTGTCGGGATCACAGGATGCAAACAGCCGCCCTCGTGCCTCGACGCTCCCGAATGCAGGAAGCTGGGCAGATGCAGCGTTGGGCCGAAGCGGGTCTGCGTGATCGCGTCCGACCGCGACTGCCAACAGTCCGATCCGTGTCGCATCGAAGGACGCTGTACGTTCGAGGACGACGCGTGCGTTGCGGGCACGGATGAGGGCTGCAGGGCTTCGGAGCACTGCCACAAGTCCGGCCTGTGCGAGGCCCGGGCGGGTGTGTGCGTCAATCTCGCGCGTGAGCTCTATCCGGCGTGCGCGCAATCCTGCAAGACCGACGGGCTATGCGCGCAGAAGGGCGGCCAGTGCGTTGCGCTGTCGGACTACCATTGCCGCCGGTCGTCCGAGGCCAAGGCCGATCCCGACAGCGCGTGCGGGCAGCAGGGAAGGTGCACAGCGCAGAACGGTGTCTGCGTTGCGACCGCCGAGGAAGACTGTGGCAAGTCCGCCGCTTGCAGGAGGGCAGGGGAGTGCGTTCTGCAGGACGGTCGGTGCGTTGCGACCGCCGAGACCTGCAAGGCGAGCGAAGTGTGCTCGCGGCTCGGCAAGTGCGGGGTGAAAGACGGACGGTGCGTTCCGCGTTCGTCGGCTGACTGCCGCCAATCGATTTTCTGCCAGAACGAAGGGGAGTGCTCGGTGAAGGGGGACGAGTGTGCCGTCGTCTCGGACGCGGATTGCCGCAACTCCGGACCGTGCAAGGGCTTCCAGCGTTGCAGAGCCGAGAACGGAGCCTGCGTGAAGTAGGGTGCCTCGCTGACGCGATGGCCGGGGCGGCCGCCCGTCCCGCTTGACCCATTGCGGGCCGTGGGTCACCGTTCGCCGCGATGGATGGCCTAGTGGCGTCGGTGTCCGGTTCCACGCTTCCCCACAGGGGACAGCACGCGGTGAGCTCTTCGGCGCCGCTCGGCGTGTTCGATTCGGGGCTCGGCGGTCTGACTGTCGTCCGCGCGCTCCGGGAGGCGCTTGCGTTCGAGAACATCGTCTACCTCGGGGACACGGCCCGGGTTCCGTACGGCACCCGTTCGGCAGAGACGGTCATTCGCTACGCGCGAGGCTGCGCACGGGTCCTCATCGAACGTAGCGTCAAAGCCCTGGTGGTAGCGTGCAACACCGTCAGCGCAGTCGCCCTGGACGTCTTGCGTGCCGAGTTCGATCTGCCGATCGTCGGCGTCGTCGAGCCAGGCGCCTTCGCTGCGGTTGCAGCGGCCGAGGCAGCAGGGCTGGCGTGCGGCGTCATGTCCAATGTCGGCGTTCTGGGCACGCCCGGAACGATCGCCTCGCTCTCCTATCCGCGGGCGGTGGCCCGGCTCACGACTCGCTTCGAGGTGATTGGGCGCGCGGCACCGCTACTCGTCCCGTTGGTCGAGGAAGGTTGGCTCGACGGGGATGTGCCGACTCTGGCGGTCCGTCGGTATCTCGAGCCCCTGATCCAGGCCAACGTCGGCGTGATCGTACTCGGGTGTACGCACTACCCGCTGCTCAAGAGCACGATCGCTCGGGTGGCCGCGGAGCTTGCCGGCAGGGACGTCCCGATCGTGGACAGCGCGGTCGCCACGGCACAAGAGGTCGTGCGGATGATGGCCGATGGGCGTATCGCGCGCAATCCGGCCGACGCCGTCGGAGAACTGCGCCTCTTGGTCACCGACCTTCCGGAGAGCTTCCATGCCTCCGCACGCCGATTCCTCGGGCAGCAGGCTCCGGCCGTCACGGCTATCGACCTGCCGCCGGGGTAGTGCCCTGTCTCCAAGACAGGGCACATGAGCAGAAACACGTTTCCTGGCTTCAGCCCTCGATGGGCCTCTCCGGCTCGTTTGCGCACAGATAGAGTACGGCCATACGTACGGCGACGCCGGACTCGACCTGTTCGAGGATGACGCTCTGTTCGCCGTCGGCGACATCCTCCGCGATTTCCACGCCACGATTGAGCGGGCCCGGATGCATCACCAGCGCATCCGACCTGGCCAAAGCCAGCCGCCGTTTGTTGAGACCGAATTGCTGAGAGTACTCGCGAAGGCTGGGCAGCAGGCATGCTCCCAGGCGTTCTTGCTGGATCCGGAGCATCATGACGACGTCCGCGTCCGCAAGCGCCGGCTCCAGTCGGTCGAAGACGTCGGCGCCCCAAGCGTCAGCGCGGTGAGGAAGGAGTGTCCTCGGACCAGCCAGCCGTACGTGCGCGCCGAGCATCCCGAGCAACAGGGCATTGGAGCGAGCGACGCGGCTATGCGCGATGTCACCACAGATGGCCACGGTGAGGCCCTCGATGCGGCGCTTGTGTCGAAGCATCGTGAACGCGTCCAGCAGAGCTTGCGTCGGATGCTCGTGCATTCCATCGCCGGCATTGATGATCGACGCGCGCGTGCGGCTGGAGATGTAGTGCGGCGCGCCGGAGACGGAATGCCGGATGACGACCACGTCTGCGTGCATCGCGTCGAGCGTTCGGATGGTGTCACGAAGCGTTTCGCCCTTGCTGGTGCTCGAGGAAGACCCTCCGACGTTCATGACGTCGGCGCTGAGGCGCTTGCCCGCCAGCTCGAAGGAGCTTCGGGTCCTGGTGGAGGCCTCGAAGAACAGGTTGATGATGGTCTTGCCGCGCAGCGTGGGAACCTTGCGCACGGGTCGCCGGACGACTTCGTGGAACGTACCGGCCAGCTCAAGGATGCGTTCCGCGGTGTCCCGGTCGAGCTCTTCGATGCCGAGCAGGTGGCGTAGGCGTTTGTCGTTCATGGCGCGTTCGGTGCGATGCTCGGTGCGGACATCGACTGGATGACGGCGCGCAGCCCGTCCACGTCCTCTACGACGTCCACTCGGTGTTCGGGCGGTACCGCGGCCGTCCTTACCAGATAGTCCGGCTGGATCGGGAGCTCACGCCCGCCTCGGTCGATCAGCGCCGCCAACTCGATCCGCCGTGGGCGTCCGTAGTCCAGCAGTGCATCCAGTGCCGCGCGCACGGTGCGGCCGGTGAACACCACGTCATCCACGACGATCACGTGTTTGTCCTCCAGTGAGCCCGGTATCTGGCTTGGGCCGATGCGCGGGTTGGGCAGCGCCGTGGCCGCATCGTCCCGGTACAGGGTGATATCCACACTGCCGAGGGGAACCCGCCTGGACTCGAGCTGCTCTATCCAGTGTGCCAGCTGTCGTGCCACGGGTACGCCACCGCGTCGGATACCGACCAGCACCATGCTTTCGGTGCCGTGATGACGTTCCAGGAGCTCGCCAGCGACCCGGCGTAGACCGCGCGAGACCTCCTCAGCGTCGAGGAGCAGTTGCATGTCCTGTCCGTTACCATCAGGGCGGGCGCGCTTCAATGCATGAGGCCGCCCGGGCCGGACCGGCCGCCATTGGCGCCGGAGCCGTTCGAGCCGCCATTGCGGGAGCGGTTCGCGCCGCCTTCGATGACCCGAAGGCCCGAGTTGCGCGCTGGACGACGGCGCCGTCCAGGTTGCGTCCGGCTCGCCTCGCGATCGAGCTGCTTCAGGCGCAGCCCGAGCCACCAGCGCCGCAGCGGAGACGGAGTCCCCCCACCGAACAACCATCCTGCCACCATCCCGCCGAAGGGTGCCACGAGCCCGGACGGTCCCATGGCCCCGGCAAGCAGCATCAGAACGCTCAGCCCGATGGCGAACAGAATCAGCCCGCGCGAACTGACTGGCAGAACGAAGAACAGCTGGACCGTTCGGTTTCGGAATGTCAGCGCAAACGCGATGAGGACTGCCTCGACGGCCGGAGCTGCACCGAACCAGTAGCCCGGGACGAGCTTGGCCCCTAGCGAGGCTGGCACGACAAGCTGCGCCACGACCTGCAGTGCGTACGCGAACAGCACCGAAAAGCACAGGAATCGCAGCAGACGAGCCCCGCCCCAGCTTTCTTCCAGGCTGGGTGCCAAGAAGAACAGGCCGAGCAGTGTGAACACGATGTGCCCGATGCTGCCGGTCGGCACGTGCATCAGGGGCGCGGTGAACAGGCGCCAGACCTGCCCGGCCAGCAGGCGGTCGGTGTTGCCGCACAGTGCGTAGAAAAGCTCTGGCGATGCACCTCCCCAGTTGAGGGCAGCCGCGAACATGAGCCATATGGCGAGCAGCGCGATCATGGCTCCCCAGAGCGCGCGTCCGGGCCGCGGGAAGGACAGCTGGGTCTGGGCGAAAGCGTCGCGGGTCATCAGTGGCTCCGACCAGTGGACGGCTACGGCGTGGTTTCTGTGAGCGGGTCGCAGCTCGCTTGCACCTCCGAACCCGCAACGGGCACTGCCCGGCAGCCGGTCGACCAACGCGGCGTCGTCGCGTCGGCCTCGAACGCCGACAGTTCGATGTCGACGAGCTCACCTGGATTGAGCGCCACGAGCACCACGGGATCTTCACAGGCCGCCTCGCGCACGTCGTCCGAGGCGCGCGTCCGGACCGAGAAATGGTCCACTTGCCCGCTCTCGTCTCCGCACAGCGCCTGGTCGACCGCTATGCGAATGGCGGCAAGCGGCGGACGCGAGACAGCCACCAGCGGCTCGCATCCGGTGATATAGACCGTGCTCAGCTTGAGCGGAGAGACCGGGCCCTGTACTCCGAGGGCCCCGACCTGGCCACACCGGGTACGCCAGCGCGGCGCGACGAGCTCTTGTGTTTTCGTGTCGAGCATGACTGGGCTGCCGGGTGCAGCCGGCTCGAGACGAGCCTGTTCGTAGCCTTCGATGTCGGCGACGTAGCGGTGCCCGTCCACCACGCGGCCGAACCCAACGGCGTGCGTGCACTCGACGGGTTCGGAGCTCGGCAACGCGAAGTCCTTCACGTCGGTGCCGGCGTCGACCAGGTCGTCGCTCACGTCGACCAGGGTCGCGACGTACCGCCGCATCGCCCCGGGTCGATCGGCACAGGCGACGCCGCCCAGGAAGTCGTCAGGCGATACCGCCACGATCGTGTCCTGTTCGGTCGTCGTGCCGCTCTTCTCGCTGCCGCACCCCCAGAGAAGCAGAGTGCACGTACTGGACAACCAAAGCCGTCTGGGCTGCAGCATGATCTACCGGAGGCCCTGCGTTGGGCTGGGTGCTCCCTTAGCCGACGCGGCGGCTTTTCGCTAGGGCGTGGTCCAGTCTGGCGCCCTGTGAGCTGTCTGCGCCGGGTCCGTCCGGGTCAGCCGTTGGGATGGTCCGGGCAGCGGGTTCCGGGCGCCCGGAGTCGACACTTGGTGCGGCCAACGGGCCGGGTTCTCGTTCGCGTTCGGCGTGTGTGGCGATTGCGCTGTGCGTTGGCAGACGGCGGTACGCACACCACTCGTGCTTGCGCACCCGGCCGCACAAGGGCGGGACCGGTGTGCCGCAGAAAGCCGAGTTGCGCTCAGCACGCGACAGCCGCGGCCGCGGGTTGTACGGCGTCGCGCGCCTTCGATAGATTGAGTTGATGAGACGCTACCTGCTCTGCTTGTGTGTCGCCGCGAACCTCGCCGCATGTGGCGACGACGGCGATGACGGCCCCGGCACCGAAGCCGATCGACTGGGGGTCGGCGCAGCGTGCGATAGCGACAACGACTGCGTCGAGGGCAGTCGCTGCCTCACGCAGTTCAAAGGCGGATACTGCGGGCTCGAGAACTGCGCGAGCGACGCCGATTGCCCTCAAGGCTCTGCCTGCGTCATTCACGTGGGCGGTCAGTTCTGCTTCCGGACATGCACGGACAAGCCGGAGTGCAACCTGAACCGTCCGCCTGATCTCGAGTCGAACTGCGGGTCGAGCATCGAGTTCGTCGGGGACAAGGCTGGGCGCAAGGCTTGCGTGCCGCCGTCGGGTTGACTGCTGCGCTGCAGGGCGACTGACGTGGCCTCCACGCGAAAGACGCCCTACAGTCGCCGTCGTGCTCGACAAGACGGACCAGAGGTTCATTGCTGCTGCTGACTTTGGGCCGGCCGTTCAAGCGATACAGGGCAGCCTGTACCAGCGAGGGATCGTCACGCAGCAGATTGGCCCTTCGCAGTGGAGCGGGCAGGCCTCGGAGGCGCGCTGGGCCATGGCGCCTCAAGCCACCCTCGCAGCCTATCCGGTGCCCGGCGGCGTTGTCGTGCAGGCCACGGTGGGCGCACAGTTCGAAACCAATGGTCTCATCGTGTTCGTGTTGCTCTGGCTCTTCTGCTTTCCGGCTGCCGTCATCGTTGCGGTGCTGGCCTACCAGGAGTGGCAGAAGAAGCAGTCCGAGCTCTTGTTTGCCATCTGGAGCGCAGTTGCCGCGCTGATGGCTGCGCCCTACGCGCCCTGGCCGCCGGGACCGCGCAGCCCGGGTTGAGTCTTGCCACCCTGGCCCGGCCCTGCCCCAGGCTCGGCTTCCATGTATCCAGAAACGCCGCCCGAGACGATGAAGGTCATCAGCTCGGCGCTGTTGGTCGAGAGCGGCTCGATGCGCTCGCTCGGGACGAGTACGAGGTTCCCGGCGAAGTTGTACGACTGCGGGAAGTAGACGGCGACGTGCCGGTGCATGCCGAGAAAGCCGAGCTCTTCACGAGTGATGAAACCCAAGGCACGCACGGCGCCCTCCGACGTCAGGCTCACGGACACGGGTCGGTCGAACCTCTTGCGGTCACCGACGAACGCACCCATCAGGTCCTTGATGGACGAGTAGACGAGCTTGGTGAGCGGCAGCTTGGCGATGAGGCGCTCGAACTCCTCCACCAGCGTATTGCCGATGACGTTCGAAGACAGGAAGCCGACGAACGTGATCACCGCGAGCGTGACCACGAGTCCGAGCCCCGGGACGCCCAGCGGCAGCAGCTTGTCGACGGTCGTGAACGCGAAGTAGACGACCCAGACGGTGAACGCGGTCGGGACGACGACGAGCATCCCGCGGACGAAATAGCCAATGAGCGATCGCATCGGTTTGTTCATGGGTGGGGCCGACCACGGGGCGGCTGCGCCGCCCCGGCCGACGTGGGCACGATACACCGGAGCCACGTCTCGGGCTCGCCCCGCGTCCTGTTCTTGGTCGGGGAGCCCCGGCCTTCAGACCGATTGGGCGCAACCCGCAGCCGCTGCATGACACTATCGTTTCGGTCCAGGGCTCGGATATCTTCGCCCGAGCGGCTGTGAGTCCCAAGAGCAGCGATAGCACCCAGATCCCTCGTCCGCCTGCTTCGCTCCAGAGCATGCAGGTGGACGTGACGACGCGCATGGGCGCGCTGACGCCAGCGACGCCCACGGGCATTGCGCGTCTCGATGACATGTTGAGAGGCGGGCTGCGGGCGGGCAGCCTCGTCGCGATCACCGGCGAGCCCGGCGTCGGCAAGACGTCGCTGGCCCTGCTGTTGACCTACATGGCGGCCCGGGCACGAGCGGCCGTTCTGTTCGCGAGCGTCACCATGGACGAGACGGAGGTGATGGCGCGTTTGGCTGCGCGGGCCCTGTACCGCGACTACCCGGATTCGGCTGTCGCCTACGGGGCGATCTGGTCCGGGGATGCATGGCAGGACGAGTACACGAGAGCCGCAGTGGGCACTTCGGTCGAAACGGCCGTGAGCAAAGTCGGGCAGCTGTTGCACCTGCACCGGGCCAGGCCGCTCGAGCTGACGACGGAGCTCGCCGACTGCGCGGCACACCTGTGGGCTCGTCACGACAGAGTCGTCCTCGTCGTCGACGGCGTAGATGCGTTCTGCGCGTCAGCTGGGGGCGACTTGGCAAGGCGTGCCGCCGCCAACGGGAGCTACCGCAACCGCGTCGCACAGGTGTGCTACGAGCTACGGCAAGTGGCCGACGGTGGTTGTGCTGTCGTCGTCTCCGCGCACCAGCAGGCATCGGGGCTGGTGGCGCCAGCGGCCACCTTGGCGATGGAAATGCGGCCTGCACTGGGGTCCAGGGGCGCGTTGAGTGAGCGACACAGGGCGCTCGGTGCGCGCAGCATCGATCTGGTCGTGACGAAGAACCAGCTGGGCCCGACCGGGATGGTGCCGCTCGAGTTCATCGCGGGGGCGTCCGTGTTCGAGGAGCGGGGGCGGTGAACGCCGCCCGGTGCGCAGGATGAGCTTGGCAACGTTGCTGGTCGTCGCCAAGCTGCCCCCCGAGCGGCGCCGGACCCTCGACCTCATGGGCAACGAGGCCGGGCTCGAGCTGCACGTCATACAGGACGCGAAGATCGCTTCCAGTTGGGCGGCGCGCAACGAGCCCCGAGCCGTCTTGATCGATGCGAAGCTCGAGACCTCGCAGGAGCTGTGCTGCGATCTGCGCGGTCAGCGCAGTCTGGCCAAGGTGCCTATCATCGCGCTGGCCCCGGAGCGGAACGACCAGCTCACGGAGCGCTACTACAGCTGGGGTGTCGACGACGTTGTGCCTGCCGACGTCGGCGCGCCCCTGATCGACCGGCTGTCGCGCATCGTGAAGTCCGGCCGTCTGGCTCCCACGGCCCGGCGCGGGCGCGCCGTGGTTGCCGATCCGGATCGCACTCGCTGCAACGTCATCGGGCGCGTGCTGCACAACGCGGGCTACGAGCTTTCCTATGCCAGCGACGAGCGCGGGCTCCTCGGCGACGTCCTGCAACGCACTCCGACGCTGGTCGTGGTGAACGCGGCAATCGGTGCGCCTCGTGCGTTGATCCAGGCTGCCCGCCACGCTGGAAGCCGCTCTTGCTGGGTCGTCACCAGCCCGAGGCGCGAGATCGAATCGTACCTTGACGCCTTGGCCGATATGGATCGAGTCGCCGTTACGGCGGCGTTCGGTGCGGTCGAGAACATCCTCTTCCTGTCGAACGAGATGCTGAGCGCACGCACCGAAGCGCTGCGGCGGACCTCACGCCTGCTCTACGGCACCCTGGCGCTGTTCCGACCCCCCGGGGAGCGCGAGGACGACACGGGTTTCACGTACAACGTCAGCGCGGGCGGTATGTACGTGCGCACGCTGGCCCCACCATCGAGCGAGCAGCTGTGGCTCGAGCTGTGCCCGCCGTGTCAGCGGCGTCGGGTGCGATTGCTTGCCCGGGTCGTCTGGGCGCGTCAGTTCGGAGACAATGCACTGGCCACGGTGCCTGCCGGCTTCGGCGTCGAGATCTTGGGCAGCCTGGGCGACGGAGTCGACCTCTGGCGTCGCGGGGTGGAGAGCTTGCTCGCGACCAGCGGCGCGCCCGGGCGCGAGCCCGATCTCGAAAAGCCGGCGTTGACGGGTCGTATCGCGAGTCTGCCCACGGGCATGCCGGTGCTACCCGTCGCCTCACCGGCGGGCGCATCCGCCGACAGCGGAGCTTCGACGTCGCATGGCTCGAGCGAGCCGCCCCCGGGTCCGGCGGAGCCGCCCCAAGCACGAGCTGCTGCGGCAGCCAGCCCACCGTCCGAGGGGCTCTCCGGCGCCTGGCCGTTCGACGAGTACGCTTCAGCTCTCGCCGACGAGCCGGGCAGGGGCGCGAGCGACATGACGGATGCGGGCCCTGCTCGCGTCGAGTCCGCACCTGGCGACGAAGTGCGCCAGCGGAAGACGCGCTCCCCATGGGCGCTGTTCGCGATCCTGGGCATGGTGACTGCCGGCGCGCTGCTGGGCGGCTATCGGGCGCTTCGTTCACAGACCGAACCGGAGACGAGCCCTGCAGCATCGCCGCCTGCCTCGAAACACGGGGCGGACGGGTCAAAGGGCAACCGGGCTCGCGCGGTTTCGAAGGCGGCCGTTGCACCGCCGGCCGTTCGCTCTGCTTTGCCCGAGAGCACGGATGAACGAGGTTTGGCTCGGGACGCCGGGATTCGGTTGCCTGTCGAGACAGCCAGCAAGGCTTCGGGAGACCTGCCGGACGTGGCTCGGCTGTCAGACCGCGAAGCGTACCTGTTCGTCGAGTATCCGGAGCAGGGGCAGGTCTATCTCAATGGCGTCGGAGCAGGGGTCACCGGACAGTGGCTGATCGTGAAGTGCGGTACGAGGTTCGTTCGGGTGGGAACGGCGGACCAGGTGCCGAAATGGCTCACGGCGGGGCAGAGCACCGTGATCGCCTGCCACCGGCCGACGCGGGTTGCTTTCCGGCCGAGTCGATAGCCCTCTCGGTTGCGCCCGGCCCGGCGCTCTGGTTAGCTCCGCGATCATGTGGCGTCATGCTGCCCCGCGCCCTCGGTTCGGCGCAGGTCTCTCCAAGCTCTGCGCGAGAGGACTCCTGGCCACCATTTCGGCCGCGTGTCTCGGCTGCACCGGCGTTCCGAGAACCGCTGCCCATTTCGCTGGGCACTCGCGTCCCCGGTTGGTGGGCCCCGAGCAGATACAATCCGTCACCGACCTGGCGACAGACTACGATTCCCTCGGGGAGGTCTCTGCCCACTGTACCCGCGTCGCGGGCGAGAGGCGGATGGATGACGAGTGGCTCAGCGATGTGGCGTGCAGCGCCGAGCTCCTGCGCAGCGCCCTGCGCACCAGGGCCGCCGAGGTGGGTGGCACCCTGCTGGTCGACGAGCGCTGCTCATCACGTCCCGACTCCGTGTCGAGCGGGCCGAGGGTCAGCTGTCGGGCGCTGGTTGCCGCTCCTGATCGAGCCGAACCCAGCCGCACGACCGTGCCGCTCGGTTGTGGTGGGGCCGGGCCTGAACCTGAGCGGAGCCCGAGCCTCGCTGAGGTCTGGAACACACGCGTCGAGTTCACCCCTGCGCGACCCATGACGGCTCGCGGGCAGCGACGAGCGGACCTGGTCGCAGAGCTCCCACGTCTGCCCGTGGACCACGTCCTTCTGGGCGATGTGGTGGCGCATTGCGAGGCTGGATGCTCGCTCGGCGGGGCGCGGGATGCCGTGCGGCTGGTTGCGGCCAGCATCGGCGCAGATGCCGTAGCCGATGTACGCTGCGTTCGGGAACGACTCGGTTGGCTCTGCTCTGGCCGCGCGACGGCCTACGAGCACCAGCCGGCGTGGTCCGGCGGGTCGCCGTAGTGGCACGGAACGCCGGCCGATGGTGACGCTGACGTTCTGTGCCGGCACCTTGGAACTGTCCGGACTGCCTTCGGATGCGGCCCTGCCTACTTGCTGCCGGTGGGACCAGCGCTCCGGGACTCATCGCGCCCCGGCCTCGGCCTACGCCGAGCTGGTGCGAGCCCTGACTCGGGCCAAGGTCCCGTTTGCGGATCACGCCCGAGCCTACGAACAGCTCGACGTTTCTCTGCGGCTCGAACGCGTGGCGCATCCATTTCAGGCCGAGGCGCTGCGTGCCTGGACCCACGCCGGGAGTCGCGGCGTGGTGGTTCTGCCGACGGGATCCGGCAAGAGCCACCTCGCCGTGATGGCCATCTGCGCCCGCCGTCGCAGCACCTTGGTGGTGGCTCCCACGCTGGACCTGGTCAGCCAATGGTACAGTCTGCTCTACGCGAGCTTCGGCGTACCCATCGGTGTCGTCGGAGGAGGCGAATACGACGTGCGTCCGCTGACCGTGGCCACCTACGATTCGGCGTACCTGCACATGGACGACATGGGTGCGAAGTTCGGGGTGCTCGTCTTCGACGAGTGCCATCACTTGCCGAGCGCGAGCTATGCTCTGGCCGCAGAGCTGTGTCTGGCGCCGTATCGACTCGGGCTCACGGCCACCTACGAGCGTGCCGACGGTCGCGAGCGCACGCTCGATTCTCTGGTGGGTCCCGTCGTCTACCAGAAGAACATCGTGGAGCTTTCTGGTGAGTACCTGGCCGAGTACGAGACCGTCCGCCTGCATGTCGAGCTAGGCGCCGAAGAGCGCGAGCAGTACGCGTCCGAGAGGGCGATCTATCTCGCGTTTCTGCGCGAACATGGGATACGCATGGCCGATCCCCGTGGCTGGAAGGACTTCATCATTCGCGCCTCGCGGTCCGACGCGGGACGACGCGCACTGCGCGCCTATCGGCGTCAGCGCGATCTGGCACTGAGTGCGCCGGCGAAGCTCGAAGCCCTCGAAGGCCTGCTGGGGCTGCATCGGGAGGACCGGACCCTGGTGTTCACCCAGGACAACGCGACCGCCTACGGCATTTCGCGGCGCTTCCTCGTGCCTGCGATCACGCACCAGACGAAGGTACGCGAGCGGAGCGAGATACTAGAACGCTTCTCCAGAGGCGAGTATCGCGTCGTGGTCACTTCCAAGGTGCTCAACGAGGGCGTCGATGTGCCCGAGGCGAACGTTGCCATCGTGATCAGCGGCAGCGGCTCGGTCCGGGAACACGTGCAGCGCCTGGGTCGGATCCTCAGGCGGAGCGCGGACAAGCGGGCGATCCTGTACGAGCTCGTGTCCAAGGGTACGAGCGAAACGGCCACGAGCGAGCGGCGTCGCGAACATGCGGCGTACCGCCGTGGCTCCTGAGGCTCGACCATGCTGTCTCCAGATCTCGTGCGAGCGCAGCGGCGGGGCGAAGAGCTCAAGCTCACGGCGCTCGCGGGTGCCGCACGTCAGCGCGCCGAACAGATCGCTCTCGCGGCGCTCGAGACCGCCGAGAGAAGCGTGGGGCGTCCGCGTCAGCAACTGGTCGCGGCGTGGGAGCAGCTGCCGCACAGCGCCAAGGAGCAACGCCTGTTTGCGGGGATCCTGAAGGTCGTCGAGGACGCTTGCGACTTCGCCGCGCAGCCGGAGCTCGATGCCGAACGGATCCGCCGCGCGCTGTTCGAGGAGGCCCAGCGACAACGCTCCGGGCTCGAACCGGGACACGCCTTCTCTCGGGAGGCCGTGCTCGAGCGGGTGGCAGCTGCGCTCGAGCTCCCAGCCGCACGGCTCGACGAGGCGATGTACAGCGACTTGCGCGGAGAGCAGCGGCTCAACGGCGTCGAGCCCCTGAGCGCGCGCGAGCTGCTCGAGCGCTACGAGCTCGGCCAGTTGCAGGGCATTCTGCTCAGGGCCGTGCGCGTCACGGCCGAGGTCTGGTGCGCCGCCCCGGCCTTGTACCGCCGTCTGTTCGCCAAGCTGAAGTTCCGCCGCCTCATGCACCAGATCGAGCGCCTGGATCAGGGCAGCTACCGGATCGTGATCGACGGCCCCTACAGCCTGTTCGAGTCCGTGACCAAGTACGGAGTCGAGCTTGCGCTGGTCCTGCCGGCTCTGCTCGAGTGCAACCGTCTGCACCTGGTAGCCGAGCTCCGCTGGGGCAAGGACCACCGTCCGACCCGGTTCCGTCTCGAAAGAAGCTCGGAGGCGTGCCCGGCCGGCGCGAACGACGCAGAGCACCCGTGGGCTCCGCCGGAGGTCTTGGCGTTGGTCGAGGAGCTGCGTGCGCTCTCGAGCGATTGGCAAGTAACGACCAACCAGTTGGTCCTGGACATACCCGGCGTCGGCATCTGCGTCCCGGACCTCGCCTTCGAGAACCAGCGCGACGGCCGTCGGGTGTTCCTGGAGGTCCTCGGGTTCTGGAGCAGGGATGCCGTTTGGCGTCGGGTCGAGCTCGTGCAGAGCGGCCTGTCCGAGCGGGTCGTGTTCGCCGTCAGCAGCCGTCTGCGCGTGAGCGAGCAGGTGCTGGAGGAAGGCCAGAGCGGCGCCCTGTACGTGTACAAGGGCCGAATGAGCGCGGCGGCCGTCCTGCGCAAGATCGAGGCCCTGGCCGCAGCGTCGGGCTGAGCGTCGGTGGAGGGCAGACGCCGAGGCCGCGCACCCGCGATACTACTGGGGATCCTTCGAGGTCGGACGTGCCTCGGAGGCTGCCGGCGAGGCCTGGACCGCATCGCGGACCTCCAGCGCCAGCTTGCAGCCGTCGAGCTCTCGGGCGTAGAGCGACCGGCGATTGGGAGTGATCCAGGTCGGGTCGACCTGCCTGCGCATGACGAGCAGGGCGCGGCCCGATTCGAGCTCGAGTATCACGAGTCGAACAGAGTGTGCGTTCTCTCCGTCGAGCTCGGTGGCCGCGCCTGTGTTGGCGGGTTCGTCGAAAGCGGCGATGGCGAGCTCGGCCTCGACGACCCTCTTGGCTGCGGCCAGGGGTGCCTTGTTCAGAGCGAGCTCGAGTCGATCGAGAGCGTATGCGTCCTTGGCGTTCCGTATCCGTTCGCCCCACGCCGGCATGACGAAGGGCAGCCCGACCTCCGCCTCGAGCAGCCGACGAACCTGCGGCACCAGCTGCTGGATCGGGGCGCCGCCGGACATGGCCATGCGCGCGGTCTTGAGCAGCGCTTTCTCGGTCCGCGGATCCGGAGGAGCCAACAGACACACCAGGAGCGAGTCCTTGCCCGAATCGGCGGCGGCCCTGGCCAGGCCCTCTGACGTTGCCAACGCGGCGATGGGCCCCCGAACGTACACGCTGGGGCGCGCCAACACGGCGGCGAGACCTCCCGGTGCGCGGAGCTCGGCGGCGACAAGGTCGCCGGAATACGGGCCCGAGTAGCGCGCGAAGAGCCTCTCGAGGCGGACAAGAAACTCCCTTTGCTTCGGCGTGAACGGCGAGGCCTTTGCGCTCCAGGTCCTGAGCAGCGTCGAACGCTGGGAGACCAGCTGGGCGCGATCGCTACGGATTTGCAGCAGTATGGCCACGACGAGTCCGGCGACCCCGACGAGCACCACGAAACGGATCGTGGCGACCGTCGGCGCAATCGAGCGTGCGGCCATCGCCCGTCCGCGTCGCCCGGTGACGCTCGCATGGACCCTCGCGGCCAGCGCCGGGTCCATCTTCGGGTTGACGAGCCAGGTCGGCATCCTGAGCCTCAGCGCCCGGGAGTCCCGGCAGATGCTCGCTCGAGTGCGATGTTGCGTTCGATGAGCGACATCAGCTGGTCGCCGGTCACGCCCAGGCGCGCGGCCGCCTGACCCGCGAGTGAAGTGCGCGCAACCCCGGGAGCGAAAGCGTAGGTGGGCTGCTGGTCAGGGCCGAGCTGGACCTGAAGGAACCGGAGCTCGGCTATCTTGCGTTCTTTCTCCAGACGTGCGGCGAAGGCCAGGAAATGCGTCGTGATGAGGGTCTGCGGCCGAAGCCGCGTGAGCATGCGCAGCACGAGCTCGAAGATCTCCTCGCCCTCGGACGGGTTGGTTCCCGAGCAGAGCTCATCCAGGATCACCATGGCGCCCGGGGGCAAGCGCTCGAAGAGCTCCCGAATGCGCATGAGCTCCATGCCGAGCCTACCTTCGGCCTGGTCGACCTTGGTCTCCTGGATCAGCGAGACCACCAGAGCTGGCGCGAGCGCGAGGCATCCGGAGCGGGCCGGGACGAAGACCCCACACTGGGCCAGGAGCTGAGCCAGGGCGAGCCCCTGCAAGAGCCGCGTCTTGCCACCCGAATTGGGGCCGGTGACCAGAACCGTCGCGTCGTGCCGGTCGATGTCGAGGTTGCACGCAACGACCTTGATGTTCTGCGCGAAGAGCAGAGGGTTGAACAGCCCCTGAAGCCTGCGCGGCGCATGCGGAGCCACGAGCTCCGGCAGGCAGACCTCCAGGCCTGCTGCCTGCGCGATATCGCGGAATCCGAGCGCGCCGAGGTAGAATTCGAGGTCGCCGAGCAGCTGCACCAGCGGGACCATTTCGTCCTGCACCCCGTCGAACACCGCGTCGATGAGCCGGGCGATGACCTCCTGGTCGCTGAAGCGAAAACCGCGAACGAATAGCTCGAGCTTGGTGAGCCAGCGCCGCGCGACCGAGGGCACGAACGGATTGGCGTCGTTCTGCTGAACCGACAGAATCTGGAAACCGCGGATGCTCCCGTCCGCCCCCACGCGCACCTTCAGGTCCAGGGTCGCCAGATGCTCGTCGTACGCGAGCAGGTCCGACAAGGACCGGTACGGCTCGCCCGCCTGGATCCTCAGGCCAAAGTCTCGCAGCCGTGCCAGGTGCGATACGGCCATGGCGTCGACGAGGTCCTTGAACAGCTGCAGAATATCGAGCTGACGGCGCTGAGCATCCCAGCGCGCCGTCCCGGTCGCGTTCTCGAGGCGTGCCCGGAATTTGCGCAGGGTCAGGTAGATCCCGGTCAGTTCCTTGCAGAGCTCCGGAGAGCGCACGAGCTCGGCGAGGATGGCTCGGCGGTATTCGATGATGGCGGGATCAGCGGGCGGCGTGGCCAGGAGCTTGACGAGATGAGCCGTCGCCAGGGCCAGATCGTCGTGTCCGATGCGGATCCTGAAGCACCGCGCCACGAATTCCGGAAGGAACACGTCCCGCACGTAGAGGCTCGGGTCCCAGGTCGAGGGCGCGAAGCTGGCGCGTTCGAGCGCGTCCGAGAACAGGCCTCCGGATACGCCACCGGAGAACGCCAGGACGATGGCCAGGCGCGTCTGCTCGCGGTCGACTCGGCAGGACGCAATGGGGTGAAGGAGGTCCGGCAACATGCCCTGCTCTGACATGGGAGGGGAAGGGTCGCTTGGGCGTGTTGGAGGTGTCCAGTCGCGATGGTGCAGGTGCGGGATGAGGTGCCCGTGATGTGGTGATGCGGCCACTGGGCCGGTCGGCCCGGTGGGTCGCGGCAACACCAGACTGCTCCGACGGCGGCGTGTCGGCACGGGCGTCGTTGCTGAAGTCCGATGCTGCCGGGCTCGGCTCGGATGTTTTTGTCCCGGTCTTGCTGCGCTTGGTCCGGCCTGCGTAGAGCGACGGGGCGATGTCGTCCGCATCGCCCAGCTCGGCACGCAAGTACTGCACC
Source organism: Polyangiaceae bacterium (assembly GCA_016929495.1). Taxonomy (GTDB): domain Bacteria; phylum Myxococcota_A; class Polyangia; order Polyangiales; family Polyangiaceae; genus JAFGIS01. The sequence goes on along the minus strand of JAFGIS010000117.1, from coordinate 5,368 downwards.
GCTGCCCGCGCCTTGGCGTAGGCCCGCATGAATAGGGCAAACGCCTTGCGCCGCAGCACGGTGGCCTCGGCGACCGTGGGCCGACCCTGGTCTTTCAGACCGACCGCCTTCAGCAGCTGTTCGGCCGTGACCGCTGCCTGGTCGAGCTCGGCCATCGTTGCCGGTGTCCGGTCATGCACTCGGTCCCACGAGTCCTTGAGCACGTGGACCAGCATCAGCACGTCGTAGGCCAACGCTCGATAGCCGGGTCTGGCTCTGCAACCGGCGAGCCGCTCCGCGTTGATGAGCCGGTGGGAAGCGAGCGCCCGAGCGTCCAAGAGAAGGACGTTCCTGATCCGAATCAACTCCGCGGCCAAAGCGGACAGCGAGAGCTTCGGCGTGTGAGCTGCGCGGTGCAGCGCGTGGGCGTGGCTCAGCGCCAGAGTGTACTGCTCGAGCCTGTCGAACTCGGCGAAGTCGAACTTGCGAAAGGTTTCCTCGATTTCAGGCCTCAGCTCCCGGATCCGGGGCAGGGCGCCCAGCACCGTGGTGACGGCGGTGGGGATATCGATGAGTATGGGCGGGATGCTCTCCTCGGTGAGCCTCAGGATTTCCGGGAGGAGCTCCTGGTAGGCCGCCCGAGAGCGTGGGGAGCCGTTGATCGGGGTCAGAAGGGTTTCGGCGGAGGTCATGGGTCCATGCTCGGCGCGTTCGGAACGCAAGTCGGGTTCATCTACTGTTCCTTATCGGTCCCGTCTCACACCCAGTTGTGTGAAAAGTGATGCGAGCCCGCTGTCGGGGAGCCTTCCGGCAATCAAGTGGGACGGCCGGTGTCCTGGGCTGACCTGCCCGCATGTCATGTGGACGCGCGTGGCGGCCCGGCGGACTTCGCCCCAAGCCTCGGGCGAGGCAAGCCCGGCGGAGCGGGCTGGCCCGCAAGCAAGCACGAGGCAGTTGACGGCGGCTGGGACTTGCCGCCAAGTCGTCTTGCGCGAGCGACGGGCTGGTCTTGCTTGCGGCCAGGTCAGGTCAACCGGGCTACGGCCTCGAATCGCATGTCGGCAAGCGAGAACCGGGCATGAGGCGCTTGGACTGCCTGGCGGCAACTCCCAACGGCAGCCGTGGTGTCCCCAACCGCTTGCCAGCAGGCCCGACCCGCGTCCTGGGCGCGCACATGGCTGCAGGGCAACCGACACTTGCGTCCCCAGTGGGTCCCTTGTTTGCTGCGAGAATCGCCAGGACGTCTCAGTCCGCACAGCCCCGGCGGGCATGAGTCCGGGCAGTGCCGTGAGCTCCAGCTGGGCGCTGGCTTTCTGCTTCCGCTGAAACTGCGCGTGCACCGCGGAAACCGGTGGCCTTCCAAGGTTGCTCGGGATCGTTTCGAGAGAAAGAATGAGAGCTCAAGATGTCGTCTACGCGCGTCAGGGATGCGATCTGCATCAGCGGTCTGATCGTCGTGGGCTGCGGCAGCGACCAGGACGTCCAGGGGAACATGGAGGCCGCGGGTGGAGCCTCCGCTTCGGAGGCCATCGGCGGAACGGCCACCGCGACAACAGGCGGACAGACCAACGGTACCGGCGGCGTGCAGGCCGCCGGGGGTCAAGTCAGTTCGAGCGGAACCGGAGGGCAGGAGCCTGTGGCCGGCGACGGGGGTAGTGCGCCCACGGGCGGCACCACCGGCGCGGGTACCGGAGGCGTCGACTCCCAAGGCGCGACGGGCGGAGCGCAGGCCGCCGACGGGACAGGGGGTGGATCCCAGCAGACCGAGTGTCCTGCTCCACCTGCCGGGGCTCCCGCGGCGGCGGTCACCGCCCTCGATACGGAGAACGCCGCGCGTCTGGCCATGGGGATCCCCTGCGCAGAGCTGGTCCTCGAGCTGTGCCAGTCGTCGCAGAACCATTGCGACTACTACGTGACGAACGCGGACGACGCCACGTGCGAGGCGGACAGCGCGCACAGCGAGGTCGAGGGATGCCCCGGCTACACCGGTGCCGCCATCTCCGAGCGGCTGAGCGCCGCCGGCTATTCCGGGCGCGGAGCGAACGAGTGCATGGCGTTCATGGGCGATCCGGTGCGCGCGGTCACGATGTTCATCAACTCGGTGTATCACCGGACCCCGCTTCTGAGCCCGTGGACGCGCCACGTTGGCTACGGCAGCGGGGACGGCTGCGACACCATGGACTTCGGGCAAGGGCCCGTCACGCCCGACGACGTGACGGCGTTCTACCCCTACGCCGGGCAGAGCGGCGTGCCCGTGTCGTTCGACGGCAGCCGCGAAGGGCCCGAGCCGCCGGTGCCGCCCAGCGGTTGGCCGAGCGGCTACCCCGTCACTCTTTTTGCACGCGGCATCACCGTCACGAGCCACAGCATCCTGATCGACGGGACGAGCGATCCACTGCCCCATGTCTGGATCGAGCCTGCGAACAACCGCGCCTCGGAATATGTGCTCTACACCGAGACTCCGCTGGCTCCGACCAGCACTTATCGCGTGATCATCGACGCGATGCGCGGCGCCGAATCGCTTCATTTCGAGTGGACCTTCACGACCGGGGAGCAGAGCACGCGGCGGGGGGGCTGAGCTCCACAGCAGCGCCTTCTGGGCCTAGCCACCCGGGCAACTGCAGGTGTCGCCAGCGAGTGCTGCCCGACGTTGCCCACCGTGCTTGCGCGAGCCGGACGACGACCGCGCATGCGATGCGCGGGAAACCACGACGCGGTTCGAGCTGGAGCTCGGCATTCTCGAACGGCGCGCAGCCATCGCGGTGCCGCACGATGTTCGAACCATCGAAGGACCCGAGCTTCGCGACGCGCGCAGGGTCCTAGGGCTCAAGCAAGCCGAGCTGGCCCACCTCCTGGACGTGGCGCCCGAGACGGTGTCGCGGTGGGAGACCGGTGCACAGGCGTTCGACCGTTCCGTTCAGCTGGCAGCGCTGGCCATGCTCGAGCATGTACACCGCGGGGACCCCGTCGAATCATTTGCACCGTCGGAGCAGCCGAAGGGCTTCCAGCTACGGATCGCGTGTTGACCCCTTCGGAGCCGTATCAGTGTCCAGGGGCAGAATCGAACTGCCGACACGCGGATTTTCAGTGCCAGCGCCGAAGGGGGTAGGGGTGCGGGAAGGTTCGGGAAAACGGAAGCGGCGGGGGGCCGCGTAGCGGATTTGCAGCAGGGAAGCGTGTCAGGGCGGGTGCGGGCTGGCTGACGGGGAGAGCAGCAAGTGGTCGGCTCGGGGGCGTGACCTTGTCGGCCCGGGAGACGGGTCGTAGGATGATGCTCATGCAGGCACCTTCACCCGGCCACGGATTTCCGCTGGCGACTCCCCCCAACGAGGAGACGCCTGCTCAGGCCCTCGTCCGGCTGTTGGAGGAGCATGGGCTCGAGGAGAGCCTTCGGGCGATCCTGGCTGAGCTCGAGTCTCGAGGCCGTGAGCGGCAACAGCAGGCGCGGCGCGAGATCCTCGAGTATCTGCAGGAGGGTCAGCCGCCGGTCACGCCGGAGGAGTTGGAAGCGGCTCGCCGGGAATGGCAGGAATAACCCTCGATACCGGTGCGCTGATTGCACTTGAGCGCCGTGGGCGCCGGATGCTCGTCCTGTGGGCAGGATGGTTCGCAAGTGGTGTATCGGTGACAGTGCCCTCCGTCGTCGTGGCGGAGTGGTGGCGTCGGCCGCGTGGGCCGTTGGTTCACCTGCTGGACGCCGTGGACGTCGAGGCCGTCAGCAACGCCGTGGCGAGGACCGCTGGAGAAGCGTTGGCAGAGCTCCGGCTTGGGCGGGAGCACACGATCGATGCCATCGTCATGGCTTGTGCCGCACGCAGGGCCGACACGGTCTACACGTCCGACTTCGACGATCTGTCGAGGCTGAGCAGATGCTTCCCGGCGGTGCGGGTCATGGCGGTCTGAGCGGCCCCGTCCTACCACCGTCGCCGTCCCCTGCTTCCGGGCCACCCACGGCCTGGAGGAGCTTCTTGCCCTGTAGCTTCGCGATCCACCGGGTCGCTGCCTCTCCGCGATTCACTGTGTCGAGCACGAAAGTACCGTCCGAGCGTACTATGATGGTCGTCTTCATACACCTGCCGCGGACATAGTCCGCGTAGAAACGGAGCTCCCCACGTTCGAACCGGAGCCGCCGCAGCATGTCACCCGCCGTCCAGTCGTCCCTGTCCTGAAAGTGCATTCCCGAGACGCCCCGGGGTCGAGCGTCCGCGAAGGAGAGCACTCCGAGCGCGTAGATGAACCCGAACGCGAAGTGCTCGACGTCGTTGGCGGGCTCGCCGTCCTCGTCCTTCTCCAGGCCGAGGCGGCCTTCGATTCGTATGTGGCGGTCGTCGGCGCTGGTCGGCGTGACATGGGTCTCGCGAACAACGATCTCGGCGAGCGTGGCGTCGCGAAGGAGCTCGTACTCGATGGGCGGTTCTTGGGGTTCCGTCATGGGAATGCGAGCGTACTCGGGGGACGGGAGAACGAGAATCGTTCCGGGGCCGCCGTCATGAGTGGGCCGCGTGGCCAGGCGCCCTCTGTGGGTTCCTCGGCGCGACCAGGCCGGCAGGTGTTATCCTCTTGTTCACCCGGCGCGGCAGGGGCGCCCGTGGTGCTGTCATGCAACACCAGAGCAGAGGGGCTGACGTCGAACTGAACGCCATGCGTCCAGAGGTGTCCAGCCAGCTTGACGACATCCGACCGGGCATCGAGCTCCAGAGCTGTCTCGTGGACGGCGGACTGGATGCGGAGCCGATTGTGGTTAAACTCTATGTCCCACGCCGCGATGTCTCCGGTGACCCATTCATTGTCAACGAGGGTAAGGATGACTCTGTCGTTGCGGTCGCGGAGGTCAACACTCACGAGCATGCTTCGCTTCCCGTCCGCCGAGATCGATACCACCGGAGCGTTGTCGACGACCAGCTTCGGGCCGGGCCCCACGAAAAGGTTTGCACCCATCTGAAGCGCCACAGTGGCAGTCGGGAGGAGGAGTTGTCCGTTCGCGAATCCGTTGGCAATGTTGTGCGGTAGCGCCTTCCACTGGCGTTGGGTGTCCACGGGAACCGCGCGCTTCGTGATGGCCCGGTGGCAGTTTGGGCAGACTGCCATCATGTCCCGACGGTCGTGTCGCGTACTCTCGACCATGTGGTGGTATTCGATGAAGGGATGGCCGCAGCCGCAGCAGCCGAATCCAGCTTCTCGCCGAAGGTCGCGCTTGACGCTTGCGGGTGGTTCGGTGCGGCGTCGTGGGTCGAAGCGCCAAGCTTCAGTCACAGCTGGACTAGCCTCCGCCAGGATCTAGAGGTCGTGCATGTCGGACTGGGTGAACACCTGCATTGCGTTGTCCCAGCAGCCGGTGACCTGGCCGCGGCCTGCAAGCGGGCCGGGATCCCCAAGGTGACGCCGAACG
>JAFGIS010000012.1 GCA_016929495.1 Polyangiaceae bacterium | reverse complement strand
GTGGGGGACGTCGCGTTCGGCCGTGTCGCGGAGCGAGCGGACGTTGCGCCCGGCCGTGTGACGGATGTGGGGGACGTTGCGCCGGGCCGTGTGACAGTGCGAATGGATGTCGGGCCCGGCCATGTGACGGATGTGGCCGAGTTCGCGCCCGGTCACGTGACAGTGCTATCGGATGCCGAGCTGACGGCTCGCCTTTCGGTTCTCGTACGGCAGGACAGTCGCCTCACGGCCGAGCTGCTCGAGCACCTCGGCGAGATGGACGCGCGGCGCCTGTACGCTTCGACGGTCTATCCATCGGCCTTTCAATACTGCGTGGGGCATTTGGGCATGAGTGAAGACGTCGCCTACAAACGCATCGCCGCGGCGCGGATCGCGCGTCGGTTTCCGCTCGTGCTCGAGCTCGTGCGAGACGGGAGGCTGCACCTGTCTGGACTCTTGTTGGTGGCGCCGCATCTCACGCCGGCCGGGCACCGGGAGTGGCTCTTGGCCGCGTGTGGCCAGAGCAAGCGTGAAGTCGAGAAGCTCGTGGCAGAACGCTTTCCGCGACCCGATGTCCGGGATGGCGTTCGCAAGTTGCCGGAGCGGCCGGGCGCTGCGCCGAGGACTGCGGGTGAGCTCGCAGGGGGAGGGAAGGGGGCGCCGGACGGTTGCGATACGGCTCTGGCGGAGACGAACCGCCGGGTGTGTGGAGCAGCGGCGACGGCGACTGGAGTAGCGGCGGCGGACACGCGAACGTCGGCAGCAGACGCGGCATCGGCACATGGGTCGGGACCGATCGCTGCCTCGACGGCCGAGACCGCGGGGGCTCGGGCCACAGTCACGGCAGACGCGACCCTGGCCCCTCGGGCGGCGGACTCCACATTCGCATCGCGTGTCGCCCCGACGAAACCGGGCGACCGAGGTGTGATCGAGCCGCTGGCGCCGAAACGCTTTCGCGTCATGTTCACGGCGAGCGCGGATTTCTGCGAGAAGCTCGAACGCGCCCGGGAGCTTGCGAGCCACGCCGTTTCCCCGAGCGATCTGGCGACGCTGTTCGAACGCGCCCTGGACACGCTCATCCTGAGCGAGCACAAGCGCCGCTTCGCGCTCACGACGTGCCGTCGGCCATCGGCGCCACGCGCTGCAGCGAGCCAACAGGATCCGGGGCGAGTCCGACCAGCAACACGCGACGCGCAAGCCCAGCTCAGTTCGCCAACGCCGGCACAGAGACCGGAGCAGCCGCAGCGTCAGCCGGTCACGGCGCCTGGGACGCGATGCCCGGAGCAGCCGCAGCCCGGCCCTGCGGCAACAGCCAACACGCGATCCGAGCGCGAGCGCCGCACCCGATCCCGATACATCCCAGCCGCCGTGCGTCGGGCCGTCTGGGCGCGAGACCAGGGGCAGTGCACGTTCGTGGACGAAACCGGGCAGCGCTGTGGCGAGCGCCGATTCGTCGAGTTCGAGCACATCGAGCCCTACGCGGTCGGAGGGCCTGCGACGGTGGGCAACGTGACGCTTCGGTGCACAGCGCACAACCAGCATGCCGCACGGCAGTTGTTCGGAAACGCGCACATCGAGGCGATGCTCAGCCATCGACGAGGACGCGAAGGGGAGGGGCGTGGCTAGCGTTGCGAGCACGCTGGCGCGGCGGTGCAGGCTGGGATGAGGCGCCGCCCGCAATCGATCCTCGCCGCGCGCGCGAAATCGAGTACAGTGGCGCTCGCGGGCCGCGCCCCGCTCTGTACCGTGCATCCCGTTCGCCCTCTGCGTCTTCTGTTCGCCTGCTCGTATCTGGCTCTTGCCATGGCGGCGAGCTCGGTGCGCGCCCAGGAGCGCGCGCCAGCGGCCGAGCCGGGCGCTGCTGCGGACGAGATCACGCCGCCGCGCTTGACCGCGTTCCATCAAGCCGAGTACCCGCCCCAAGCGCGCGAACTCGGACTCGAGGCGGACGTCGAGCTCGAGCTCACGGTAGGCGCCGACGGTGTGGTTCAGCAGAGCCGTGTGGTGACGCCGGCAGGACACGGCTTCGACGAAGCCGCCCAGCAGGCGAGCCTCGAGTTTGTCTTCGCTCCGGCCCGGCGCAACGGCCAGCCCGTGGCCGCACGCATTCGCTATCGCTACGAGTTTCGTCAGGCCCGGGCAACCGAACCGTCGCCGCCGGCCCGCCGCCCGCCTCCGCCCAGGGCTGTTGCCGGTGCCGAGCTCAAGGGGCGCGTGGTGACCGGCTCGCCGCCGGTCGGTGTGGCCGGAGCGCACGTGATCTTGGTGCTGCCCGACGGGACGACGTGGCAGGCACTGACCGATACCAGCGGAGCCTGGTCGCTCGAGTCCCTGCCCAGCGGCTCGTATCACCTCGACGTCGTGGCGCCGGGCCATGCGCCGCTTGGCGCCGACGGGTCGCTCAAGCCGGGCGTGAACAAGGAGCGGGTCGACCGGCTGGTGCCGCAGGCTGGAGACGACGGCGGGGAGCCCATCGAGGTCAGCGTGCACGAGGAGCGGCCTGCGCGCGAGGTCACGCGCCGCACCCTCAGTGCGCGCGAGCTCGGGACCATGCCAGGTAGCATGAACGACGCCATGCGCGCGCTGCAGAATCTGCCCGGCGTGACGCCGACGCCGGTGGGCGCAAAAGGGATCATCGTGCGCGGCACGGAGCCCCAGGATTCCCTCTCGTACATCGATGACCTGCTGGTGCTCGACATCTATCATCTGTGGGGACTTTCCAGCGTCGTGCCCACGGAGATGCTCGAGCGGCTCGACTTCTATCCGGGCAACTACAGCGTGAAACACGGCCGGGGGCTGGCGGGCCTGGTCAACGCGAAGCTTCGCGACCCGAAAAGCGACGGAGAGTTGCACGGCATGGCGCAGGTCGACCTCATCGACGCGCGCGGCGTGCTCGAAGGTCCTGTGCCGGGGCTCGGTGGGGTGAGCTTCATCGGCGGCGTACGTCGCAGCCACCTCGATACCGTGGCCATGCCCGTGCTCGGCTGGTCCGTGTCGCCAATCTACGACGACTACCAGCTGTTTCTCGTAAGCCACCCTGATCGCGACTCTCGCCTCCGGTTCGGGGTCATCGGCGCCGACGATGCCTTCCACTTCTCCGGAGACAGCGGCGTGAAGCGGCTCGAGCTCGACCAGCGCTACGGGTTCTTCTACCTGAGCTCGAGCTACGAGACCCGCCTTTCCGACCGCGTCGACTGGTCGTACACGGCGGCGGTGGGACGCATCTACCAACGGTTCGACTTCCAGTCAGCGGACGTACACTACTCGGTCGACGCGCCTGCCTACCCGATAGGTATTCGCACCGACCTCGGCTGGCGGCTCGGGCCGCGGCTCTCGCTCGATGTCGGCACGGATCTGCACTATGCACCCTTCCGTGCCCGCCTGCGCGTCCCCCGGATCGAGGCCGATCAGGGTCAGCCGGCGGTGAGTACCGCCTACGACACGCTGTCGGATGTCGACGCGAACGCGCTGCACTTTCGTCCGGCCGCGTACGCCGAGCTCACGGCCACGCCGATCGACCGGGCGCGGCTCGTGGGCGGCGTCCGGCTCGACTACTCGTACGACAACGAAGAGCTGGACATCAGTCCGCGGCTCAACGCCCGCTACGACCTGGCGTGCAAGCCCGAACGCACCACGCTCAAGGGCGGCGTGGGCCTGTTCTACCAGGCGCCGCAGCCGGAACAGGTACTGACCGGCTTTGGCACGCCGGGGCTCGGTTCGAGCCGAGCGGTCCAGTCGTCCCTGGGTGTCGAGCAGGAGTTCGGCTCGAAGGTGGAAGCGTCGATCGAAGGATTTCACTACCTGCTGAGCGATCTGGTCGAGCGGAGGGTCGCGAGCTCCGGCGACGCCGAGTTCGCCAACACCGGCAGCGGCCACACGCTGGGCCTCGAGTCACTGGTGCGCATCAAGCCGAGCAACGAGCTGTATGGATGGCTTGCCTACACGCTGTCGCGCTCGGTGCGGCGTGCGGCGCCGGGCGAACCGCTGGTCCTCTACGAGGGGGACAGCACGCACGTGCTCACGGCCCTGGCGAGCTATGGGCTCGGCAGAGGCTGGGAGGTGGGCACCAAGTTCATTCTGGTCTCGGGTACCCCCTACACGCCCGTGGTCGGGGCTCTGTACAGCAGCAGCACCAACGAGTACGTCCCCGTGTTGGGGCGAGCTCAGAGCCGGCGGCTGCCCGCGTACCACGAGCTCGATCTGCGCGCCCAGAAGCGCTGGACCCTGGGTACCGCCACGGCCTTCACCGTGTACGTCGAGGTCATCAACGCGTATGGGACCGACCGCGTGGTTGGAATACAATGCAGCGAGGACGTGACGCGCTGCAACTACCAGAAGCATCCCATGCCCATTTTGCCCAGCGTGGGCTTGCGCGGGGAGTTCTAGGATGTCCGCTCCGAGCACCGTCCGGAGTCCGCGCCCCCTGCTTCGCACCGTGGCGCCGACGCTCGCTGGCGCCGTGCTGGCTGCGTGCATGCCAGAGGCGCCCGAGGATACGACCCACCTCAGGGTCGTGGCGGTCCGCGCCGAGCCAGCCACCGGCACGCCCGGCGCAGCCGTCGAGCTACAGCTGCTGCATTCGGCGGAACTCTTCGACGACGCGTCCAGCAGCGACAAGGTCGCCACGGAAGTCGCCTGGCTCGGCGGCTGCCACAACCCACCCGGCGGTCAGTACTTCAGCTGCTACCCGGGCCTGAGGAAGCTGGTTCAGCGCTGCGCGCCTCGCGTGTACGACACCGAGCCGTCCGCTCTCGAACGAAGTGCCGGGCTGCTCGGGCTCGGAACCTCCTTTGCGTTCACCGTACCCGACGACATCCTGGGTTCGGACCGCCCGGTGGGTGTCTCGTACGTCTTTTTTGCTGTTTGCCGAGGCACGCTCGAAGTGCGATCGGAGCTGAAGGACACCGTGCCTCTCGGCTGTGTCGACCCGCGGGGCAGAGCGGTGGGTCGCACCGGTTTCGAGGTCGGGTTCGCCACCGTATCCAGCGTGCTCGGGATGGCCAATACTAACCCCGTGCTCGACGGACTACGCTTGAACGGAGCCGGTCTCGGCGCAGAAAGCTGCCAGAACGACGACGATTGTCCGGCCATCGGCGAGCCGTCCGTGGCTCGAAGCTGCCAAGCCGCCGGCGAGGACGAGTTGCGCTGCGTCCCGGTGCTCGAGCGCAGCACCGAGCCGGACGCTTGGGATTACCGCGTCACGCTGGAGGTCGGCTCCACGAGCGCGGAGCCGAACCCGCTCATCGACCCAGCGGCTGCGACCCCGCCGCGTGAAGCGCTCCAGGCCGAGTTGTTGACACCGTGGTCGGACAGCACCAAGGACTTCACCTGGCAGACCGATGCTTGGCGTCCAGCTCCAGAGCTATGGCTGCGCGTGCCCTCGGATTACGCCGAAGCATCGGCCAGGCTCTGGTTGGTTCTGCGGGACAATCGGGGAGGGGTGACCTGGAGCGCCTACGAGGTGAGGATCGGCACACAACCGTGACGGACCGGATTGGAGCATGACTTCGACAGCCAGACACTGCGTGCCTTTCGTTGCCATCGTGGCGTTCGGGGCGGGCTGTTTCGCCTGCTCGAGGGACGCCGCGCCGCCGCCAGCGACGCTGGCCCCTTCGAGCTCGAGCGCCGACGCGAGCGCCATGCCGCAGCCGGCGCGGTCTCAACGGCTCGGTCCGGATGCGACGAAGATGGCCACCCACCTGCGCGATCTGCGCCGGCGGCTCGATACGGTGGTCGGGTGTCCTGACAACTGCTGTGCCAAGGGGCTGACCGACACAATCGACCCGTATCACCCGCCGGATGACATCCCCGCGCTGCGCGAGGTGCTGGCGAGCGACGAGCCAGCTTCTGTTCGGGGCTTGGCCGCGGTCATGCTTCGCGGAGTGTGGGACCTCGATCTCGTGCGCGTGGCCGATGGCTGCGTTGACTCCACGGAGCCGGCCGGCGACGTGCCCGAGAACCGCGGGCCCCCGCAGGGGTTCGTGCCCTGCGAAGCGGGAGAATCGCCGGCGCAGCGTATCGCTGTGGACTGGACCCGGCCTACGCTCGGCGCGCTCTGTTTGGACCTCGCCTGGGCGGTGAGCGGCCGGAAGCGCTCGCTCGACGAGTACCACGCGTGGCGGGCGCGCTACCCCGAACCGCGCGACTCGCTACTCATGTGGCAGGACGTGCTCGGCCGGTCGAGCCCCGCCGACGACCGAGTGCTGAGCGCCCTCGAACGGCACTCTCGCAAGCTCTACGTGCGGGTGCTCTTGACGCATCCCGACGGGCTCGAGAGCCTCGGAGTCTCACCCAAGGTCGTAGGCGCACACATGGCGGGGGCCGTCGAGCCCGCCACGCTCGTCGATTTGCTGGAGCGACCCGCGCCATGGCCCGAGCTCGCCGACGCCCGGCGTCGCTCCACGTATATCGACAACGTGCTCGCGGGCTGGCACGAGCTGTTCGGGCCAGCGCTGGCGCCGCGGCTCGAGGCGCTCTACGACCGCGGGTTTCTGGCCGACGAACCTCGGCAGCGCGCTCTGCTCGCGCGCGCCGTTGCCGAGGCCCTGCCCGCACGGCGCCGCGAGATCCTCACGGCCGTCCTCGACCTGCCCCCGACCACGGGCTCGGCGTCCGTACTCGAGCTGTTGGCGTCTCAGTACGCGGCGGACGAGCCCAAGCTGCTGCTCAAGTGGTTCGGCCTGAAGCGGTCCGAGGACGTCCCGGACTACGTGGTCGCCGAGTGCCAGCTCAAGATCCTCGCCGGGCTCGCGCGTGCGACCCCGCCCGAGCGCGCCCTGTTCCACTCGCTCGTCCGTGTCCTCGGTCCCGGTGACGACCCCTACGTCGTCGAGGCAGCGCTCGAGACGGCACGAGCGCTCGGCTGCAGGCCGCCGGCGGCGCGTTGTGACCGCATCATCGCGCGCTATGCGAAGGGCAAAGGCGAAGAGGCCGACGCCGAACGAGCCCGTGCCGCCCGCGCGCGCGCCGACTGCGTCGCGGCGCTGCGGGCGTGTCCGGTGCCGTGAGACTCAGCCCGGCCCGGGGGACGGGTCTGTCGGGGATGCCCCCGCCCGCCCAGGCGCCGAGCCCCGAGCGCCGCGCTAGGATCCTCGCATGCTCGCTCTCGAGGGACATGTGAAGGGCGGCCGCATCGTCGTGGATGGAGCCACTGACCTGCCGGACGGAGCAGAGGTCGAAGTCGTCGTGATCGATGATGACCTGACCACCGAGGAACGGGCAGAGCTCCACGCGTCACTCGATCGAGCATTGGAGGACTCCGAGGCAGGCCGAGGCATGGACGCGCGGGAGTACCTCAGACAGTACCGCTCTCGACATGCGGATCATCCTGCTTGAAGAAGCCCAGCGGCGTTTCGAGCTGGAGGATGCCTGGTGGCGAGAGCACCGCGACGCGACCGCGCTGTTCGTCACGGAGTTCGAAACAGCGCTGGCGCGGATTGAAGCCATGCCTTGAGCGGGGCAGCTCTACCGGCGGGTGCGAGGGAAGCTCATTCGGCGCGTGCTGATGCGCAGAACGCGCTGCCACGTGTACTACCGGTACGACCGGGAACGCGCGGTAATCGAGATCCATTCGGTATGGGGTGCGCGTCGGGGGCGCGGGCCGCAGTTGTGAGCCCGGCAGTGCGCCGAGCTCAGAACTGCGTGAAGAACGGCCACGTTTCCGAAGGCATCCACGACGAGCGCTCCCCGGAATCCGTGGGCAGCGGCGTATGGGGGCCATCATAGTTGCACCAGCGCACCGGAGCCTCGGCAGGGCAGCCTGCGTAGTCCGTACAGACGTGTCCGCCGGAGGGCGCCGTGGGCAATGCCGCTACCGTGCACCCGTTCCACCGGGCGAACTGATCGGTTTGGGTCGTCTGTGTGACGTTTTCCTGCAGGCCCCCTGAGCCAAGGTAGGGGATCGGCTCGCAGCTCGAGGGATTGGTCACGCCCCCGCCGGAGTGGCCCACCGCGGCGCGGAACACACCGGGACGCGAGCAGGCGAGCTGCCAAGCCTCGGCTGCACCCTGACTGAACCCTTCGAGCATGACCCGCGACGTATCGATGCACAGATCGCCCTGAACGGCCTCCAGCACCGCGTCCACGTAGGCCAGATTGTCCCCGTTTCTCCAATCCGTATCGACTGCGGAGAGCGCAATGAAAATCGTAGTGTTGTTCGAGACGCTCCAGAGCCCGAAGTAGTCCTCCCCCGCGGTCTCCTTGTAGGTGCCCCCATATCCATGCAAGTCGAGAATGAGCCGGTACGGGTGGGTGTTGTCGTAGTCCGAGGGGTAGCGAAGGGCATACTCGCGGTTCGTGCCGGAGACATTGATCGTGATGGGGCTCGGGTTCGAATTGGTCGTGCTGTTCTTCAGCGAGGGCGTCTTGCCGCACCCCTCGCTCGGCACCGCGTCACCCGTGCCGCCCGCCCCAGCGTCGCCCGTGCTCGCGCCGCCCGTGCTCGTACCGCCCGTGCTGGCGCCGCCGGTGTCCGCACCACCCCCGCTCGCGCCGCCCGTGCTGGCGCCGCCGGTGTCCGCGCCGCCCGCTGCCCTACCGCCGGTGCCGCCAGAAGAGCGGCCCCCGTTCGCCCGTCCGCCCGTCGACGTGCCGCCCGTGGTGCTGCCACCCGTTGCTGTTCCTCCGGTGGAAGAGCCTCCGGCAGCCGTGCCACCGGTGGCCACTCCGCCGGTCGCCTGCCCTCCGGTGGCCACTGCGCCAGTAGCCGTGCCCCCGGTGGCGACACCGCCGGTCGCCGTGCCTCCGCTCGCCGCGGAGGTGCCTCCCGTCGACGAGGTTCCTCCCGTGCTGCCGCCGGTCGGGGAAGCTGAGCTAGCGCCGCTGCTGGTGCTGCCCCCAGTGCCGGACGCCGATCCCGATGTGTCGTCGCCGCAACCCACCGCGAAAGCGACGGCGACCAGGGCCAGAGGTCCCAGGGTGGCGGACACGGTCGAACGGGTCATTGTGTTGGGGGAAGTCCTGGACATCGATGGTCTCCTGTCTCACGGTGGAAGCGCACGACCGGGCGAGACGAGATTGTGTATCACACATCAGCGGGCTTGACCGTCGTACGATGTGTTCGGTCGCTCGGACGCGTCAAGGCAGAATTGATATTCGCTGGCGGCGGAGGATTCGAGCCGGCGTGCCATGGGCTCTGCCCGACGGCCACAGAGTACCCTCAGCGTCGTATTCGACCCGATCCGTGCACTGTCTGCGGTAGCCCCCGTAGTGTCCGGAAACTCGGTGCAGGCCGTCACGCTGCCTCCCGGTAGTAGAAACTGAGCAGCCCGCCAAGCCGCGAACGACAGTGGATGGCGCCACTCGTTCCGTTGTCGCTGCTCGCCGACGCTGGCGGCGTGATGAGCTGTCCACCCAGTCCTTGGTGAAACCGTTCTCCGTGACAGTGCGCGCAGAACTCACCCAGCAGACGCCGCAGGTGCCGCTCGCCGAAGATCAGGAACTCATTGAGGCACTCGGTCCGTAGGGTCTTGACGAACCGCTCGGCGTGCGGGTTGCAGTTCGGACTATGGGTCGGGATGGGCACGCACTTCACGCGTGGCGAGTTTCCGGACACTGCGGTGGGCCGCTGTGATCCGGCGCCGCTGGCGAACGGCTTGACCCGGGCGAGCTAGAGTGTATAGATAGGCGTATGCCACGCATGCAGGTCTACTTGCCCGACGAATTGTACCGGTTGGTGAAGGATCGCCGACTGCCGGCTTCGGAGCTGTTGCAGAGCGCGGTTCGCGCCGAGGTGCGTCGTCGGGACCTGCTCGCCGAGACCGAGCGGTACCTGGCGGACCTCGTAGCACAAGTCGGAGAGCCCTCCTCGATAGACCGGACTCGTGCTAGGGCCGTGGCTGGTCGGATAGCACGTCGCGCACGCCGCAAGGCTAGCTGACATGGCCTTCGTGCTCGACTCGGGAGCCGTCAGCCGCCTGGCGGAGCGCACGCGCTACGCTGCAGCGCTGATCAGTGCCCTCAGAGACGAAGGCCTTTGGCCGCCCGTAGTCCCGTCGATGGTGCTCGTTGAGTGCTTGCAGGGACACGCAGGGCGCGACGCACTCGAGAACAGGTTCTTGAAGACGTGCGACATCGCGGAAGTGGTCAGCGAGGCGTTGGCGCGTCGTGCTGCGCTGCTTCGGCGGCGGGCCCGCCGCGGGTCTGCGGTGGACGCCCTGGTTGTGACCCTCGCTGAGCCTGGCGGGACCGTGCTCACCTCAGATTCGAAGGACATCGAGGCGCTCGCGTCGGGGGCCGACCACGTGGTGGTGGAAGCGATCTAGTGCTAGCCGCCCAACCCGTAGTGTCCGGAAACTCGGTGCAGGCCGTCACGCCGCCTCCCGGTTGGGATGCCATCGTGCGGGTGGACTGGACGAGCGCCGCCTGGTTGGTGTAGGCGCCCGGGCCGGAAACGGAGCATTGGCACGGTGCCGGATCAAGCGGGGGCTACTCGCGAGTGTGCGGCGCTATTTGGCACATCAGCGCATGCATGGCTTGCAGCAGCTGTTGGCTCTGCTCTCCGATCTGCCGCCCGAGGCGGACAGCGGGTACGCGCAAGGCGGGGCCCTGCCAGCCCAGATGGCGGATGCGCTGCGCTCCTGGATGGACACGGACCCTCTGCTGCGCTCCAGTGGTAGGTCGATGGATCGCGCCGTGCTGTTCAACACGGTCGGCGCCACTCGCACGAGGATCTCCGTGCTGAATCTGGTCGGCCTTCCGAGTCTTCAGCAACGACAGGCGTTCATCGCGCAGCTGTCGATGGGGCGGTTCTCGTGGATACGGATGAACCCTGCCGGAGACCAAACCTTGCGAGGGCTTCTGGTCATCGATGAAGCCAAGGACTTCGTCCCCAGCCGTTCGAGCGTCGCGTCCAAGGACGCGTTGCTGCGACTGGCCCGCCAGGGCCGGAAATACGGCCTGGGTCTCGTGTTTGCGACGCAGGAGCCGCGAAACATCGATCACGCGGTGATCAACAACTGTACGACGCAGCTCTTTGGTGAAGTGAGCTCACCGACATCGGTCGATGTGGTTCGGGAACAACTGCGACTGAGAGGCGCCGAGGGCCAAGACATCTCCAAGCTGCCGCGGGGGCAATCCTACTTCTACACAGAGGGGCTTGCTGGCGCGGTCAAGATCCAGCGACGGCTGTGTCTGTCGCATCATCCGTCGAGCCCCCTGTCGGAGGCTGAGGTGCTGGAACTGGCCGCTGCGTCGAGGGGCGCCGCTGATGACGAGGGGATCGCGCAGGCTCTTGCCCGTGAAGCGAAGAATGGTGGCGCGATCGACCAGACGGTCGACGGTG
>JAFGIS010000116.1 GCA_016929495.1 Polyangiaceae bacterium | reverse complement strand
TCGGCCAGACCGCAACGCAAGCGGCCGTACCCCGCAAAGCTGCAGCGAAGACGAGCGCGCCTGCCCTGCGCACGACGGCGGCGCGCCCGGTTCAGAGCGGTTCCAATCGCGTTGCGAGTCGCATCCCTTCCGCCAAAGCGCAATACACGATGCCCAAGCGGCGGCGGCCGCACAATCCGCCCTATCCCGCCGAGCTTCGTGCACAGGGGCTGGAGGCCGACGTGGTCGTCATGGTGAGTCTCGACGAGACGGGCAAGGTCACCAGCGTCCAGATTATCACGCCCTCGCCCTACCCGGCGTTCAACCAAGCGGCCCTGGCTGCGGCCAAGGCCGAAGAATTCGAGCCTGCGTTGCGTGACGGTGTTCCCGTGCCCTACACTCTGAGCTACAAGTATCGCTTTCGCATCGAGGACTGATGAAGCGCTTCCATGTTGGGCTCTGCCGGTGTCTGCTGCTCGGCGCGGCGACGGCCGGCTGCGCCGGTGACCGGTTCGATCCGTTCAATCGGCTCAACTCGCTGCGGGTTCTGGCCATCCAGAGCGATCCCGTTGCTCCCGCTCCAGGCGAGAGCACGACCCTTTCGGCCCTGCTGTTCGTACCCAAGGGCCAGAGCCAACCCGTGCTCACCTGGAGCTGGTGTCCGTTCCCGGGCAGTGCGGCGGACGGCTATCCGTGCACCGTGGACGAGAAGCTCTTTGCCGGACCGGGTGGGCAGCTCGCTCTTCCGCCGCTCGAGCTCGGCACGGGCGACAGCGTGCCGTTCGAGCACAGCATCCCGGGCGAGCTGCTGTCGACCTTGTGCGCCGGCGTGGCCGAAATGCCCGAGCTCGTTGTTTGTGATGGCGGGTTTCCGGTCCAGGTCAAGCTTCACGTCAAGACCGACAAGGACGAACTCGTCGCCGTGCGTACGCTACGGCTACGAACCGACGAGCAAACCGGCGCGAACGAGAACCCCGTCATCGAGGGCGTCTCGGCCCGGCTTGGCGGAAAATGGCACGAACTGGGAGAGGCTGCCGACGCGACGCTGCCGCGCGATGAGGTGACGAAGCTGAAAGCGTCGGTAGCCGAGGACCAGGCCGAGCAATACGTGGGTCTAGACGACTACGGCAAGCAGGCCACGCTGCAAGAACGCCTGCGGATGACCTGGTTCATCGAGAGCGGGGATACCGAGAACGAGCATACGGGCTTCATCGACGGCCTGACGGACTTCGAGGTGTTGCTCGACAACTCCTGGATCCCGGCCAACAAAGACGACTACTCTCGCGACGCGTCCGAGCTGATCTTGGTGCTGCGCGACAACCGGGACGGCGTCAGCTGGCACCGCGTCACGGTGGGGCTCGAGGACAAGCCATGATGCGCCGCACTGTTGGGCTTCGCGCACTGTTGGCCGCAGCTCTCGTCTCTCCCTGGGCGCTGGCGCAAACGAACGAGGGGGTGCGTCCGGCGGCCCCGGAGAGGCCCGCCGAAGTCCAGGCGAGCAAGCTCTCCAAGCTGCCCAAGCAGACCAGATTCGTCGAGGCCCAGTACCCGAAGCAAGCCGAAGAGCAGGGGATCGAGGCCTCGGTGGTGCTCTTGCTCGACATCGACGCCGAGGGCAAGGTCGATTCGGTCGGGATCCAGGAGCCGGCGGATCCGCCCAACATGGGATTCGACGAGGCAGCCCTCGCGGCGGCTCAGCAGTTCGAGTTCGAGCCCGCCGAGGTCGACGGCAAGCCCGTGGCAGTCCAGATCAACTACCGATATCGTTTCACGCTCAAGCCCAAGCCCAAGCCGGCCGAACCGGCTCCGGTCGCACCCGCAGCGCCTGCCGAGCCGACGCAGGCTGCCGCGAGCGCGGCACCGGCCGAGCCCACCGCCGCGGGTGTGGTCAATTTCCGGGGAGTACTGCTCGAGCGCGGCACGCGGCTGCCCCTGTCGGGGGTGATTGTCACGGTCTTTCAGGACAACGGGGACAAGCCCGTTGGCTTCGAGGCCACGAGCGACGCGGAAGGTCGGTTCCAGTTCGTCGATCTCCCGGCGGGCAGCTGGAAAGTCCTCGTCGAATCGCCTGGCTACTACCCGTTCCGGACGAGCGAGAGTATCACGCAGCGCGAGCTGGTCGAGGCGACCTACCACGTCGAGCGCGGCAGCTACAATCCGTACGACGTGACCATCACTGCAACGCGGCCCAAGAAGGAAGTCAGCCGCACGGTCCTCACGGCTCAAGAAATCGAACGGGTGCCGGGCGGCATCGGGGACCCGCTCACCGTGGTTCAGAATTTTGCCGGTGTGGCGCGCACGGACAATCCGGGACTGCTCATCGTGCGCGGCTCCGCTCCGGAGGACTCGCAGATCTTCATCGAGGGCACCATGGTGCCGCTCGTCTACCACTTCGGCGGGCTGCGCAGTGTCGTGCCCGCGGGGATGCTCGACAGCATCGAATTCTACCCCGGCAACTACGGTCCTCAGTATGGCCGGCTCATGGGTGGCATCGTCGACGTCCGTCTCAAGGATTTGCAGCCGAAGAAGATCGGCGGATACGCCGATGTCAGCGTCCTGGACACGGGCGTGTATCTGGAGGCGCCGCTCGGCGACAAGCTGTCGGTCGCCGTCGCCGGACGCCGCAGCTACATCGACTACATCCTCGATGCCATCATCCCGGACAGCGCGCCGATCGACCTGGTGACGCTGCCGCGCTACTATGACTATCAGGTGCTCGCCAACTACCGGCCGAGCCCCAAACACGACATCCGCGGGGTCTTCTTCGGTTCGGACGACCGCTTCAAACTGATCCTCAAGAACCCGGGGGAGCTCGGCACGCAGGTGACGCGGAACGACTTCGGATTCTCGACGACGTTCTATCGCGGCCTCTTGAGCTACCGCTACGTCCCGAACGAGAGTTTCGAGAATACCGTGAAGGTGTCGCACGGGCGCGATCTCGTCAAGTTCAACATCGCGCAGTTCTTCGCGGACATGACCTTCGACACGACCCAGGTCCGCGAAGCCGCACGCTACGAGTTCGATCCGCATGTCGCGGCGACCGTCGGAGCGGACATCGTGCTGTCGCAAGCGGATGTCGAGCTGCTTTTCCCCCAGCTCGCCTCCGAGGGGCAAGCCGGTGGAGGCAGGCCCGACCTGGGACAGACCAGCTCGACCAACGTGAAGGGGCTGCTCGAATGGTACCCTGCGGTGTTTGCCGAGGCCGAGCTCACACCAGGCGGCGGATTTCTGTTCCTTCCAGGATTTCGCGTCGATCGCTACGGTATGAGCGAAGACTGGAGCTTCGAGCCGCGCTTGACCGGTCGCTGGCAGTTCACCAAGCCGTTCACGCTGAAGGGCGGTGTGGGCCTGTTCCAGCAGGAGCCGCAGTTCCTCGAGCTGTACAAGACGCTGGGCAACCCGGACCTCACGCCCGAGCGCGCTGTCCACTACTCGGCGGGCCTCGAGTACAAGCCGCTCGATGTGCTCACGCTCGACGGCACTCTGTTCTACAAGCGCCTGTCCAACCTCGTGAGCCCCACGGACCAGCTGGTGACCGTGGACGGAGAGGCGCGGCCGCTGCGCTACGACAACGGCGGCAGCGGGCACGTTTGGGGAATGGAGTTCGTCACCCGCCACGAACTCGCCCACGGGCTGTCCGGGTGGCTCGCCTACACGCTGTCGCGATCCACGCGGGTCGACTCCGGAGGTACCGAAGAGCGCCTGTTCGACTACGACCAGTCGCACGCGCTCGTCTTGGTCGCAAGCTATGCTCTTCCGCGCAACTGGCAGATCGGCACGCGCTTCCGGTGGACGACCGGGATGCCCGACACTCCCGTCACCGGGGCTGTGTACAATGCGAGCGAGGACGAGTACCGGCCGAGCTACGGCGAGGTGAACACGGCGCGCAGGCCCTCGTTCCATCAGCTCGACCTGCGGGTGGACAAACGTTGGGTCTATCAGGACTGGATGTTCTCGGCCTACCTCGACATTCAGAACGTCTACAACAGCCGCAATCCGAACGACTACTTCTACAACTACAACTTCCGCCAGAAGCGGACTTCGCGGGGCGTGCCGCTCATCCCGATCATCGGCATGCGCGCGGAATTCTAGGTGCGCCGATGCGACTCTGGACAAAGCGTCTTCCGATTGAGAGCCACGTGCCTCTGTGCGCCGAGGCTCCAGTTGTGCGAAGCCTCGCCCCGGAAAGGCACGTCTGGACAGTCTGGTCAGCCGCCAGGGTGGTTGTTCGCGCGTGTGCCGTTCGAACGGCACACGCTGCAGGCGCGGCTCTGCTCTCTGCGGTTGTTGCCGCCGCGCTCGCGCGTCCCGCGCAGGCGCAAACGCTGGAGGTCCCGAGGCCCCGCCAGGGCTACTATCTCGGTGGAGGCCTCAACCTGCTCGCGACCGACGTGATCGACCACGGCGAGCCCCAAGGCCTCTGGTTCGGCAGCTCGGTGTCCGCGCGGGTGGGGCAGATGCTCACCAAGAACCTCGGGCTTGGCCTGTACCTGGACTACGGAGGGACCGCGAAGAGCCCCATGTCGACCGAGCTAGGGGGGCTCGCGCTCGAAGGTCAATGGGAACTCATCGAGAACCTCGCCCTGCGAGGCGCGGCCGGGTTCACGGTGCTCGGTGTGTACGACAGCAGCGATCCGGATGCGGAAACGAGCGGAGCGTACGGGGGCGGCTACACGGCGGCGCTGAGCTATGATTTCTTCCTATGGCGCTCCGACGTCAGCGGAGGCTTGTCGCTGCAGCCGTACTTCGGTGTGCGCTACTTGCCCGATGACACGATTTCGCTCGTGACCGCGTCGTTCGGCGTCGAGCTCATGTGGTGGTCGGGGCTGCCGAACAACCAGCTCCAGTTCGCTCCGGGCGAGGGGTACGAGAAGCGCTAGGTTTCACCGCGGTCG
>JAFGIS010000115.1 GCA_016929495.1 Polyangiaceae bacterium | reverse complement strand
GCCCATTTCAAGCAGCGGCGACGGGGTGGTGGCTCGAGTGATTGAAGCGCGGATTCGGGCTCTGGGTCGGCATCGGGATCGGCTGCCTGGGAGGAGAGGTCAGCTCGCTCTGTTTGAGGGGAGGATTCAGCAGTATCGGAGCTGGAACAGCGAGTTCTTTGGACGCCGCTTTGGACTGAGTGGGCCCGAGTAGGCCCGATTGGACCCATTGGACAGAAAAAGTGCATCAGCTTTGCATCGCCTTTCCGTGCATCGTGCATCAGGCGGATTGGCGATTGGTCGAGGTGACACCGCGAGGACCGACCTGAGACTAAAATAATTCCAAGGGTCTGTTCGGGATTTTTGACCGATCACGTTGGCCAGTCTCAGGTAGTCTCGTCGGCAAGTGAGCCGAAATGCTTCTTGACGTTGAGCGCTTTCCACAAGAGCCCAGGGTGCACCCGAATCAGGTCTTGTAGCGGTGTCTCGTCCGTCACCAGCTCGGGAACGATGTCGCCGCGGTCATTCAGCGCGTCGAGGAACTGCCGCTCCGACGCCTCAAGCGGCAGCACCACGGACAGCAGTTCCCTGCAGTCCGCGACGAGCTGCTGCGTCCATCGGGCGATCTGCTCTCGGGCTGGAGCCACATCGGCCCGAAGCATTGGGATGAGGCGCTGGTCGACATCTTCCGGGCTTGCTTGCACATCGTCCAGCGATACCGCTCGCCAGTCCCGTCGGTTGATGCCGCCGTAGACGACGAACCCGAGCCGCAACCGATCACGCTTCAGGCCACCATGGGTCAAAAGCTCCCGCGCGTCGAACAGGTCGCGGCTCGCCGTTCGACTGAAGAGAGCCGCGAGCTTGCCAGCCGCCAGCTCGTGCACGTCGAGCACGGAACGTCACCGACAGCAAACGGGCCCACCGGACGGGAGGCGCTCAGCGTGTGGCCCCACAGCGGCGTTCGGAGCATGAAGTTCACGTCGAGCTCGAGCGAATCGGGCCGACCTGTCACGGTCGTATACGACAGCCGCCACTTGCCGCCGGCGTGGTCGGATGGCGCTCGCTTGATCTGGATGCCCAGCCGTCCGCAGACAGCCTCAATCGCCTGCTCGACCTTGGGTCGCTCATCGAGCATCGTCTCGCGGTCGGCCGCGCCGACGTAGTTCAGGTCGATATCCACCGAGAGCCGGGGCACGTCGAACACGAACAGGTTGAGGGCGGTCCCGCCCTTCAAGGCCACGCGCCCCTTGAGATAGGGGTGGCTTCGAATCCCACCGAGCAACGCAAGTAGGCGCTCCACTTTCCTGAGAGGTTCGACGGGGAATCCGGTATCGGTTGCAGCCCGAACAAGGTCCGCCTCGGTCATCATCAGAGTACCTCCCCCCAGGTCCGCGACAGTACCTGCTCCGGCACTACGAGATTCCAACGGGGCACGAGCTTCCCGGGGCGACGCCTGGGATCGAAGTAGCGCGGCTCGTTGGGTCCGAGCTTCTTCAGGCTTTCGAGGTGTGCGTCCTCCACCATGAGTACCTCGCGATGCTGCTCCAGGAAGAACCCGACACGGGCAGCGGCGACGGCCGAGTCAAGATTGCGCGCGTAGTCGATGACCGCGTCGAGGTCGAAGAACTCCACGAGCTCGAGTGAGCGCCAGACCTCCTCCCACCCGGCTCCCTTGTCCGGCGCAGCAAGGACATCGACGAGCGTGCGTTCGAGCGTCGTCACCCGCACAGTTCCCCCAGCGTGCTGCTGTTCGAGTATACCGCCGCCGAGGTCTGAGAGGTCTCGCAGTGATGCGGCCACGCGCACCGGCACGAAGTCGGACCCTCGAAACGAGAAAGGACGGGTTCGGGCGCAGGTGAGATAGTGGAATCGCCGCGAGACCGAGTAGGCCTTGCCGTGGAACCGAAGCGCGGCGTGGTAGGCGACTACCGCGTCGTCGGCAAGCGCGGTCGCGAGGAGATAGGGATCCACTGGTGCAGCCTGCGGGTTCGCTCCACGCGGTACGGTGGCGTAGAGGCCTCGCCGTACCCGCAGGATCCGTCCAGCGGCGACATGCTTGTGGAGCAGGGTATTGCTCGTGTTGGCACTTCGACCCGTGGCCGTGTGCGCGGACACGAACTCCCCGTGGGTGAAGACCGGGTGCCTGTCGAAGAAATCCATGGGGCGCATGACTTGCTCTCCGGCGCAGATATATGGACCAACGGTACTTATTTTTGCGCCTCATGGCAAGCCCGCGTTTGCGGACAGGCGCAGTTGTGTGGACCGAAAGTAATGATAACTGCGCCGAGCAGCAAGTGACAACAGCGGTCGCTGGCTTGTACCTCCGTGTGCCCTGAAAACTCGTCCGTTACGAAATTGTTGGTGAATTCCCTGTAGAGGTTCGACCATCATTCGATGGGCGCTGTACTCGCACTCTTGGCTGTTCAGCTCCTCAACCTGGCCCTGTTCGCCTGGTTCCAGCGCACCGCGCTAGTTCGCATCCTCGCGCTTCGCCACCAGCTTGCAGTCTACAAGCGCAAGAACATAAGAGACATCATCGCGGATCGCGCCTCATCGAGGAACTATCCCTCCCGGTCGAAGCTCCCACCAAGTGTCCGTTCGGCCCTTGTCCGTTCGGCCCTTTTGCGCGCCGCGAGAGATCACTCGAGTCGTCATCTTGTATCGGACTTGCGCGACGTGCTTTTGCCTGTGGCCTGTCCGGGTGAGAAAGGCGTGCTGAGAGACATGATCGGAGCTGCTGAGAGCCCGGCTGAGTAGCTGGATGCGTGAACAGATGACCGCAGCCGGGGGAAATCAGCCAGGCGGGGCGCG
>JAFGIS010000114.1 GCA_016929495.1 Polyangiaceae bacterium | reverse complement strand
GGTCGTCGCCGTCCCGGTCCTCAACGGGCTCCATCACGACTATCAGCTGGCTGCTTGAGGTCCCGGATGGGCAAGGTAGCCAACACAACGGTGCTGATCTGCTCGATGTCTGCTACACTTGCAAGGTCTTGTCTTCGTCGATTTCCTCAAGCATTCTGCGGCGGACGGCGACTGTAGCCAGCACAGGCTGCCCCGCTCTCTCGCCCGAAACGGCTACGCTAGCCGCCGCCGCCTGGTAGCACGCAAAAAGGCCCGGCTGCTCGACCGCGAATGGGTCGGTTTCTCCCGAGTCGACGGCGGCATGCTCCTCGTCCCAGGGACTGGCGACACTGAAGGCGCACGACATCTCGGGTCAGCGTATTGTGGGTGCAGGCGAGCTGGCGCAGTAGAGCGAAGCGGGTCGGCGCCTTGAACACGAGCTTGTCGAATCTCCCCGTGCGCAGCTGTTCTGCGCGAGCGAAGGCGTAACCCGTGACCCAGTTGCACCGCGTCCAATGCTGAGTGCTCGCGGACACAGCTGCACTATTTCGCTCCGCTCCCGTGCGCGAATCGCTCGATCGATTCCTCATCGCAGATGACCCCATTGTCGACCACTCCGGCCAGGGGCTTCGTCGACACCTGCACGGGTACTTCGGCGCCTGTGGGTGCCGCACCAGGAAGGTCGATACTTTCGAAGAAGTGTCGCATCACTAGGTCCACGCCCGCCTTGTTGACCGTGCGTAGGTCCGGATTGAAGAACATTCCCCGAGAGGGGTGGGAGGCAATGATCTCGTAGGATGGGAAGTAGGACACGCCCGGCTCCGTGGCTGCCATGTCGCCTGCGACCGCCCGCAGCGTCGACTTCGAATAGGTCGTGGCGACCAGCACGTGGTCACGGCCTGCCGTGGCGGTCAGGGGTACCGGCGACACCGTCAGGACCATGCGCGCCGACGGATTGATGCCGCGCAGTGTGCTCCAGAAGCACTTCAGATCCGTGAGGATGTCGGGGTACGTCTGGTTGACGAAGCTGTACTTCGCGGGAGTGAACTCGCCCGCCAGGGTCCCCGGAGCCGTGGGATAGACAGTGCCATCCCGAACCAGCTGCCAGGACTCGGTCAGGCCTAGCGTGAACACGAACACGTTGACCTGCTCGAGAAGCTGGCGAACCTTGACGAGATGCTCCTCGCGCAGGCATAGGACATCCTCCTCAGACGCATGGCCCACGGGATCGACCGAGGGCCGCAGAGCATCGAAGTAGCGACCGTCCTTCTCCCACACTCGCTCGACCGGAGTTCGCTTGCCCAACGCCTCGAGAGCCAGCTGATTCAGCTGGCGTGCCGAGTAGATGTTCCCATACCTGCACGAATAGAGGCCGAATCCATGTCGCCGCGCTTCGGCATCGGACAGGCAGTCGGGGGCGGGTTCCAAATCCAGGTAGCGCAAACCGCGCTCCTGCAGGTGTCGACCGATGTGTTGAGCGAAGCAGCTGCCGGCAGTCGCGAACGCATCCTCGGTCGTGAGGTGTTCCATGCGCGCTAGGCCTTGCAGCTCGATGAAGTGCCGTAGGGCGACACCCGGTCGCCAAAACGACTTGTCGGGCAGGTCGGAATACGGAGTACTTCCCATGCTTGCTAGACTCCTGTGCTCGGCGGCTCGACGCCCGTACGGGGTGCCAGGGAGTGGACACGCGCTGCCAGCGCCGTGGCAATTTCCAGATCACGGCGATGGGTCGGAACGGCCTCGGCGCCGACGGTCTGCGCCGCGTTGCCCGACGGCTGGGGTTCGCTCACTGGGGCCTCGGACATGCGGGAGTGGGCGGCGACGACCTCGTGCTGCTCGAGACTCTGCGCCGCGAGCAATGCCAGTATCCAGCGACGCCACTCCGCCGCGGGGACCTGCTGCGTGGCAACGCCCTCGCAGTATGTGGCCTGAATCACGAGGCGATCGAAAGTCGGCAGGCTGCGTAGAAAGGGAAGCATGTACCTGCGAACACGGAAGTCGTTGAGCGAGTGCTGCAGGTACACGACGAAGTTCTCGTGTCCCCTGCGATAGAGCTGAGAGACTTCGTCGACGATGACCGATGACAGCGGAGCCTGCTCGGCGAGCTCTGGCCAACAGGTTCGCCGGTAGTGCTGAACATGGCCGGAGTAGTACCGGGAAATGCTGGTTTGCGGGTTCGCTATCGCGCAGGCGCTCTCGGGGAAGCGCCACGATTGAACCAGTGCTGGATGACCGCCGCCGCCGCGGCCCACGAAGACGAGCCGCGAGGGGCGGATCCGGTCCACGAGCGCCGCGATCAACTCCGTGAGCTCGTCCGCCACGGCGTGCCCGGCGTGGCCCTGGTACCAGCCGGCGCGCAGCTCGGGGAACCTGCTCACGCTCGGATCGTTCACGCCGACGATGGTCGCGTCGACGGGTCCAGAGGCAGTGAGAAACCTACCCTCGAAGACACTCCCCCTTCGCTTGCTGGCAGGCTCGCTCGCGGCCGTGAACGTGACGATCAGCGGCTGACCGACAACGCCTGCGGCGCAGTACTGAAGAACGCTCGTTGGTATCGATGGAGAGCCTTCGCGAACGATGCATCCGTGAGACTCCTCTAGCTGGCCCTCGGCGATCAACGATACCACCGTCGCCATCGGCGACTCGCCAATACCGAGCCGCTGGCCATCTCGGGGCAGCACATCCTCTTTCTCCGTCCCGGTGGAGTCGGGCTCGCCAGGCGTCGCGACCCCCGGCACTTCGCAGGGGATGTCGGGCCGATCTCGATGTGAATCACTCCCCACGACAGCACCCCTCGCCTTGCGGCTCGACAGGTGCCCGCGGTGCTGTGGTGTGCGCACGCGACGCCAGCGCCGCCGCAATCTCGAGATCCCGCCGAGCGGTTGACGTCGCATCGGCAGCGGTCAGCCGCACTGCTGCACGCGGCGACTGGGCTTCTCCCGCGCGAGCCCCGCACACACGCAAGTAGGCGGCGACGACCGCCTGCCGCTCGACGCTCGGCGCCGCCAGTCCGGCCAGGACCCATCGACGCCACTCCGCCCTGGGGAACCGATGCCCGGTGAAGCCGTCGAAGTGCCCGAGCTGTAGTACGAGACGGTTGAAACTCGGGAGAACGCGCACGAAGGGCAGCAAGTGGGAGCAAACATGGGCGACGTCGTCCGAGTTCTGGAGGTACACGACCGTGTTCTCGTGTCC
Organism: Polyangiaceae bacterium; assembly: GCA_016929495.1. GTDB lineage: Bacteria > Myxococcota_A > Polyangia > Polyangiales > Polyangiaceae > JAFGIS01. The sequence goes on along the minus strand of JAFGIS010000114.1, from coordinate 1,051 downwards.
GGTGCGGTAGAGCGAGGCAACGTCGTCGACGAGGGCAGCTGACAACGGCGCAGCATCGGCCAGGTGCGGCCAGCACGTTTCGCGGTACTTCTTCACAGCACGGGTATTGTGCACCGCGGAGATGCATGTCTGAGCGTTCACGACCACGCATAGGCTATCAGGAAAGCGTTTGGAGAGAACCAAGGCCGGATGTGCGCCAGCAGAGCCGCCGATGAAGACGAGCCGCGATGGTCGTACGCGCTGCGTGAGCTCGGCAACTAGCTCTGTGAGCTCCTCCATCACGGCATGGCCGGCGTGACCTTGGAACCAGCCGACCTGCAGATCGGTGAACGCGACAAGGCTGGGATCCATGAGGGCGACGATAGTCGCGTCGATAGGTCCGAACAGGGGAAGGAATCTGCCTTCGAACACGTACCCTTGCCTGGGACGCCTGATCGCACCATGAAGCGCCACGACGAGAGGTTGACGAACCACACCCGCCTTGCTGTACTGCAGAACGCACGTCGGAATCGGTGGAGAACACGTGCGCACGACGCATCCGCGGGGCTTCGCCAGCCTACCCTGCTGGATCAACGACAAGACGCTCTTGATTGGCAGGTCGATCACGCCCAACTCCCAACCGTGGCGCCGGCATCGGGGTCTACCGCTCGCCTCCCGTAGGTGGAGGCCGCAGCACGCACGCTGAGGCTCGCCATCGTCGGGCTTCGCCATCGAATGGAGCTCGCTGCCTAGATTCCGCGCGAAGAAGCCGCACAAGACGACCCGAGACCGATACTCTCGCACGGCTCGGCGCGAGCAGTCCAGCGCCCTTTTCACCCCTTTTCACGGGCACAGGCGACCAGCGAGCGGGCCAGCCGGACTGAGACGTCTCGCGGCGACTGCGACCGGGCCTTGATGACGGCGCGGGGGGCGCTACGTCTCCCGTGGGTGGACCTCGATAGGCGGCCGGAGTTTCTTTCTAGTGCTAGCGGGGCTCCGCCCCAGCCCGACAAGCCATGCTGCGGCCTGATGGGCTGTGCTGACTGTTGCGCCGGAGCCCCGCGTCAACAGT
>JAFGIS010000011.1 GCA_016929495.1 Polyangiaceae bacterium | reverse complement strand
GGTGGACCGCCTCGGGTCCGGCGATGGTGCGCAGCAGCAGCTCCCACTGGGTGGCGGCCGGCATGGGAACCGCGGCCGCTTCCTGCAGGCGCGCCATGCGGTAGAAGGGCAGCCCGAAGCCGTACTTGAGCACGGCGATGAGCACGGCCGTGGTCACGTCGTACTTCTCCTCGCCCACACCATCGGGGGCCGGTGCCTTGAACACCTCGCCGCAACTGTTGCACCGCAGTCGCTCGAGCTCGTACACGTAGCCCGTTAGCGGAGCCTGACCGCGAATGCGAACCAGCACGGCGGGCGTGAGCTGGTACAACTTGCCCCGCTCGCAGCTGGGGCAGACATCGCCAGCGCGCAACGATGGGTGCGGCACCGGAACCCGCTCGGCACCACGGTAGCTGGCCGCACCTTTGCGGCCGTGTCCCTTGCGCTTGGGTTTCTCCTTCGGTCCGGCCTCGGTGCTGTTACGCTCGCCCGCGCCCGGCTCCGACTCGTTTGACGTCGCCTGGTCCGACGACTCGTTCGAGTTGGTATCGGACGAGCTCGACGCCTGACCCTCGTCGCCAGCCTGGCCGCAGACGTGACGGGTCTTCTCGGTGCGGGCGCCGAACAGCATCCTGCGCAGTCGTCGGATGGTGGTCCCCTTCTGCTCCACCTGCGTGTGGACGAAGGCGTACGAGGCGAACACCGCCTCGATGTCGCTCACCATGTCGTCAGGCATCCCGCAGGCTCGGGCCGCCTCGACGATCGCGCTGAGCCGAGCCAGGTCGAGCTCGATGCGTTGCGGCTGGTGGCTGCTCATGGTCCTGCCTCGTCGTCCTGGGTGTCGTCGGCAGCCGCTGGAGCGCTACCGCTTGGCTGCTTGTTGCGCGCCGCTATCGCAGGCAGGGCGACCCGCTCCCTCATCATCTGTCTGAGCTCCGCGACAGTCGTGCCTTTGAGCAGCATCTCCTTGGCGACGGACACGCTTTGCAGGGCGGTGAGCAGCCGTTGGGCCTCGTCCTCTTCCAGCCGCCCGGCGATCGCCTTGTCGACCAGGGCACGCACCTCTGCCACATACGGCGCCGAGGAATTCGAACGCGGCCGCTGCTTGCGACGTTTTCGTGAGCGTCTTCTGGAGCTTCGCTTCATCCCGCATCTCCCAGCAGCTCACGAAAGCGTTTCGTCAGCGGGTAGCCGAGCACGTCCTTGAGCGGGCGATTGGGCCGATTGGTCTGGTCGTTATTGCCGCGCCCGGTGGTCTGGCCGAGCCAAACCCAATTGGCGGCCCGGTAGCAGGTGCCACGAAACCGGCTCGGGTCCACGAAGGTCTCGGCAAAGTAGAGCGGGTGTCCGTACACCTGCTCCCAGTCCGCCGAGAGCCGCCTCATCATCCGGCCGAGCAGATGGGAGGCCAGATGCCGCACCTCGACCCAGGGCAGGATCAAGTAACGAGGGTTGTACACCACGAACCGAATGTTGCGGCGGCGCGCCTGGGCCGACCAACCGATGAAGCGATCCCTCGGTCCCAGGTGTCGTGGCGCCGAGCTCCACACGAAGCAGGCCACCGGTCGCGCTCCGGCGCACACCAGGTACTTCAGGTGCTCACCGACCGGCTGCGTGTAGCCCAGGTAGTGGTGCTCCTCGAGCAGACTCTCCACCAGCGGCTCCTCCTCGGTGCGGCGAACTTGGCGGAAGCTCAGCTGCCCCAATTCGGGCAAGCGGCCCCGCACCGGCGTCTGTTCCACCTCGACCCTACGTGCCGGTGGGCGGCGCCTTCGCGCCAGGGGGTTGAGCGTTACGAAGCGAACCGGCGGCAGCTCGATGTGCCCCGCCCGGTGCAGCTGCAGCATCAGCCCCCGGCACACCATATCCCGCAGCGCGCCGTTGGGCTGCACCCACCCCCAGGCTTCACACAGCTTCTGGCTCAGCCGACGCCGGCTCGCCTCCGGGTGCGCGGCGATCAGCTCGCGAATGAATCCGACCTCACGCTCGGTTACCTGCCGACCTCGATACTCCAGCAGCACTGCCATGTCCGAGACGGATAGCAACGCGTGGATCGGAACGCAAGTAAAAAATGCACAGCCTCAACTGGCGAGGTCGACCGGGCGCCAGTCCGGCGCCGCCTTGGTCCCGTCCGGGTCGCCTGCGCGAAGCAGCACTTGCAGCTCGTGCGCTTGCAGCCTGGTCATGACCACGTCTCCTCGCGAGGGCCACCAACGAAACCGGCCAGTCGAAAGCCGCTTGTGGCATAGCCACATCCCCTGCCCATCGTAGACCAGGATTCGCAGCGCCGTGCCTCGCCGGTTGCGGAACACATACGCGGTCCCAGAAAAGGGGTCGGCTGCCAACCGCTCCCGGCACAGTCGCGCTAGGCCATCTATGCCCTTGCGAAAATCTGCCGGCTCGATGCACAGCAGCACTCGCATTTGTGGTGCGAGCTGGATCACGCCTCGCGGCTCCAGAACTCACGCACCAAATCGGGCAGGTCCAGCTCGTCGGGCCCTGCCAGCCGCAGCGTCAACTTCTGTCCGTCGGCGCCGGTCAGCTCGACCACCGGCCCAGCTGGCGACACCGGCCCAAGCGGCAGCGCCGGACCGAGCTCGACAAACGCAGCCTCCCGCGGCTTCGGTGAGCGGCGTTGCGGCCTGCGCTCCCGGACGCGGGCTCTGAGCGAGTCGTAGTTGAGGCGCAGCCCCTGCGAGGTGGCGTACACCCCGTGCTCGCGGGCCAGCGCCACGGCGGCTTCCCACAGCCGCTCGGGCATCCGCCCGCGCCTGGCCCGCGTCTCGCGCCAGTGCTCGATGCGCTGCCTGACCTGCTCCATGCGCGCCGTGCGCGCCCGTCTTGTCTTTCGGCTCATGGACCGGTCTCCCAAGCTGGCCCCCCTGCCACGCTTCGGAGGCTACTGCTGGGGCGGCGCGGGGGTCACGCACGCTTGCCGAAAGGACACCGACAATCGGGCACGAATTCCACGACGGAAAAGGTAATCCCGTCGTTGTTGCAGTCGGACACATCGTTGTAGTAG
>JAFGIS010000113.1 GCA_016929495.1 Polyangiaceae bacterium | reverse complement strand
GGCCAAAAGCCACCCCCATCTGGACCTTCCCAGCCTCGGCGCTGGTGCGGATGCGTTGCCGCCCGAACCGAACCCCAGCTCGAGCTGATCGCCCGCGGCGGGCTCTGGCGCACAAGGTGGATGTGCACATTGAGTCGGAGGGCTGAATCCGTGCGCTGCACCACCGCCACCGAACCCGTCAGCGCCTGGTCTACGCTCCCGAGCCCGAGCCGTCTCTTGGCCCGGCGCTTCAGCGAGCGCGACAGCTCCTTGGCGAACGCGCTCACCGCCGCCTGACACAGTTCCTTGTCGTAGCCGAGCACGGCTCGCACTCCCCACGGAAAGGTGCACACCCAGTGTCGGACCGGCACCTCGGGCAACACCTCTGCCACCAGGTGAACTGCTGGGCCCCAAGGCTCTGGCGACCGAAGGTCGACAGAAAGCTTGGGGTATGTCGCTCATGCGGCGGCCCAAGCACGCGGGGCAGAATCCGCGGCGTTTGCAGCTGAACGCCACCAGCTGCGAATGCCCGCAGGACCGACACTGTAGCTCGAGGCAGCCACACTCCACTCGGCCGCAGCGAAGGTAGGCGTCAAACTCGTCGCGCACGAACTTCGGCAGTCCACTGTGCTGCTCTATGCGCTCGACGAACGCGGGCCAATGCGCCTCGATGGTCTGATACAAGACGGTCGTTTCCGGACGGCGACGGGCGTAGCTGTCGCGCCGTGCTGTCTCCTGCGCCACAGGCTCGAGTCGATGGGCGGGATGGGCCACGGCCGGTGCGTTGCCAGGCGCGTGCCCTGCTCGGCTGGGCGACAAGGGCGCCGACTCTGGCCTCGAGCTTGGTGGCGGACTGCTGGCGCATGGCGGCCAGCTGCGCTCCTCGCGATGTGATGCGTGTGCTGGCCAGCCAGGACGGTCTTGGGAACTCCAGCAACACGCCAACTTCGCCGAAGCTTTCTTCAACTCCGGTCGTCTGATAGCCGAATCGACCATCGAATCCCGCGAAGCCGAAGGTGACTTGGGGGGCGAACACGGAGAACTGGCTGTGGTTGAACCGCCGCTGGCTCGTCCGACTTGTCACCCCGGGGCGATCCGTGTACCGTCCTGAACCATAGGGCCCATGTGGAGTCTGAGAAGCCTCGTGGCAGTGGCGGGGGCGGCGCCACCTCGGTCGGTCCCGGCGCCCGATCGACGTTGTGGCTGGCTCGGCTCGGCCCGAGGCTGGGTCGCCCTGCTCGCCATAGCGTGTGGCACCGAGATCCATGCGGACACTCCCCATTCGGGGCCGCCGTGGCCTCCCCCTGTGGCATCGTCCGCTGTCCCGCACGGGACCGCGACGATGGCCTCGTCGGAGCTCACGCCGCTTCCCCTGCCAGCGCCCCCGCTGACGCTTCCATCCCGAACCAACCGTTGCGAGTTCGAGGCATCCCGTACGCTCGCGGTCACGCGTCGCGACGACACGAGAGAGCTCTGGGATTTCGGAAACCGACAGACGCTCGTACGCCGTGAGGCCGGGCACGCCCCTGGCTCGGCCGATCCCAAGGCGAGCGAGCCGCCCATCGTCTTCGAGCCCGAAGGCATGCTGGGTACGAGCTACCGCTACGCCGCGGTGGGGATCCGCGATCTCGCCCCAGACCGGCGCGCGCGGCTGCTGCCCTGGGCGCGGCGCATGGGTTTCGAGGTCGCGGAAGGCGAACGCATCTGGATCCGCGACACCGAGGAAGTGAAACTCGTGCTGAGCGCCGATCTCCGCCTCGCCGTTGCGCTCGACGCAGTGCGGGATCTCGGGCGCGCCACCGGGCTTGTGCTCGACACGGGGAAGACGTGGACGGTCCATGCATGGCACTCGACCGTCAGCCGCCTCACTCATGCTCTGCAGTCCCGGTTCCTTCCGCGGCCGACGCCCAACGCCGAACGCCTCCTACTCACGAACGCGTACCCGATTGGTCGCGACGCCTGGACGCAGACTCGGCTCGTGGCAGGGGACTCGGGGCGCACGGTGGCGGAGATCGTCCCGGCCCTGGCGGCTCTCAGCAGGCACGGGAGGTTCGTCGTGGCCATGGATCTGGGCTGGGAGCTCAGCATCCACGACGCAGCCGAGGGGCAGCTGCGCTTCAGGGTGCCCGAGGGCGGCTGGCTGGAATCTATCGCGTGGAGTGAGGACGACTGGGCGCTCGCGGTCGGCTGCCGCCTCTATGCCTCGAGCACGGGCACTCCCATCTTCCGTCCCGCCAACGCGCCGGTCGAGCGCCGCGACCTGTCTTTCGCGGCAGAGGGCCGCACCCTGGTCGAGCTGCGCGCTGACGGGCTCGTCGCCTGGGACCTGGAGCGAGGCGCGCGGGTGCGGCTGCTCGACGACGTCATGCCCCAATCCGCCAAGCTCTCGCTCGATGCGGCGGAGCGTCGCGCTGCCGTTGCGTCCGCTCGGGGGGTGACCGTGGTCGACTTGGTCGACCCACGCCCCGTCGCGACGATCGTCGCACCCTGGCACGAGGACAAGACCCACGCCTTTCCGCCGCTGCCGAGGGCGGTCGTCGTCGAGCTCAACGATGCCGGGACCGAACTCGCCATCACGGACGGCGGCCGCCTGCTCATCCACGCCTTGCCGCCTCCTGGGAGCGGGCCCTGGGACGGACCCAAGTCCGCCGCGATGAGTGTCAGGCTGCCGGGCCGCGCGCTACCGGCTGGGGTAGCGTGGTCGAGCGATGGGGCGTGGCTCGCTGTCGCTCGCCGACGCCAGCCCGAAACGTACAGGGGTCCGCTCGAGGTGGCTCTCATTTCGCGCGGTGTCGGGCTGCGGGTCGAGCGCACGCTCTCGCTCGGTACGACCAGCTGGGACGATCCTACGGTAGGGATCGCGTTTCGGCCGGACACAAGCACGGTCGGGATTGCCATTGTGGGCGAGCCTCCCGTCGCGCTCTACGAGGCCAAGACCGGTCGACGCATCGCTCAGCGAAGCGAAGGACTGGGCGGAGCGCAAATCGGCTGGAGCCGCGACGGAAGCACCCTGTTCGCGAAGGGGATCAACGGCGTGCTTGCTCTCTCTCCCGATCTCGCAACGGTCGTCGCCACGATTGGGGACGGAGTGCAGAGCGTTCGCGAGGCCGCCCGCCGCGGGCCCGCACCGGCAGGCAGCCGATCGCGGCCACTTCACGCCTCGAACCCCAGCGGGACGCTCGTTGCCGTTCACGGGGAAGACGGTGAGCTCCGGCTCGAACGAGCGGACGGCGCGGTGCTGCGCCTGGCCGACTACCGCCTCGAAGGACGAGAGGGGGCGCTCGTGGTCGATGCGGCGGGCCACTGGGACGGTTCGCTCGAGGCTGGCAAGTGGCTCGTGTGGCAAAGGGATCGCCTGCCGACCCGCCCTGCGCCGAGTTCGGCCGAGCTCCTTGCCGTTCGACGTCCGGACCTGCTTCGAACGTTCGTGAAGGGCGGGTAGGGCCACGCAACCTCGCCCTGCGGTTGAGCGACGAGCGCACGTCGCCTCGGGGCCGCTGCGGCCGCCGTTCACTTGACTCGACGCAGACTGCCAGACTGCCAGAGCGCACCGACGGCGTATGGGTCGGCGACTGCGAGCTCGGGGCCGAGGTGTACGCCGTCATGAATGTACGAAAGCGATGAGATATGGGAGTCACGGTTGCGTGAGGCTGCTACTCGGGGGCTACTCGCAAGCCGCCGCGGCATCGCGTGGTCCTCGACTCAAGCCTCGGCTTGGGCGCTCTTCACCATCGCGGAATATCGACGGGTCCACCGGTGGGGTGAGGCAGAATCCCAAGATTTGGTTTGGCTCCGGGGGGCGCCCCTGTTCGATACCCGACTCGAGCCCAAGCAGTCCCAAGTGAGCGTCGTGCGTCTCGCTAGTCGTCGGGGCACTCCGTGCCGCTCTCACCGGCCTGCTCGATCGGGACGCCCTGCAGAACATCGCGGAACAGCTTGCCCGATGTGGTCGGCGTGAGGCTCTCCCAGTCAGTGAACAGCGGCATGGGCCAATACGGACCCTGGTAGAACACGAACGCAGTCCACCCGATACCCTTCTGCGCAGCGTAGGTGAGGATCTCGCGGCCGTACTCCACGTCGGCGCGGTAGGTGTCGGGCACGATGTCATCGCAGGGATCGAAGCCCACCTCGGTCAGCAGCATCGGGTACTTGTCGGCAAGGTAGCCGAAGGCCTCGTCCCATGCCGGCTGCCGCGGCGGACGCGCCCGGCCGGGGTAGGGATGCACGGCCAGCGCAATATTCGGGCTCGCAAACGGCTGCGCACCACCGTCGGAGAAGTCGTACGCGAAGTCGAGCCCGCCCAGCATGGGGATGGTATCCGGGCTGAGGCCGCGCACCAGAGTCACCAGATCGTCCGCGGTCGCTTGCCAGTCCGCGAAGCTCCAGGAACCGCCTTCCCATTCGATGGCCGCCGGCTCGTTGTAGAGCTCGTAGAACGCCACCACAGGCTCGTTGGCATAGCGTCCTGCGACATCGGTCCAGAACTGCCGGATCTCATCCAGGGTGATGTCGGTGTCGCCAAAGAGGAAGAGTCCTTGCGGCAGGTTGCCGCTGACGTGCCACTCGATGATGAGGTACATCCCGTGCTTCCGCGCCCAGCCGATGGCTTGGTCCAGATAGCCGAAGACCCGTTCCTTCCCCAGGCGATAGGCTGCCGGGGTCACCGGCAGACGCACCAGATTCGCGCCCCAGGCGCGGGCATTGTGGAAGGTGTCCTCGTCGAAATGCCCGTTTTCGTCCAAGGTCAGCAGATCAGCGAAGCCGAGGCCCCGCAGCACCAACGGTTGGCCCTCGCGATCGACGATCTGATGGCCTTGTACCCGCAACCGCCCCAGCTCGGCTGTCCCCTGGTCTCCCGCGAGGCTGCCATCTGTCGCCCCGCTCTGACCCGAGGCGCACGCCCCAGCCACGAGCGCAAGCAACAGTGCCAAGCCCGCTCTCCGGCTACCGCAGGTCATTCTGCAAGAGCATCCTCGTTCCACTGTATTCATGAGAGCCTCCATCCGGCAAGCGTCGCGAGCAGGCACGAACATGTCAACGAATAGCATCGAGATCGATGTCAGCAAGCTGACGCCGCCGACCTCGGGAAGTTGAAAGCCAGCTCGGTTGCGCCCCGGTCGGGGGCTGGCCCCTCTCGCGCTACCACGCGACGGGCATGAGATGCTGCCGGCCCCATCTCGTTCGTCGCGCGTGGGCCGTTCGGTTCACTCACGCTGCACAGGACAGGGCTCGCACCTCGTTCCCCTTATCGGTCCGGTTCTCGACGCCGTTGGCCCGCACGTTGTCCACGGAGAGCCTCAGTGAACAGTGAACGCAACCGTCAAACGTTTGGCAGTCATGACGCTGGATGGCGCATCGGGCCGCTACTGGTGGCCCTGTGCCTGGCGCCGTTCTGTGCGTGCAGCACCAAGGGGCAGAACGCCGTTTCTCGCCGCATGATCCATCCCGTGGCGCTCGAGGTCTTCGGGCGTATGGTGGACTCGGAAACGCGAGACCCGCTCGCCGGCATCGAACTCGGGGTGGAGGCGGCACCGGCCGGCACCGCCTCCTTCGAGCCCGTCGAGGGTTCGGGCGCCGTCACCGACGAGCAAGGGGAGTTCCGCTTCACGGTCGACCTCGACATCGAAACGTCGACCTACTTGCTCAGTGTCGAGGATCCCAACGGCGCCTACGCTCCGAGCCGAGAAACCGAGCTCTACGCCTTCAATGACGACCAGATCGATCTCGGCGACCTTGCGCTCGTACCCATCGTGGGTGAGCTCCGAGGGACGGTCACCGGACAGGTTTACGCTGCGGTCGGCGGAGAGTCTGGGGTCTTCCCGCTCCTGGGCGCCCAGGTACGGCTCCTCGACCCGGGCGACGAGTCGACCCTCACCGACTGGACCGAGTGCGACACATCGGGTGTTTTCGCCATGGACGATGCTCCGCTGACCGAGGCCCTGCTCGAGATCCGCCGACCGGCGGAGGCGTCGGATGGCTCGTCCTATCGACTGATGAAGACTGTCGTACGGCGACTGGACCTGGAGCGGCGCGTCACCCGGAGCGAACCCGGCGCAAGCGCCACCCTGGACATCGGCCGTTTCTACCTACCGGCCTCGCATCGCATGAGCCAGTCGGGGAAATTGACCGACGACCTGTTGACGGTCGTGCTCAGCTGGAGCCCGGACGAGAGCGTCGAGTGCGACGCGTCGGCCGGTGACAAGGTCAGGAACCTCGATGCCGCGCTCTTCATGCCGGGCGCGGACTGCGACATCAATCACCTCGGAGGCAGCGAGCTGCGCCTCGCCGCGGGCGCGGCGCTCGACCCGGCTGGCTTGGGTCGCGGCACCTGCTTCTGGCCCCCGTTCCTCGGTGGAGCAGACGTTCCGACCATCGGTCAGGATCTACCCACCACGACGGGCATGGAACAGCGTGTCGCGGTGTCTGCGGCCCGGCCTTTCCAGTTGCTCGTGGATGATTCCCGCCTTGCTCAGACCAGCGCCTCGAACTCCAGCGGGGAGATAGACCCCGGCGCGTGCCCGGAGCTCGGTTCTTTGGCGGCACGCGAGTGCGGCAGCCCTCTGGCACCGCTACCCGAAGACGACGAGTGCGCTTCGGCCGTGCTGGCCCATGCCTCTCCTGATGGCCGCGAACCCGAGATCCTGACGTTGTTCCGAAATAGGTTCACCCGGCGTTGGCCCAGGCAGCTCGGCTACTACTACGAGCTCGAGGTCACCGAGGACGGCGAATGGTCTCGACGCTACCCGATGGCCGTCGCACCCTTCGTCGTGATCGACAAGAAAGCCACGCTGCACCGTGCGCAGCCCGTGGTGGAAGTCTACGAACGCAGCGCGTTCGTGGCCCGCTACGTATTCCACCGACTCGATTCCTCGACGCGCAGCGATCACTGGATACCCTTCGTCGTGGAAATCGGCAGCAAACGTCCCACTCCCGAGAGCAGCGAGGACATCTACTTCAGGGTCGTGCCCTACGATCGGGCGACGGTGGACATCGTCAGCACGCCCTATTTCTACCAAGATATCTCTCTGCAACATGCGGTGCTCGACTCCGGCACCGGATTCGCATCCTTGAGCGGAGGCGACGCGATGCTCTACACGGCGGAGGCGGGTCTCAGCTTGGTGGGGCAAGCCCAGCTGGAGGGCCAACAGAGGATCGCTCTGTTCTTCTCTGACGGCGACAACGGATGGAGCGCTATCTCCCTTGAAAGGCAGGGAGGGTCGGCCCACCTCGCCCGCAAGGATCGGACGGTGTTGGTTTCGGTGGAAGATAGTCTGTTCGTTGGGAGCCAAGAGGTTCGAAGCTCGGAAACTCCCGAGCAACCCTTCTGCGGAGGACGCATTCTGGACATCGCTTCCGATCCGGAGGCCCCGGGCGATAGCTTCTTGGTGGCTACCGACGTGGGCTTGCGGCGCTATCTCGGACCGCGTCAGCTGGGGGAAACGTTGGCTCCGGCATCGTGCACCGCGTTCGAAGAGGGAGCAGAGAATCCTCCACCTTCACGGCCGGTCGAACACCTGATCTGGCTGCCCGGAGCTCGCTACTACCTCGGGTCGCAAGCGAGTTCTCTCTATCCCCTGCGGTTCGATTACCGGCCCGAGCCTCGGGTCGTCTGGCCCAATCCCAAGAGCGTCGCGACCGTGCCCGATCAAGCGCAGGTTCTGTCCCTGATGCGCCAGGGTGACGACCAGGTCGACGATCTGTTCGTGGGGACCAGCCGAGGCCTCTACGTGTATCGCGGGGGACCGTTGAACAGCGAGGCCTATCGAGTCGAAACGTGCGAAGCCCATCTCGAGGAAAATCCTGACCGGCCTCTGCCGTCGGACACGGCCGTCCACGCGCTCGCAGCCCAGGGTCGGCGCTTGCTCGTCGGCACCGAGAGCGGCCTTGCCGTCACCAGCAGCGAGGAAGCAGACAGCGGGCGGGTCCTGTGTCTGACGTGGCTGCCCCGAGACGAAGGATCCGATGCGGCGAGCGGACTCCCGCAGGATCCCGTCCCGGCCTTCCCAGCACAGATGGCCATCAGCAGCTTGGCCTCGGCCGGTGAGCGACTGTACGTGCTGACCCGCGATCGAGGCTTGTTCTTCGTCGACTGGAGCGGAAAATGATGCGAAGCCTCGTCTTGTTTGCAGGCATCTCGCTACCGGCGTTGGCCGCAGCGCAGACCGGAGCGGCTCCGACGCCTTCAGGCTCGACGCCTTCCTCGGCCGATGTGGTACCGGACGGTTCACCAAGCCTTTCGCCCCCGAACCCGGACGGGCCGCCTCCGCTTCCTTCCGGCACGCCCGCGACGAGCTCGGCGCCCCCAGCCGACAGCGCCCCCGTGGCCGCGACCACGCCCTCGGCACAGCCCCGTCCCGCGCCGTTGATCCCCGCCGGTGCGGGGCCAGGCGGACCGGCCCAAGCCAAGGCCGCTGCAGCGTCCGTGGCCGCGGCAGCGACCGAGCGCGTCGAGCAGGCAAAAGGGCAAGCCGTCGACGATCTGCTCACGGCAACCCGGGTCGAGTCCCAATCGTTCCGTTTCGGATTGTACCCGAACAGCGCGGGCTTCATGGATGCGCGCCTTCACGCGCGCCTGCACTACCTGAAGGCCCTGAGTAGCGGACTGTATCTGGACTACACCACGGCGCGCGCTCTCGCCGACGACGGCACCCGAAGCCGCGCGGATCGACTCGTGCGAGAGTACCGAGCCGAGGCGGACCTGCTGAAGGGGATCCTCTTGGTCTTGCGCCGCCAGGCGGCCGCCTGGTCCGTGGAGCCAGGCGTCAACGCCCAGTTCATCCACCAGAAGATCGACGAGTCCGGCTTCACGACGAACGCTTTCGACGAAACCGTCTTCGCGAACAGCACGCTCCGTGTCTCCCAGCTGGCCGGTGCGGCCAAGTTGGAGAGCACGCTGGTCCTCTTTCGCACGCTGCGCCTGGATGCGGGTGCCCAGTACATGCCTTGGATCTATCAGCTCGAGCATGGCCGGACCGTAACGAGTCAGTTCGAAGAGCCCGTCACCTTCTCGCTTCACAACAGCACCCGGGGCTATCAGCTTCAGGGTGAGCTAGCCTGGGACGCGGGGGGGGCCGGTGAGTTCACGGCTCGCGGCCTGATCTACCGCTCGCGGGGTGACACCGCATCGCGATCTTCCCTGGTGTCCGGCAACTTCGCATACACCTTCGAGACCTTCAGCGAGGCGCGGCGCTACGACTCTTGGGTCGAGCTCGTGCACACGGCGAGCTACCTCACCTGGTTCGGCAATCTGGTCCCCGCGGTCGCGGTGGCCTTCCAGCGCAAGCGTATCGAGACGGCCCAGGACGCGCTGAAGGCCGACACCTACAAGGCAGGGTTTCTGCTGGAGTATCGATAGATGGCACGATGCAACGGACTCGGACGGACGAGCCGGTGGCTGCTTCTCTGCGCCGTTTGGGGTTGCGCCCTTCCCCCGGCGTGCTCCAACGGCAGTATCGACGAGCACGAGACGCGCCAGGGAGTCACGCTGACACTTCGAGGACGCGTGGTCGACGTCAGTGCGACGGAGGCCGCGGACGAGGCACGCACCTTCGATGGGGTTCGAGTCACATTGGTGCGGAGCTCGGGCTCGGGTGTTCGGGAGCCCATCGGGGAATCGGTTGCCCCGGACGCCGAGGGACGATTCGAGATATCCGACGTGACCCTCGAACCCTGGAACGAGACCTACGAACTGCTCATCACCGACACCACCGGTACCTATCGTGAACGCGCGCTCGCCGTGTTTGCGGTGAGCGCTGGCGTTCTCGACTACGGAGACATCGCGCTGACGCCCAGCGAGACTCCGAACATGACCCAGGTACGCGGCCAGGTCCTGGATGCGAGCACGGGGACGGCCATCCGGGATGCCACCGTCACGCTCGAAGGCGAAACGGAGAGTCTACAGGCCCAGACGGACACCGACGGCGCGTTTTCCATCGAAGGCGTCGAGGTGCGATCGTATTCGCTCACATTGGAAGCGGACGAAGTCACGACGGACAACGCACCGCTGGGATTCGTGTCGGATTCGATCGAGGTCGCACTGGAGCCGACCACCGACAACAACGTAGGCACTCTGCTGCTTGCACCTCGCCGACACCCCGGCGAAATCACCCTGGTCTTGCAAGCACCGCTCGGCTCGGCCGAGGACGGGCGCACGACGGCTGAATGCCTGGCGGCCCTTCCATCCCAGAACCCGCACGCCAAGACGCGCGGAGCAGGTCATCTGTTTTTGGGCCCCGAGAACATCGACGTCAATCGAGCCTACGGTGTCGAGTGCCGGCGGTGGGGGAGCGAGGGGCTGACTCGACCGGACGGCTTCGGGTTCGGAACCGGCTTCTGGCCGGTGTTTCTGGGGATGCGGTCGGGCAGTTCCGGAAACATCATCGTACCCGTTGGCGGCAACTACACCTCCTCGAAGGACGGGGGCCAGTATGCGCAAGAGCTGCGCTCCGTCGGTGCTCCCTCGCGCGTCGTGGTGGACGCCCGAGTCTTCGACTTCGAGGACACCCGCGTCGAGACGATGACCTTGCCGAAAAGCAGTCCTTTGGCTACGGCGCCGAGCGATCTGGCCTACTACTACGAGACCAAGGGCCAGCGGCGCTACCCTGTCGCCGTCGGACTCTTCTCCGCGAGCACCCTGTGCTTCGAGAGGGCGGAGCTGCGGGTGTACGAAGGGGAGTCGCTGTCGGGACGCTTCGACTACTCGCGCGGGACCGAGGTGCGCCAGACGGGAGAGCTCACGGAATGGGCGCCGATTCTCATCGAATACGGGTTCACAGAGCGGCTCGACGAAGACGCTTTGCCCGAAGCCGTCGACGAGGCAACCTACTTCAACGTGCTGCCCTTCTCCGCAGTCGACATGACCCGGGACAGCACGCTGCAAGCGTACGAGCAACCGCACGGCATCGAGAGCAAACCGGGCAATGACGCATCACTTGGCTGGTACCCCGCTCCGGACGCGCTCTGGTACGCTGTTGCGGGCACGAACCAGGCGGTGCTTGTTGGCAGCGTCGACGGCGTGGAAGGGTTCTTCACGCTGGACGCGGGGCGAGGCCCTCTGCGCGCCACCATGGCGTTGGCGGGCGAGGATCCGCTCGTGCCCGAAGGGGCCTCGCTACTCGGCGCAGCCGTGACCGAGCTCGGTGCAGGCAACGACCTGGTCACGGTGGTCTATTCGTCGTCAACAGATGCGTTCATTCAGGACGTGCTGCGCGATGCCGCGCCCTCGCCCTTCGCCTGCGGCTCGCCCGACATCGTCGCCACGGTCGACGGTGAGCTCTTGGTCGGAACGGATCAGGGCTTGATGTTTGGCGACTGCCGCACCGAGCCAGCGAGTCACCATTGGCTGGAATCGTTGCTCCTCGGCGCGCAGCCCGAATTCGGCGAGATCACCGCGATCACGGCGGGGAAGAACGCCCAAGGCTATCCGCTGCTTCTGGTGGGGACGGACGCGAGGGGACTCTGGGTTGGCGACCCGGCCATCGGGAGTGGCTGGAAGCGAGTGAATGACATCACCGACGATGCCGCGGTCGTAGCCATGGCGCCCCACGATGAGCAGATATACGTGGCCACGACCACAGCCGTCTACCGCCTGGACGGTGCCAAGGCGACCCTCGCCGTCCGTCTGGGAAGCGGAGGGCTCGAGAGCAGTCGGCTGAGCGGCGAAACGGGAAAGCAGACCCAGGTTCGGGTCACGGCGCTGCTCTCGTCCAGCGAGCGACTCATCCTCGCAACGAACGTCGGAGCGTTCGAGTTGGATCCTCGGATCCAGGCGGCGTGCTCGAACGATGACGTGTCCGATAGCTGTCAGAAGGCGGCAGCTCGATGGATGCGTGGCATCCCACCCATGCAGATCAACGGCCTGTTGCAGCTCGTCGGTCGCCTGTACGCGCTCACGGATCGCGGGCTGCTGGAGCTGCTCGGGCCGGGCATGACGCTCTCGGCGGCCGGCGCAGGCGAGAGCGCCATCGAAGGCCTGGAGGGCGTGGCCACGTCACCGCCCACCAGCGGTCCCGGCAATCCCTTCGAGCCCAGCAACCCCTCTGGCCCGGACTCTGCTGGGGCGGGAGATGGCAATCTCCCCGCACCGCATACCGGCGGCGCTGCGGCGGCAGGTGGAGGGTCTTTGAACCCGCCGTTGGGCGGCGGTCCTGCCACTGGCGGCGCACCGACCCAAGGGACCGGAGGGACCGGCGGGCTCCCGCCCCTGGGCGGCTCGGGCACAAGCGGTCCGCCGCCCTCGGGCGGCTCGGGCACCAGCGGCCCACCACCGTCGGGTGGCTCGGGCACGGGCGGACTTCCGCCTCTCGGCGGCTCGGGCACGAGCGGTCCACCCCCATCAGGCGGCTCGGGCACCGGCGGGCTCCCGCCCCTGGGCGGCTCGGGCACGAGCGGTCCACCTCCATCGGGCGGCTCGGGCACCGGCGGG
>JAFGIS010000112.1 GCA_016929495.1 Polyangiaceae bacterium | reverse complement strand
GTACGCTCCGCTCCGGTTCTCGCGAAACTTCGCCAGAAACCGAGCTTGGCGGGCGGGCTTTCTGGAAGTTTCCGGCAGTAGGACTAGTTGCATCGTTTCAATTGAAGCGGTGCCCGAAAACCAGGAGTGCCAGGAGTCAGATCGCTGGGAAGCGGCGGGTTTTGGGCCGCCCTCGCCCGGTCGGGGGCGGCCCAGAAACCATCGCTTCGATCGAAACGCGGCACTAGTGCACGACCTTCTCTGCAACGCTTCCGAGATGCATCCTTGTGAGGTCAGTGGCACCCATGCTGCCAACAACCACCGGGGGCTCGTGATCTCAGGTCGTGCGCTTGACCGTGCACGAGATCCAAGGCGGAGCTGCCTCTCGAGCGACATGCGCTCACCCGCCGCCCGTCGAGGGAGTCAAGCCCGCGCCCTGCGCCTCCGCCAAGACGACGGTGATGTTGTCCTCACCGCCCCGACCGAGAGCCGCCTCGATGAGCTTGCCGCACGCGGAAGCCTTTGTTGCGGTATCGCGCACGATACTCTCGATCTCCCCATGCTGCAGCTTCCCTGAGAGTCCGTCGGAGCAGGGAAGATACCGATCATGGATTGCCGAATGACTTCTGGATGCTGCCCTTGACGTCAGCGCACGTGGCCGCGGCGCGCTCGATACCTGATGGGCACCGGCTCTCCGAGTCCGTCCTTCGATCTCGTCTCTGTCTACTTGGGTCCTGCGAGCGCCTCGGACCATTAGGAAGTCCGAACGTCTGACGTCGCAAAAAGCGACGCTGGGATGGCCCCCCCAATGAGCAGAGTCTTCGTGCGGCGACATCCCCTGCCGGGCGGCTTCTGCTTGCACTCATCCGCGGGAAAGACAATGCTTCGGATCGAAGCCGTCGGGTCACTCGAAATGAGAGCCACAGGGGAAGCGAGTCACCGAAGGCCAGGCGCCACGACAAGAAGTAGTTGAAGTGCGTTGTCAAGCCAAGAGCGACAAGCAACAGGCAGAACGCTTCCCCTCGAAAACAAACCCGTTCTCGGAGCCCTTCATGACCGCATGCCAGTTCGAGCCCATGAACGATCCGTGCTGGCAACAGCGCATCGCCGGTTTCATCGCGGCAGCTCAGTGGCCCGCCACGCCCGCCGAAGCCATCCAGGCGGGTCACCGTCTCGGCCACGGGGCGACCATGGTACGCATGATACTTGCGGCCGCCGAAGAGCTCCGGTCGTTGTGGTTCGGCAATGGTCAATGGCGCCTGCGATACGCGAGCGGCTTGGTGTGGCGCATCGAATGCACGATGCGAGCGCGGCACGCCCTGACGGCGCATGGCCAAGGGTGCATCTCGTTCGGTCCGCCACGGGCTCGCTTCCGGTGATCCGTTGGCAACATCGACCCCGATGCCAAGCACACGCGTTGGGCTAGTGCCGCGTTTCGATTGAGAGGCGCGCTCGGGGTGGGGTGCGTTGCGAACAGACCCGGCGCACGCCACCGCGACGCGATGACGTGCTGCTGGGCTCTCTATTTGGCGCCTTCGCTCAAATGGGGCGAACGTTCTCGGCGCACGGGCCCTTCTTGCCCATGCCCTCGGTATACGAGACGCGCTGCCCCTCCTTCAGTTCATCGAAACTTGTGCCCTCCACGGCCGACATGTGGAAAAACAGATCCCTGCCGCTTCCGGTATTGATGAAACCAAATCCGCGATCGGTCTTCCGCTTGACTGTACCTTCAGACATTTCGGACTTCTTCCTGTGCTGACTCCCCGATCCTCGCAGACATTGGGTCTTCGAGCGACTGAGAAGCGCTTCTCCGAACCACGTACCCCCATTTCGGGATCCTGACCAGCAACGCTGTTGGGCCGTCGGCTTTTCTTGCGCCCGAGGCCCCTCGTCCGGTGCTCGGTCGGGTTTTCGAGAACCCTCCTCCGAGGCCGAAGGGCCCGCGCAAACCCGACAAGGCCAGCACTGTGCGCCCATAGTCACTTGTTTTTGGGTGCCGGCAAGAAGGCCGAACGGAGTCCGGGCTTCCGGTAGTGAGGCCCGGTCGGCGTGGCCTAGGCGCTCGCCTTCGGGTGACGACCGCCGATCATCCCGAACCGTTTGAGCTTGCGGTACAGTGTCGCTGTGCCGATCCGGAGCTGTGCCGCCGTATGCGTCTGGTTCCAGCCGTTCAGTTCCAGCGCCGCGAGGATGTACTCCTTCTCGATCTCATCGAGCGGCCGCACTCCCCCTCGGGTGGCGACGGGCGCGGGCGCAGCCTGGCGGACCTCCTCCGGTAGGTCCTCGAGTTCCACGCGGCTGCCGCGTGCAAGTGCGACGGCGCGCTCCATGGCGTTCTCGAGCTCGCGCACGTTGCCCGGCCAGTCGTAGCGCAGCAACTGGTCGGCGGCGCACGGGGCGAGTCCTAGTATCTTGCGCCTCATGCGAAGCGCAGCGTCGGCGAGCAGCACCCGGGCAAGCGGTAGGATATCGTCTCTGCGCTCGCGGAGCGGTGGGACGTGCAGCTCGACGACTTTGAGCCGGTAGTACAAGTCCTGCCGGAACGTGCCGGCCGCGACGCCGCGAGCGAGATCCCGGTTTGTGGCGGCCGCGACGCGCACGTCGATCCGGCGGCTCTTGTTTTCGCCGACACGCCGAATTTCCCTTTCCTGGAGTACTCGCAGGAGCTTGACCTGCATGCCCGACGAGACCTCGCCGATTTCGTCCAGCAGCAGCGTCCCGCTGTTGGCCTCCTCGAACAGGCCCGGGCGGTCCTGCGTCGCGCCCGTGAAGGCACCGCGCGCGTGTCCGAAGAGCTCGCTTTCGAGGAGCGTCTCGGCAATTGCGCCGCAGTTGACTGCCATGAACGGACCCGCCGCACGCATGGACTCATCGTGAACGAGCCGCGCAATCCGCTCCTTGCCCGTCCCACTCTCGCCGGTGATGAGGACAGTAGAGTCGACGCCTGCCACGCGGCGTGATAGGTCCACGAGTTGCTGCATCTTGGGGCTCCTGGCGATGATCCCCAATGGCTCCGTGACGTTCCGCGCCACGCGGACCAGCGCTCGGCGCTGCTCGAAGAGCCTCCGTTCAGTCGCCTTCAGCGTCTCAGTCACCCGTCGAAGTGAGACGTCTAGGCACTCCTTGAGCCGAGTTGCCTCGAAAAACCGCAACTCCTCGGCGCGCTCGTCGCCCCACTCCTCACGCGTGCGCCCAAGCAGGTGGCAAGCCCCATCGCCCTTGCCCATGCAGCGATCTTCGAGAACGTAGATCTCTCTGCCATGGCTCCGGCTGATGTAGCCGCTGGTCAGACCGCAGATGGTCCAACACACTGGTACGTCGGAACGACCGAAGTGCAGCAGGTGCTGCTCTGCCTCGTACGAGGCGACCACCATCACGCCCTCCTTCGAAACAAAGCTCCTGTTTCTGGGTTCGACGCGGAAAAGCCCTTCGAGTGCGTGGATGCGGGTACCCGCGCGGCGCCAGTCCTCCTCGCTGTCCCACTGAAATTCGGCTTGCATCGCCTCGGCCAGGCGCCAACCATGGGCGAAGCCGAACTGCGTGAGCACCGCGCGGGCTGCAGCGAGGCCGAAGTTCTCGGCCAGGTACTTGCGCAACAGCCCCATCGCCACAGCGTCGAGCAACAGCGCGCGTTGTCCGGCGAACCGGATCACCCCGCCCTCCGGGTCGAGCTCCAACAGCTCCCTGTGGTCCAGTTCGTTGGCGTGCATGGACGATCCGACTCCTTCAAATTGATGTGAAGGGTACTTCATTTTGACTGCGTGGACCACACGATGCTCAGCCCAGACCGGGAACGGCCACGTGGTGCCGCAGGCGACGCAGACGACCGGCGCCAGAAGCCGCCGGTCGGGAGAGCCGCCAAGGGGCATCCCGCTCATGGGAATCGGCGGTGAGGGCCAGGGCGCCGCCGCAAACGCCGTGGCAGGACACCAGGGTTCTGCCGTTGCGTAGAGACGCCAGGGGACCCCGACAGACCGATGGCCCGCAATATGCATCCGCGTGGGCCAGAGGTGCCTCATGGTCAGCCCGCACTCGAACACCCCACAGGCTACGCGTTCTCGACTTCGTGCCATCGTCTCTGCCGTCGAGCGTGAGATCTCGCGCCTTCCCGGACAGACGGGTGCCGACGGTGGCTCAAGTCCACCCAGTGCTCTGGCCGCGGCCTTCGCTGGTCTGGTCCAGGAGCTGGCGCTGGGCCCGGAGCCCGAGCTGCGAGAGTGCCCTGTCTGCAAGCACATGGGCATGCGCGCGGCTACTGTGTGTGGCTACTGCTGGACGAAGCTGTCTCCGCTCCCCGAACGGAAGAGCGTCGCGGCGTAAGGAATGCAGGGAGCCGATCATGCTGAACAGAATGCGGATTCCTGGAGCCGTTGCGTTGGGTCTCCCCCTGGTCGCCTCGCTGGCGAGCACGTTGTTCGCGGTGACCCACTCTGTCGCTGCAAGGCCCGTGCAGGCGAGAGGTAGACCATGAGAACTCACGCTCGAACGAGCACGCCGCTCGGCCAACTCATCGCCGCCGTATTCGACGAGGCGGCACTCCACAGCGACAACCCGCATGAGGTGTCACGTCTGGCAACAAAGGCCGTAACGCACCTATTGGAGCGTCTGCGACGGTCGTCGCACGCGTGCCGGCGACTGCCTTCAGCAGAAACCGAAAACGACACGGACAGGCTGGGTACGCTCCTCCGAAAGAGCACGGGCCGATGATCACGATCCGTAGGGCCAACGAGCGCCACCACGACCTGCGCGGTAGCCGCGAGCTCTGGCTCACGTTCCACCCGCATGCTCCAGCGACGCCGCTCGCCGACGGTTTCGGCGCGCTCGAAATGCTCAACGAAAGCCGTCTGCCACCCGAGGCAGACATCCCGCCACGCCCCCGTCACGACGTCCAGATCATCACCTACGTTCGTGAGGGCACGCTGGCGTACGAGGATTCGATGGGTCGGCTGGGTGTTCTGCGGGCAGGGGAGTTCCAGCACATGAGCTTCGGACGCGGAATTCGGCACAGCGACAAGAACGCGTCGCGGACCGACTGGGCGCACATCTTCCAGATTTGGCTGTGCCCCACCCAGGTTGGGCTGGACTCCCGCCACGAGCAGAAACGATTCAGCGCGGCCGAGCGACGGGGCCGCCTGTGTGTTGTCGCCTCGCCCGATGCTCGGAACGGCTCGCTGCGTATCTACCAGAACACGCTGATGTGCTCGGCCCTGCTCGAGCCCGGGCAGCACGTGGCGCATGAGCTCCACCAGGGGCGAAGCGCGTGGCTCCACCTCGTTCACGGAGAGGTCAGCCTCGGCGACCTCGTCCTGACCACGGGTGATGGCGTCGGTGTCTCGGCCGAACGCGCCGTCTCGGTGACAGCGCGCGCGGCGACCGAGATACTGCTTCTCGACCTCGACTGCACGGAGGGAGCGGTTCGTCTGCAGCATGTCGAGCGAGCGAGCTAGCCCCGACATGGAGCGAAAGCCGAGCTTCGCGTGCTACTGCGGCGGGGCCCTCGGTCGACCCCCGCCGTCGAGCCTTCGCAACCGGAGGCCCGCGCCCGCCCAGCAGCGTGCCGAACCGTTGCGCGACTGGGAGTGGCGTGCCGATAGCCGCTGCAAGCGAACCCTCGGCCGCAGCCAAGCCTGCTGCCTCTGCAGCCGCTGGTCGTTCTGGACTCGGATCCGCGTTGTTGCTGGACGGTTCCGACGGCGCGGTAGCACCGGAGTCGTTGCCGGGCTCCGATGGCCCGCGGCGTCGCTTCGAGCCATGCACCAAGACATCTCGGCGTGACGAGTTTCCGGACACTGCGGGTCTCCGGCCTCCGCAAGATCCTGACTCGAGGCGCTGTCCCGGAAATCCGGGCGCGCCAGCCCCGACTCCAAAAAGCTCAATGATTTCAGCGGAGGAGAAGGGATTCGAACCCCTGGTACCCTTGCGAGTACGGCGGTTTTCAAAACCGCTGCCTTAAACCGCTCGGCCACTCCTCCGTGCCATGGTCGCTGCGGCGTTCTGTGCCGGGAGCGCTCGAGTGTCAAGGCCGGGACCTGCGGCGACCCCTGCGTTGCGAACGTTGACGAACGCCCGCCCGCATTGTATTGAGTGAATACTCAATGAGTGTTCACTCATTGCGTCGGTCGGCCGATGCCCCAACGCACGGAACAGAAGCAGCTCACCCGCGCTCGCATTCTCGATGCAGCCTATCGGCTGTTCTCGCGCAAGGGCCTCGGCGCGACCACGACGCTCGAGATCGCCAAGCGCGCCAGAGTCTCGCACGGGCTCATCTTCGCCCACTTCGCCACCCGCGAGGCGCTCGTGACCGCGGTCGTGGCTGAGTTCTCCGAGCGCGTGGTCGTGCACATACACGATCTGGTCGAGGCCGGGGCTTCGCTCAGGGAAGTCCTCGCAGCGCACCTGGCGGGGCTCTCGCAGCACGAGGCCTTCTATGCGCGCCTGGTCACGGAGGGCCCGTCGTTGCCCTCAATGGCCCGTGCGACGCTGATCGGGATCCAGTCGGCGACCGCATTTCACATCGCGGCGGCCGCCGAACGGGAGATGGCCGCTTCGCAGATCCGACGCGTGCCCATCCCTCTCCTGTTCAACACGTGGATCGGACTCGTACACCACTACCTCGTCAACCGCGATCTGTTCGCGCCAGGCGAGTCCGTGCTCAAGCGGCGCGGCGCGGAGCTGTTGGACCACTACCTGGGGCTCCTGGCCCCGTGAATCGAAGAAAGGATCGATCAATGACGACCAAACGCTGTATCTCCTGCGGCATGCCCATGGAAAAGAAGGAGGATTTCGCGATGGGGGACCCGGAGCGGGACTACTGCCTGTATTGTGCGCGGCCGGACGGGAGCATGCGATCGTACGATGAGGCGCTGGTGGGCATGACCGGTTTCCTGGTGCGCTCGCAAGGGCTCGACGAGACGGCGGCGAAGGAGACCGCTCGGCAGATGATGGCTGGCTTGCCTGCGTGGAAGGGTCGCTAGCGCAGACCGCTTCGCGAGCATCATGGCCGAGCACGGCCTCGTGAGGCTGCCGCGGCGCGGACGAGTGCCCGAGCCCTGACGGGTGTGCAGCCGCCATCGTCCGGCCCGATGATCGAGCCGATTCCACCGAACGGCTGCGAACACGGACCGGGCGCTACGCTCGGCCGAGCTTTACATGGCGCAGGCCGGGCGAGATGATGCCGAGCATGCAGTCGGAACTCGTTCTTCGTATGTCGCGGCGCTCGGCTCTGTCGCGCGGCCGCCTGGCGCTCGCTGCGGGACCCGCTTTGGCCATGGTGGCGTGCGCTTGCCCGGAGCCGCGAATCACGGCCGCACCAGCTGCTGCCACCACCAGCACGCCGCCGCCAGCCTCTTCGACCGCACCAACCCGGGCGACCGCAGCACCCGTCACCCCGAAGGACCAGGAGGACAACGGTGTGAGCTTCGAACAAGAGCTCGACTTTCTGCGCACGCACAGCCAAGTCATCGTTCTGGTAGCGCCGAACGGGGGCCGAGTCGCCGTGTCGCCCACCTACCAGGGGCGAGTCATGACCAGCGCCGTGGCACCTGAGACGATGAGCCTCGGATGGGTGAACCACGCGTTCATCGAAGCGGGGAAGGTCGGGACTGCGTTCGACAACTACGGCGGGGAGGACCGGTTCTGGCTCGGACCCGAAGGAGGTCAGTTCGGCCTGTACTTCGTGCCGGGGGCGCCCTTCGATCTGGACCATTGGCAGACGCCGAGCCCATTGCAGCAGGGAGCCTGGCCGGTCGCGGAGCAGAGTCCGACGAGCGTGCTCTTCCGGATCCCGATGACGCTGAGGAACTACTCGGGCACTGAGTTCGTGCTCGAGGCCGAGCGGCGCATTGCGCTCTTGGACGCCGACGCCGTGACCCGGATCATCGGCGCGCCGATCCCGGACGACGTGCGCTGGATCGCGTTCGAGACACAGAACTCGATCACGAACAAGGGCACGGCGGCTTGGACCGAAGCCAAGGGGCTGCTCAGCATCTGGATCCTCGGACAGTATGCCCCGTCGAGCGACGCGCGTGCCCTGCTTCCGTTCGATGCCAAGGGCAAGGGGCCCATCGTGAACGACACGTATTTCGGCACAGTGCCGAGTGAGCGGCTGCGCGTGGACACGGACTCCAGTTTCCTGTCGTTTCGATGCGATGGGCAGTACCGGAGCAAGATCGGTCTTTCTCCAGAACGCGCCAAACCCATCGTGGGCGCCTACAGCGAGCAGTCCCGGCTGTTGACCGTCGTACAGTACGACAAGCCCCGAGGGCGCCACCCATACGTCAACAGCATGTGGGAGCACCAGGCTCAGCCGTACGCCGGCGACGTAGTCAACAGCTACAATGACGGTCCCCCGGCCCCGGGCAAGCCGTCGCTCGGCGGCTTCTACGAGCTCGAGACCAGCTCCCCTGCCGCTCGACTGGCTCCTGGAGCCAGCCTCCGGCACACTCACCGTACACTGCACTTCGTCGGGGAGCCCGCAGCGCTCGCGAAGATGGCCCAGTCGGCGCTCGGGGTGCCTGTGCAAGCTCACTGACCCAGCACGGCTCGTGCGGGTCCCCAACCCCAATGCGAGCAGCACACGACACACCGAGTTTCTAGCGCGTCGCGGCGTTCGCACCGGCTGCCCGTCGGGGAATCGGTTGGCGCGCCCACTTCCGGGGGCTACTATGGGCCCGCGTGCGGCTCGGGCTCTGGGCCAGAGATGCCCCAACCCGGCCGTTCCCCGAACTCGCAATGGATGACTCGATGACCAAGAACTCGGGCCAGCAGCCCGGCCCCATTCCGGTTCGCTGTCTGCTCGTCAATCCGGAGTTCCGCGCTGCTACGTTCTGGAACTACCGCTCCGCGTGTGCGCTGGCTGGCGCGAAGACGCCCGGCACCCCTCTAGGCCTGATGACAGTAGCGGCGCTGCTGCCGAAGCACTGGGAGCTCAAGCTCGTGGATCGCAACGTCGACCCGCTCGACGACGAAACACTCAAGTGGGCCGACATCGTGATGATGGGCGGCATGATCAGTCAGCAGCAGGATCACCTGGAGCTCATCGAGCGGGCCAAGGCGCTGAGCAAGCTCGTGGTCTCGGGCGGCCCGGACGCGACCTGCAGCCCCAACATCTACGACGGCGCCGACTACCTCGTGCTCGGAGAGGCCGAAGTCACGCTCGCGCGGTTCTTGGCCGATCTCGAGCGAGGTGAGGCGGCCCACGTCTATCGAGCGGAGACCTTGGCCGACATGGCTCAATCCCCGTTGCCGCGCTGGGATCTGGTCAGGATTTCCGACTACTTCTACGTGGGACTGCAATGGTCTCGCGGCTGCCCATTCAACTGCGAGTTCTGCGATATCATCGAGCTGTATGGGCGCGTGCCTCGCTGCAAGACGGAAGCGCAAGTCGTCGCGGAGCTCGAACTCTTCTATCGACTCGGCTACCGTGGTCAGGTCGACATCGTCGACGACAACCTGATCGGCCACAGGAAGGAGGTCAGGAAGCTCCTTCTGGCGCTGGAGAAATGGCAGGCCGCGCACAGATGGCCATTCGAGTTCGGGGCCGAGGTCTCGCTCAATCTGGCCGACGACGACGAGCTACTGAGGCTCATGTCGCGTGCCGGCTTCATCGGTGCCTTCGTCGGTATCGAGACGACGGAACAAGACGCACTGGCCAAGACGCAGAAGAAACAAAACACGCGGCGCGACATCGTCGAGTCCATCCACAAGCTGACCAGGAACGGATTGATGGTCTGGGCCGGGTACGTGCTCGGCTTCGACGGTGAGTCCGAGCGCGTGGCGGACAGCATGATCGACTGCATCGAGCGCAGCGCGGTCCCTGTCAACATGGTGGGCCTTCTGTTCGCGCTGCCCAGCACCCAGTTGTCACGACGGCTGCAGCGAGAAGGGCGGCTCTCCACCGACTTTGCCGTGGTCAAGCCGGGCATGGGCAATGACCAGGCCGCGGAAGGTTTGAACTTCGTGCCTCTGCGTCCCAAGGCGGACATCCTCAGGGACATGGTGCGCATCGTGCGAACGGTCTACACACCGGAAGCCTATCTCGGACGTGTGCGACGCATGGCCCTGGAGCTGGACCTCTCGCGTCATCACTTGGGTCTGAGCGGCTCGCGCCCAGTTTGGGCCGCCGGCGTCTTCGTCCAGATGGTCCGTCGCATCGTATTCGGGCGGCCCTGGGGCGGCCTGTGGCTCAAAATGCTGGCCGAGGTCATGCTCAAGAACCCGCGAGCGGTGCGCTACGCTGCCTGGTACGGAGCGCTGTTCATGCACTACGAGGACTACACGAAGTTCCTGGTGGACCACCTGGAAGGGCGCCTGGAGGACCACCTGGAGTCCTCGCGCCGGCTTGCTTCGGCGGATCCGGCGCTTCCAGCCATGTCAGGGGCATAGTGCCCTGTCTCCAAGACAGGGCACAACGGAGACAGGACGCTAGCCCGCTTGCCCGAGGCCCGGACTATCTTCGGGCGCTGGTCCGTGGCGGTCGCAAATCGACGGCGGTCGTGTAGGCTACTGCTCGATGGACTTGCGTGAGTCGTCGGGCATGCCCCACCGTCGTCATCCATGGGAAACGGCCCGGGCGGCGTTCTTCGCCCGCATTGTCCTGGATCACCTCGGATCCCGGCGGCCCGTCGACGTTCTGGACTTCGGTTCGGGCGACGCATATCTGGCCAGGCACCTGCTCGGCCAATTGCCGCGCAATAGCTCGATTACCTGCGTCGACTCGGGCTATGATGACAGCTGGCTCGGCTCGGAGACACTGGCGCGAGGTACCTGTTTGCGCTTCGTGCGCGAGATCCCTCCAACGCAGTACGATTGGGTGCTGGCGCTTGACGTGCTCGAGCACGTGCCGAACGACCGCGCATTGCTCCGCGACGAGGTCGCGCCCGCCATACGCTCGGAGGGCAGGCTGCTGGTCTCGGTGCCTGCGTGGCAGTCGCTGTACACTGCGCACGACGTCAGACTCGGCCACGTGCGGCGCTACTCGGTTTGCGAGCTCAAGCAAGCGCTCGATGAGGCGGAGGTGGCGCCGGTACTCATGGGAGGCCTTTTCTCCTCGCTGCTCCTGCCGCGGTCGTTGTGCAAGCTCGGGGAGCTGGTCGCACGCCGTCGTGCCAGTTCATCGTCGGCGCCCGCAGAAGCTCACGGGTGGGCAAGTGTCGGAACGTGGTCGTGGCCGCCGCTGCCGACGCGTTTCGTATCGGCCGTGCTTCGGCTCGATGCGGCGCTGGGCGTCGCTGCCGCCCGCCGTTCGCTGTTCATTCCGGGCCTCAGCATCTGGGTGCTCGCACAACGCCGATGGAACGTACCGAATCGATAGAGCAGGGTCTGGTCATGCCCTGCTACAACGAGGCCCGACGGCTCGACCTGAAGGCTCTGGTCAAGCTCGTGGACTCTGCGTGCGGAGTGTGGCTCTTGGCGGTGAACGACGGCTCGACGGATACCACTCTCGAGCTGCTGCAGCGGCTCGAGCGCGATCGCCCGGGCAGGGTCACCGTCATGGACATGGCGATCAATCAGGGCAAGGCCGAGGCGGTGCGACGTGGGCTCTCCCGAGCGCTGGCGAGCGGTTGCGAGACGGTCGGGTTCTTCGACGCAGACTTGTCCACACCCGTCGAGGAGATACTGCGACTGCTGGCATGCATGCGCGAGTACAGATGCGACATCCTGCTGGGGTCGCGCGTCAGACTCCTGGGTCGCCAGATCGGAAGGGTGACGTCGCGCCACTACTTGGGTCGGGTCTTCGCGACGGCAGCCAGCCTGACCCTCAATCTCCCCGTCTACGACACCCAGTGCGGCGCCAAGTTCTTCCGCCGCACCCCGGCCCTCGAAGAGGCGCTCGCCCGACCGTTCCTCTCTCGCTGGCTGTTCGATGTGGAGCTGCTGAGCCGTGTCACTCGCGGTCGCCATGCCATCCCCATCGATCGCATCCAAGAGGAGCCGCTGCTCGTGTGGCGCGACGTGCCCGGCTCCAAGCTGACCCATCGGGCCAAAGTGCGCGCAGGCGTCGATCTGGCCAGGATAGCGTGGCGAAGTCGCGTGGGGCGCTCCTGAGCCGGGCTGCACCCGCAACTGCGACAGGTCGGGACCTAACTCCGGCCAGCCGAACAGCACCACACCCTCACCCGGGTCGCCGAGGCTCTGCAGCGCCTCTCGCCGTTCACCCTGTACCTGGCGCCACGTTTCGGTCGAAGCGAGGCAGACCTCCCATAGGAGTCGCCGCCGCGGCGCTTTGTGGCATCTTGCCCGTCGTGGGTCGGTCCTAGACCAAGAGGATTTCGGCAGCGCCCGTCTTGCCCGGGGCGATGTGTGGGCTGTCCGGTTCTGGAGACCGGCCCGCGCCCCACCAGGAGGAAGTCCATGGCCATCAGTCTCAACAGGCTTCTCTGGAAGCGTCGTGGCGTTGGCATGACGGAGTACCTCGTTCTGGTCGGCGTCATCGCGATCGTGGCGATCATTGCGTTCAAGTTCTTCGTTCCGTCAGTCAGGGACAGGATCAACCAACGGGACAATGCGGAAGCCAACGTCGTAACCGAGGAGTAGGTAGCAGCCGGTCATCGGCAAGCGCGCGACACGCGGACCGCACGGGAACGGCGCACGCGATCCAATCGAACGAACATGACGATCTCCGCGTTCCAGACGGTTCTCAGAATCCTGGCAGGTTCCGGCCCAGCACCGACGGTTCGTTTCGTGTGGGGAACGCCCGCGGTTCCCTTCTCGGTGGGCAGCGTCGGCGACTGGGTCGTGCAGGCGCCGGGAGTCGAGCCCGTTCACTTCTTCTTGGCTTTCGACGGGCTTCTGATCCAGGCCTCGGGACTGCCCCACGGGCCACGCTTGCTGTTGAATGGCGTGCCCGTCGAGCAGAGCTGGACGCCGGTACCCGTCTCATCGCAGCTGGCGTTCGGCAACGCATGCGTGTCGGTGCTGTGCGAGGAGCTCGTTCCCGAAAATCCCGCTGTGCCCGCGGTGCACCGCGACACCAAGTTCATCCCCGACCCGTGAGTTGCCGGCACCAACGAGGCGACTACCACTTGTCGTAGTGAACCCAGGCGCCGCTGTAACGCGTGCGAGCCGGTTTGCGCTCGGCCGGGAAGCCGACGGCGATGCACGAGATGGGCAGCACGGACTCGGGCAGGGCAAGCGCGCGGCGCACGTGCGCGATGCGCGCTTCGCGAGGGTGCACCCCCAACCAGACGGCACCGAGCCCGAGAGCGTGTGCTGCAAGCAGGAGGTTCTCGATGGCCGCAGAGCAATCCTGAAGCAGGTAGCTCAACTGACGATCGTGCGCGGCCTCGAGCTCTCCGCAGACTGCAAACCCAACGCCGGCCGAAGCCAACATCCCGCCGTTCGGCAGACCGCTCGCGATGTCGGCGCGCACCGCCTTCGATCGCAGGACCACGAACCGCCACGGATCTCGCGCCACGGCCGAGGGAGCCGCCATCGCCGCCCGAAGCAGGGCGTCGACGAGCTCTGCGGGAACCTCTTTGTCTTCATAGGCCCGAATGCTGCGCCGCCCCAGGATCGGGGCCAGTGCGCTCTCGATGCTTGCCGTACTCACGTTCATTGTGGGTGGACCGGTCGGGGGATGTCGAGGGAGGAAGCCCAAGCTCGGTTCGGGCTTCTGGTGAGAAGCCGTATCAGTTCTTTGCTACTGGTCATGGCCGGAGAAGGCAATCCTGTTATTGCTATTGGCTTTCCCGGCACGCCGGGCCGAACCACCGGTAACGCCGGGTCCGAAGCCCCGCCCGAAGCTCGGGCCTCGAAGCAGTCGAGGCCCGAGAACCGGGGGTCGCCGAGCGGAACTGGCACGGCGAGGGGGTATTCCGACGCCCTAGCCCGGTCGCGGGCGTCGAAATACCCCTCGCTCGAACAGACGCGAGGTACTAGGGTCGCACCGTCATGCGGGTGGCTATCGTGCTTGCAGCAACGCCGTCGGAAGACGGGGCCACGGATCCCAACGGCCGCACCCTGGCTCTCCCTGCCCACTTGCCAGTGGGCCAAGGCGTGCCGCTCGCCCTGGACGTCAGGGACGAAGGCGACTTGAGCACGTTGGTCCTGGAGTTGGCTGGCCATCGGACGCTGCGCGGCAGTGCAGCCGGCCAGCTCGACGAGCTGTTTCGTTCCGGCCTGCAGCGTGCCGACGAACACGTCGACCGGCTGCTGACGGAAGCCAACACGCACCGAGCCGCGGGCGACGTCGAGGCAGCTCGTCGCGCCTACGAGTACGCTGAGACGCTACTCGGGAACGAAGCGAGTGAACGACGGGCCAATGCGCTGGTGGCTCTGGCCGCCATCGAGAACGAACGCGGATATCCGGCTGTCGCATCGTCCCTGCTCGACCGAGCACTGGCTTTTGCGCCACAGCACGTGCCAGCGCTCGAGGCGCGCTCGGAGCTCGCGTACGCCAACGGCGAGGCCGCCATGCGCGTGGCGCTACTCGCCAGGCTCGTACCTCATCTAGAAACCTCCGGGGCGCGGGTCAAAGCGCTGCGTGCCGTCACGGACGAGTCTCTCGCGGCGGCTCGTGAAGCCATCGGAATCGCGAGCGCGCTCATGCCCGACGCGATCTACGTCCTCGAACGTTTGCGCGCGGTCAACGAGGCCTCGGGAATGTGGGAGGCCGCACTTGCGACCGCGGTGCAGATCGCCGAGCTCAACACAGACCGGCCGATGCGCGCGCGCGCCTTGGTCGATGCAGCGCGTCTGTGCAGCGAGCGAGTGGGCAACACGTCCAGAGCCGTCGCCTTGTATGAAGCCGCCATCGAGGACGATCCGCGGGTACCAGGCGCCTTCGAGGCTATCGAAGCCGAGCTCGTTCGCGCCGACGATCCGGCCGCACTCGCGTCCGCCTATGCGCGACAGATCGATCGGCTGAAGGCCTCGAACGCCCTGGGGGACCAGTGCAAGCTGCTCGCCAAGTTGGCCGCGCTGCAGTGCGAGCGGCTCGACGAACCGCGCGCCGCCATCGCCACGCTCGAGACGCTGGTCGGCCTGGATCCGAACAACCTCGCAGCCCGCCTCGAGCAATCGCGCCTGCTCGAGGTGATGGGCGAGCACGCTCTAGCCGCACGAGCACTGGAGGCGGCGGCATTTCTGGGTCCGACCGAGGTTACGGTCTATCGCTCTCTCGGCAGACTGCTGGGGCGATCCAACGACCAGGACCGCCGCTACCTGAGCTGCTCGGCCCTCGTAGCGCTCGGTGAAGCCGACCCCGAAGAGCAGGCGATCTTCTCCCAGTTCCGTCCGGATGCATTGCCCACACCCCGGTCGGCCCTGGACGAAGCCACTTGGACAGAACTCCTCCCTGATGGACACAGTGCGCTGCTCGACGATATCGCGGCCATGATCGAGCCGGTCGCGCTCGATACGTGGCTCACACGCCGCTCGCACGCTTCGATCATGCCACCGAAGCAGCGTGTGGACCCCAATACGAGCACGATCACTGCAGTACGTTGCTGCGCGTGGGCGGCGAGACTCCTAGGCTTGCCCGAACCGGAGATCTACATCAAACCCACCGAAGCCCTGGTCGGCGCGCGGCTGTCATTGCTCGGCCCACTCGGCGTCGAGCTGGGCCAGCCCGTGCTCAGAGGTCGAAGCGCAGGCGAGATCGCGTTTCTGGCAGCGCACCACCTGACCTACGCGCGGCCTGGATGGCGCATCATCAGCGTGCTCGGGTCAGCGGACGAAGTCCGATCGCTCCTGCTAGCTGGGCTAGCGGCCGCCCGCCCTGCCGTACGCGCCGTTTTCGAGCTCGGCCCGCACGAAGAAGAGATCGCCGCAACCCTGTTGGAGCATCTGGACGCGGCCAGACGCGAGCGCCTGACGAGCGCGGCAGAAAACGTGCTGGGCCGCGCCAATGCGCTCGATTTCGTGGGATGGCTCCGTTCCGTCGAGCAAGTCGCGTGCCGCGTGGGCCTGCTTGCTTCGGGCGACGTGACCGTGGCTGCCAATGTGCTCTCGGTCGCTGGTTCGGCTCCTGGAGGGCTTTCCGCGGCCGAACGTGCGCGAGCGCTGCTTCCTTTCTGCGTGTCGCAGCGCCACTCGGCCTTGCGCCACTGCCTCGGATTGTCCGTCGACTAGCAGGCTGGAGTCCCTGCCGCCGCGGCTACGCGCCAGCCATCTCCGCGCTGTCGCCTCGTCACGACCGAACCGCGGTCCGGGAGACCTGGTTGCGTGAGCCTGAATGGGCATAGTGCCACACTGTGTACTGATCCGTGCCGTCGACGCCCACTACCCAAAGCGCGACCCTACCGGCCCCCTCGTCACGCCAAGGTCGGCTGTTGGTGCTGCCGGTCGGCACAACACCGGAACGAGCGCTTCTCGACGGCCTGGTCGCCCAACAGCCGAACGCCGTGGCTGCCTTGTACGATCGGTACGTAGGCCTGGTCCAGCGCGTTCTGGTTCGAACCCTTGGCAACGACCGCGACCTGGATGATCTGACGCAGGACGTGCTCATCACGGTGGTGCGGCGCTGTCCCACACTGCGCGACCCGGACGCCCTGCGCAGCTTCATCGTGAGTGTCGTCCTGCGTATCGCGCGCAACGAACTGCGCAAACGGGCGATTCGGCGACTGGTCGGACTCGAGGAGGCCAGTGGGCTGGGCGCGTGCATGCCGCATGACGCGGCCGCTGCACAGGGCATCCGTCATCTGTATGGAGCCTTGGATCGGTTGGATGCGAACAGCCGAGCCGCCTTCGTTCTGCGTCATGTGGAGGGGTGCAACCTTGCGGAAACCGCCGCCGGCTGCGGCTGCTCGCTGGCCACGGTCAAGCGCTGGCTGGCGCGAGCTGAGAAGCGATTCGCTGCTCTGGCGCGCAGCGATCACGTTCTCCGCGAGTTGCTGGACAGCACGAAGGAGAAACCATGACCCAGCCGCATCTGCAGAGGGCGGGTCGGTTGGTTCGCGAGCACCTCGTGGTGCCAGAGAGGCCGGCCGCTGCCGTGGCTGCGCGAGTCGCACTAGTCGACCTGGTGCGTTCCCGAGGGCGGCTGCACGCGTTGCGCCTGGCGAGCGTGCTCGCTGCGGCCCTGGCCATGGCGATGCCGCTCGGTTGGCTGCTGTACCCCTCCTCACAGGGCAACATCAGTTTCAGAGTGGGACCAGAGGGTCGAACGGGACAGCTCGGGGCCTACGTGAGTCCTCCCGCTGGAGCTCACTGGGACATCGACTTCTCTGACGGGAGCCGCGTCGCTCTGCAGCCGCTCTCCCACGCTCGCGTCACGCGCACGATGCCGAATGGCGCCGAAGTGCTGCTCGAAAACGGGCGGGCTCGCGTCGACGTCGTCCACCGGCCACGGACGAACTGGAGCGTCATTGCGGGCCCCTACACGGTACACGTGACAGGAACGTCCTTCGATCTCTCGTTCGATGCCCGTACACAGACGCTGGAAGTGGACATGCGCGCAGGTGCCGTGCGTGTGGAGGGGCCCGGTATCGACAGTCCCGTGGAAATCCGGGGGGCGCAGCAGTTCGTGCACCGCGCAGGCGCAACGGAAACGAGCTCGGGCGCGGCCGCACGCCACGACTTCGGCACGCCGATGGACCCGGGCGAGCCGGACGGTCAACCGACGAGCACCGAACCTGCCGACGTGACCGAAACGATAACGGTGGATGTCCCGGCCGAAAGGCCTCTCTCGGCTGGCCCGCACACGCTCAGGCCCCGTGCGGCTCGAGAGCCTTGGGCCCAGCTCTGTCGCCAGGGTAGCTACAAGACGGTCGTGGCGCAGGCCGAAGAGCAGGGGCTCTCCCAAGCCCTGAGGTCGGCATCCTCCGGCGAACTGATGGCGCTGGGACACGCTGCCCGGTTCGTCGGGCGCAAGGACATCGCCTCGAGCGCCTACCTGGCTGTGAGGAGCCGATTCGGCACGCGCGCGGACGCAGCTGCGGCCGCCTTCTTCCTCGGGCGCATGGTCGAATCGAGGCCAACCGAAGCCGTGATCTGGTACGAGCGGTACGCGGCAGAGGCGCCGTCCGGCGCCTGGATCCCCGAGGCGCTCGGCCGTCGCATGGTGCTGCTGAAGAAATCGGGAGACGGCAAGGCCGCTCTGGAGGCGGCAAGGGCGTATCTGCTACGCTTTCCGCATGGACCCTATGCGGGCGTAGCTCGGGAAATGACGGCAGGATTTTGAGGCTTGGGGGCAGGTGGCTGCCCGGATGGGTGCTTGGCGTCGGGTTCTTGTTCACGCGACCCGCATGGGCCGAGCTGCGAGTCGTGCTCGTCGTGCCAAGCGTAGCCGAGCAACGCGACACACAAATCGCCACGCGACTGCGGGCGGAGCTCGTGGCTGCCGGATTCGACGTGCGCACTGTCCCGTCGACTGCCGCGCCGTCGATACTGCTCTTGAAGACTGTGGCTGAGCGCGAGGCGGGCGCGGCGGCGGTGGCGATCGTTTCGTCACCGGAGTCGGTCTCGGGCATCGTCTGGATGCGTGACGAACGAGCCGAACGAGTCCTGGTCCGCCGAGTCCCCGAGGAAAGGCGGTCGGTGGACTCGCCTGCCGTGTTTGCCATTCGCGCAACGGACCTGCTGCACGGCGGACTGCTGCAACTGGGCTACCCACGACCCAAGCCACCAACCGCAGCTTCCGGTGGATCGGCACACGACGTGCCCGTCGGCGCACGGCAGCCCGAGCCTGCCGCTGCTGGCCCGCGTGGGACGCCTAAGAAGATGGCCCGCACCGCCTCACGCGAGCCCAGCAGGCTCGAAACCGGCGCCGGTTCTCGCCCAGAGACGGCTCCGCCCGAACCCGCGTGGGAAGTCATGGCAGGAGCGAGCTCGCTCTGGGGCCCTGGCGGCGATTCGCAGGCGCTCCCATGGATGTTCGCGCCATCGCTTGGACTCGAGTGGTGCCCGCTGACCTCGTGGGTGTTCGAGCTCCGGACAGCCGCCCCCGCGTTCGGCATCGTTGGGAGCTCGACGCAGGCGGTCAACATCGACCAAGAGGTGGCCCTCCTGGGCGCGGGCTGGCGCGGACGCCTGGGGTCGCGCGTGCGCGTCGCAGCCAGCGCCGGGCCGGCCCTGTATCGACTCGGAGTGCGGGGACAGCAACCCGTCACACCCGTTCCAGCCGGCAATCGAAGGCCAGGCCCCCCCGGTGGGCCGCCGCCGGTGAACTTCCTCGAGTATTCGGACGTGTACTGGTACGGCTGCGCATACGGCGGCGCGGGCCTGGAGCTGTACGTGGAATCGCGTTTCGCCGTGCGCCTGCTCGGTGATCTTGTCGTGCCGCTGAAAAGAGCTACGATCAGGCTCTCGAATCGGCAGACGGTCCAGTCCGGCACGCCGCTTCTGATTGGCACGCTAGGGTTGGCGCTCAGGCTCTGAGGACGTATCCGCACCCTGGTTGCGCTGCGTTCCGCAGCGGGGTAGGGGTCCGAGCGTGTTGAGGCGTTCTCTGTTCGGCCAGGTCCAACGGCGGTGTCCCGTCAAAGGGAACGCTGCCGGACAACAACCGAGGACGCCGGCCCTGCTTGGCCGAAGGTCCTTGCTGGAACGAGCCTTCACCGCGTGTAGAGCTCGTTGCAGCAAGGGCCGTTCCGCGATTCGGACGGGCGCTCTTGCCTTCACACTAGTGCTGGCTCCAGGTGCGCACGCCTACTGCATCGCCAACACCTGTCAGCTCAGCAGCAGCAAAACGCCTTGCACCGAAGACGCAATCACGCGCTGTCCCGTGGGAGGGAAGCCGTTCTTCTTCGTGCAGCATTGTCTGTCGTACTCCGTGAACGTGCGCGGGTCCGGACTGCTCGGGCTCGACTACGAAGGCACCGTCTCGCTGGTCAGCGAGGCGATGTCGAAATGGGATGATGCACAATGCACCAGCGGCCCCTGCTCGGCTCGAGGCTTCCTGTTTCCGGCTGTGACCTGCGATGAGATCGAGAACAATACCTCCGGACCGAACGCCAACATCTGGGTATTCGTGGATGATTGGGAAGGCCTCGATCCGGAAGCCCTGGCCATCACCACCACGCACATCAACCCCTACACCGGCGAAGTGTACGGCTCCGACGTGTCGGTGCAGTCTGGCGCCCTCGTCGTCTTCAGCCGTGAACGGGTTGTGACGATCCTGGCGCACGAGAGCGGCCATGTCTTCGGGCTCGGCCATTCCAACAACGCGATCTCGCTGATGGTGGAGCGGGAAGGTCCCGGCCTAGCGCATGATCCGACTCCTGACGATCTAGCGGGGCTGTGCGCTCTGCATCCACCGCAGCCGGACGACTCGGCGTGTGATCCCACTCCGCGGCATGGTTTCAGTCCGCTCTGTGGCGAACCTGTCGAGAACTGCACCTGCAGTACACGCGGCTCGAAAGCCACCCCGAGCGTGGCCGCGGCTGCACTCTTGCTCATGGTGACGTGGGTCCGTTCGCGACGGCGCGGCCGGAGCGTCTTCTGATTGAGACCACGTGCCCTTGTGAGCCGAGGCTCACGTTCAGCAAAGCCTCGCCCTGCCGCCCTGTCTGCGTGATTCGCCGCAGGACTCGACGGCCTCGAACTGGGCGAAGCCGCCGGATCCTGTGGCGAACACTCCCTGTCCTGTTCTGTGCCCTTCCCTGCAGACCGGGCTGCCACGCAGACACGGGACCCAAGTCGTGCACGAGCTCGCGGCCGCGTTGTCTGAGTGCGGCAGCCGCCAGCGCTCTGCGCAGTCCTTTCCGACAACAGACCACCACGGCACGCAGTGCCAGATGATCCCGGCCGGTCGCTCGAAATCGAAGGAGACGGGGCGGTGACACGCGGAGGCTGCTCAAACAGCAGGGCACAGCCGTGAGGCAACGACACACCGGCTCGCACCATCGTGCGGCTAGCGTCTATGGGGCACGAAAGCCGTGCAGGATGAGTCAAGTTTCGGATCTGATGCCTCGGGTCGAGAGTCAACAGCCGTGAGTCG